>JADFYY010000100.1 GCA_015232825.1 Magnetococcales bacterium
TATTCCATTTGCCAAGCGGTTAACTTTGATATATTGAAAACCAAAGGTAACGGGAACATTTCAGCGGCGCATTCCTTCTCCATGGTGGTATAATCTGCTACAGATTCACCACGAAAATTCCTGACAATACGGTCTTCAGCAACACTTAAAATCGCATCTTCACGATCATATTCAGGAGAAAGAGCTTTGTCGATATCCAAATAATACCATCTATTACTCTTATTGTTGTTGAAAGTTGTTGCTACTGGGGTATTTGAGAAAAGCGATAAGTACAAAGATGTCAATCTCTGCTGACCATCCATTATGAGGCGGTCAGGTTCAATGGAATTGGATAATATTACACCTTCTATAGTACGGGGATGAAAATGGACACCTTCACCTCCTGTTTGCAGGGTCATAATTGCTCCAATCGGGTATGACAGTGAAACACTGGCAAGAAGACTGCGAATATGTTCATCATCCCAAACCCATCCACGCTGAAAATCTGGTAATTGGGTCTTACCATTGCTGACACTTCGTAAAATGTCGTGTAACGGCTCCTTATCACTACTGAATGTGGTCAGCATATTCATACATATGAATCCTAAATAAATATTGAAATTAAATTAGCTATTTTACCAATTACCTGTAAATCAACTTCCATCATCGTCATGCATCGCTTCACGACTCAAATCGATTCCACTGTCCCAAGAATCGATTTGAATAGGCTCCAACCATTCCGAAAGCGGGGGGCATTTCCTGGTTGTGACAGATTGACGGTTCGGCATGCTCTCCAAATAACCAATAAAATCCAACACCTTTACCGCTTTGTCTGATGGCAAACGTCGAGTGCGCTGATAGATCTCTTCGACCATGTTCATCGGGTTGTCTCCCTTACACAAGTTGCTAACCACAAAGCTACTGATCCAAAGCATCAGGAATACTGACTGTGCAAGACCCTAGGTAACAAACTAACCCGTCGAGACCAAGACATTTTTGGCGTCATCGTTGCGAATCGACAAACGATAACCAAGGATGGAATAAATTTTTGGATCCCCCATGGGGGCTTTGGTTTCCAGGGAGATCTCCTATGAGAGTCTCCCACCAAAGCAAATCAAGTTAATTGAACACGCCCTTCAGAAATAAAATTGTGAACACTATCAACCCTTCTATGTATTGAAAGCACAAGTTTTGAATATATCAAAACGTTACAGTTACAAGCGTCAAAAAACGGATTGTTTTGAGTGTCAATTCCAAGTGCATTCAATATAATATCCGCTTGATTTTTAACATAATTTTCAATCGATTGACTTGAAAAATTTGTTGAAGCCTCTGAACTTTTTAATTTCTCATTATTAAGTATTCTATCGATAGACCGATAAGCCTGTAATGCCTGAACAGAATGGTTCTCAAATATTTGAATTAAGTCTACCACTTTGTTAATGACAACCGTATTTCCAACCATTCCTAATTTGCCAGGAGAAGCGTACTGAATACTTTTTAATGTAAGCAAATTTGAATTTTCTACTTCCTCCATTAAGCTATCATAG
Source organism: Magnetococcales bacterium (assembly GCA_015232825.1). GTDB lineage: Bacteria > Pseudomonadota > Magnetococcia > Magnetococcales > Magnetaquicoccaceae > Magnetaquiglobus. Next base: position 1,530 of record JADFYY010000100.1, read on the forward strand.
AAACTTAGATAACTACCGCCTCCTTGCCAATAACGAGATGAAATTAATTTTTTTAGTTTCCTCACATTAAAATTAACTATAAACAAAATTGCATATATTTCCGAAAACTTTTTAAAAAACAGTGACAATTCAGACATGTCCCAAGCCCCATTAATATTAATATATTCAGGGTCTTCGGTACGCGATGATAACACACTTGAATGATTTGAAGAAAAAAAGCCCTTTTCCGGCCAATAGTCTTTATTTTGAGCCTCATCCTCTGAAACCCTTTCGAGACTAACAATATCATTTTTCACTAAAAACAAATCAAAAAAATAATACGCCGATGAAGATGCATTAGAAAAAAGATAATATAAATCAACCTTCCCTATAAGATATTTTTCTAAAATCTTTTGATGTATATAGCATGCAAAAAATGGATATTCCATTCCATCACGGGTTATTGCAACAGCAATTCCTTTATCTCCATTGGCTCCAGAAAGAAGAACCAATTGAGGACCATCATAGTACAATAATGTCTCAGATATTGTTGCTTCTAAGAGGAAATTTCGATTATTCATGGATCAGCACTCTCTATTTCGCATGCATCAATTGGATTAAATGATGCGTACATCCAAAAATCGATATGTCCATTTTTTTCTTTAATCATTCCTGATTCTTTTTCTAAACGTAACACGGCAATAAATTTAAAATCTTTAAATCTTGGCATTTTTCTAAAATTAATTAATGGTACTTTGTCAGCATTTAGCGAACACGACATCCAATTGCAAAGCGGTACATCTGGTGGTTTTCTTTTTGCTAATTTGCTGTGTGAAAAAAAATCCTCTGGTATCGGTGGGTTCATTTTAATCAGCCTGAATGCCGTTCTACCATCCGATTTGATTGCATCATTTGGTGGACATCCAACAGGAAGAATCTCTGAAAACGCCACATCATCTGAAGACATAAAATCACTTCCTTATTATTTGATAAATTTACTATATATATCAATCATAAATAATGCATTTTTCAAGGAGCTTAAAAATGGCAGAATAGCCAATCCCAGGATGCTATTTTTAACGCACGACAGTTTCAATTGCAATCGTTAAACACACGCCAATACCCGATCTACGAGAAAATAATTCCGCATTATAGGACAGATTTTTATCGTGGGGCAGCAAAATCCTGTCTTTTGATTGACTAACCCGTCGAGACCAAAACATTTTTGGCGTCATCGTTGCGAATCGACAAACGATAGCCAAGGATGGAATAAATTTTTGGATCCCCCATGGGGGCTTTGGTTTCCAGGGAGATCTCCTTGCCTTTCACCAAACCGAGTGCCATCAAGCGACGCTTGCTGACGGTATCGCCAAGCAACCCTTCAATCCTAGCCGCACGGCCAACCGGCAACTCTGCCAACGTGGTGTTGTTTGAATTCTTCATCGGATAAACCTCTCAAATTTGAAAATGATAGAAAATTATAAATGAAACTTAATCGCATTGTCAAGGTTCATGCATCATTAAATCGCAATCCTCAGGGCTTGTATGTCGGTTCGGTCATGCTTATCTATCACTACGTAAAGGGACCATAAAATTCTTAAGCAAAGGTGCGACCATGCAACAGGACCGTTTGACCACAAAATCCCAAGAAGCCCTACAACAGGCCATGGGTATGGCTGCCGGACGCCGCCACCAGAGGCTAGAACCAGAACATCTTCTGACCGCCTTTCTGGAACAACGTGATGGCATGGTCCGCCCCATTCTGGAAAAAATGGGAGTCGCACCCGATCTGTTAATTGGTGAACTCTCCCGTCTGCTCGACCGAATTCCACGGGTTGAAGGGGCTGGCGCGGATCAAGTGCTGTTTTCCCGTCGTCTACAAGGAATCTGGGCCGATGCCGATAAAATCGCCCGCGACCTGCAAGACGCCTATGTCTCCACCGAACACTTTTTGCTGGCTATGGCCGGAGAGACGGAAGGAGAACTGGCAAAACTGCTGAAAAAATTAAAAATCACTCAAGAGACGATCAAACGAACCCTAGCCGAAGTCGCACCCGGCAGACGGGTCACCTCACCCGATCCTGAAAGCAGCTTTCGTGCCTTGGAAAAATATGGCCGGGATCTCACCGAAATGGCCCGGCAAGGAAAACTCGATCCAGTGATTGGCCGGGATGATGAAATCCGACGCACCATTCAAGTCTTGGCTCGCCGCACCAAAAACAATCCGGTCTTGATTGGCGAGGCTGGCGTAGGCAAAACGGCCATTATCGAGGGACTGGCCTTGCGGGTCGTGCGCGGCGATGTCCCTGAATCGCTCAAAGGGGTACGCTTTGTCGCCTTAGATATGGGAGCCTTGATTGCCGGGGCCAAATATCGCGGCGAATTTGAGGAACGTCTCAAGGCTGTGCTGAATGAAATGCGTGACGCCAATGGCCGAGTGGTGCTGTTCATCGATGAAATGCATACCCTAGTGGGTGCAGGCCGCACCGAAGGGGCCATGGATGCCTCCAATCTCCTCAAACCGGCCTTGGCCCGAGGCGACCTCCACTGCGTGGGGGCCACAACCTTGGACGAATACCGCAAACATGTTGAAAAAGATTCTGCCCTAGCCAGACGATTTCAACCCGTTATGGTGGATGAACCCAATATCGAAGATGGCATCTCCATTTTGCGTGGGATCAAGGAGAAATACGAGTTACATCATGGGGTACGCATCACCGATGGGGCCATTGTGGCGGCGGTTACTCTGTCGGAGCGTTACATCACCGACCGTTTTCTGCCAGACAAGGCCATCGATTTGGTAGATGAGGCCGCCGCGCACATTCGCATGGAGATCACCTCCAAACCCCAGGCCATCGACGAACTGGATCGACGTATTTTGCAAATGGAGATCGAACGCTCGGCCCTTTCCAAGGAACACGATGCCACCTCCATGGCACGCCTCAAGCAACTGGAAATCGACCTAGCCCGCGACAAGGAGAAATCCACGGCCCTCACCTTACGTTGGAATCTGGAAAAAAACACCATCGAGGCCAGTCGCAAGCTTAAAGAATCTCTGGAGAAGGCCAGACAAGATCTTGAAGAGGCCGAACAACACGGAAATCTCACCCGCGCCGGGGAACTCAAATATGGCATTATCCCCGACCTGATGCGGCAATTGGAAGCTGGAAGCTCAACAAGCCAAGGACGTCTGTTGCGCGAGGAGGTTGGCGAAGAAGAGGTGGCAGCGGTGGTCTCGCGTTGGACGGGCATTCCAGTGGCCAAAATGCTGGAAGGAGAACGGGGGAAACTGCTGGCCATGGAGTCCCGACTGGCAGAACGGGTGGTGGGACAAAACGAGGCCTTATCCGCCATTTCGCGTGCAGTGCGCCGGGGTCGGGCGGGATTGGGGGATCCCAATCGTCCCATGGGATCGTTTCTGTTTTTAGGTCCAACTGGCGTCGGCAAAACCGAACTCACCAAGGTATTGGCGGGCTTTTTGTTTGATGACGACCGAGCCATGACCCGTCTGGATATGTCGGAATATATGGAAAAACATGCTGTCTCGCGTCTGCTTGGAGCCCCTCCTGGTTATGTAGGCTATGAAGAGGGGGGACAGTTGACCGAAGCGGTACGCCGTCGTCCCTATGGCGTGATCTTGCTGGATGAAATCGAAAAGGCCCATGGGGATGTTTTCAATGTTTTGCTGCAAATTCTCGATGATGGACGCCTGACCGACTCCCAAGGGCGGGTGGTCAATTTTAAAAACTCAGTGATCATCATGACCTCCAATATCGGCTCGTCCGCGATTGCCGCTTTGAACGAAAAACCCTATGAAATCATGAAAGCACAGGTCATGCCTGAATTACAACACACCTTCCGCCCAGAATTTTTAAACCGGCTTGATGAAATTGTCCTGTTTCACCGCCTGGGTTCTGAACACATGGAAGCGGTCGTGGAGATTCAGCTCAAGCAGTTGCATCACCTGCTGGCCCCCCACCAAATCACCCTAACTCTAACTAAGGAAGCACGCCAGTGGCTGGCGTTAGAGGGGTTTGATTCCCAGTATGGCGCAAGACCTTTGAAGCGATTGATTCAACGATGGATTCAAGACCCCTTGGCCGAAACCTTGCTCTCTGGAGGTTGCAAACGCGGCGATGTGGTGACCGCTTGCGTCCAAAATGGTGTCCTGAAATTGACGACACCATAAAAGTTCCCTTTTTGCAAACGAGATAACATGCTAATATTGGGAAGCTCCCAAACGGTGGAAAAAACCGTCTCTTTGTCACTGACCAAACGGTGTTGAATGCTCATTGAATTCAGCGTTACCAATTATCTCTCCTTTTGCGAACGCCAAACCTTGAGTATGGCGGCCAGCGGCACCTTTCGGGAGTTGCCAGAGAACACCTTTGCCACGGGCTTGGCTAAAATGCCCAAATTGCTCAAATCGACTGTCATCTATGGTCCCAACGCCTCTGGCAAAAGCAACCTGATCCGCGCCGCCTTGTTCATGTGGGATTTTGTCCTCAACTCCTCCAAAGGACAAGAGGGGGACATCATTGATGTCTACCCGTTTTTGCTCAACAACAAAAACGCTCAAGCCCCCAGCGTCTTTGAAATGATCTTCATTGAAGACGAGGTGCGTTATCAATACGGCTTTGCCGTCACCCGTGAACGGGTGATGCATGAGTGGCTCATCGCCTATCCCAGTGGACGACCACAACGCTGGTTTGAACGCTACTACGATGTGGAAGCGGGCAAAGAGGTTTGGAACCTGCACAAAAAATACATGCCCGGCAATCGAGAAGTATGGCGCGACGCCACCCGAAAAAACGCCTTATTTCTCTCTACCGCCATTCAGCTCAACAGTGCCTCTCTGCGCCCGGTGTTCGATTGGTTTGATAAACGGTTGCGGGTGTTCCGCCCCCATCTAGAGATCAGCAAAGAGTTTTCCGCCTCCTTGTGCAAAGATGCCGAAGGTCGTCTGAAAGTGCTGAAATTCCTCAATCAAGCCGACATGGACATCGAAGACATCCGTCTGGAGAGTCGTTCGATGGGCGACCTGGGAATGGAAGACCTCCCCCCAGAAGTGCGCGCTGCACTGCAAAAAGAGATGTCGAACACCATCGTAACCGAGATCCGTTTTGAACGCTCCACAGCCGATACCGGCAAACCCGTACTGCTCCCCTGGGATGCCGAGTCCCGTGGCACGCAAAAGCTCTTTGCCTTGGCGTGGCCTTGGATGAATATCTTGGGTCAAGGGCGTGTCCTATTCATGGACGAAATGGATACCAGCCTCCACCATCACTTAGTCAAGTTTCTCTTTGGCCTGATGCACAATGCCGACACCAATCAATTCAAGGCACAATTGATCAGCACGACGCATGATACCGCATTGATGGACCCAGAAGCCTTTCGCCGTGATCAATTCTGGATGATGGAAAAAAGCGGTGATCGTTGCAGTGAACTCTACCCAGTCTCCGATTTTGACATCGAACAGGGAGAACCGCTGCAACGCCGCTATCTAGAAGGCAGCTTCGGTGCTATACCCACCCTAAAACGTTTCAAGGATTTGTGACCGCGCCCGCCCCCATTCGCCGTCACCCCCCGCTCACACAGGTGCGCGACCGAACCGGTTTGTCTTTGGAAAGGAACAATCCCAAGCGTCCTCCCCGTGATCGCATGCTGCTGCTCGCAAGCGAACCAGCACTCTCCTATTTACAAGACTTTCTCGCTCACCTCAAGATCACCGAAAGGGTGGTCAGCGCGGCCATTCCACATGAAAAAGATGGAATATTGGCGATTTACCAGGAGCGTTCCAAAAATGCGGGTCCATTCCGTCGGGTCTATTGCGTACTGGAGTGGGACGGCCAACAAGAGACTTTAATGCGTCAGACTTGGTACGCACTGCAAGAGGCCATGACCATAGAGACAACCGGATTGCGGCTGATCTGTTGTCGGCCATCGTTTGATTTATGGATTTTGCTCCATTTTGAAGAGGCGGGAGCAGAGGCTGACGATGTTACATGGCTTAAGAATCGTGTGGAACACCATCTGGCTTCCCCTGCGACCCTATTTGACCAGACAAAAGCCTACCTGGAGGTCGCCATACAGCGTAGCATGAAAATGGCCCGTGAGCGTCAACTTAAAGACATAGACGACGCTCTTCTGCCCGGCAGTCCTGGGGTATACCTGCACGAACTTATGACGTTTTTGCGCAAGCAAGCCAGCAAAATAAACAATCGGTGACCCCTTGAATCGTCAACAACGCAGAGCCTTACGCAAACAAGACCCCATCACCCACCACCCAGATCAGCCCTGGTGGCTTCAAGGGGTTGCCCATCATCAGCGAGGAGAGTTGCCTCAGGCGGAACAGTGTTATGGCAAAATCGCGGCCTCTCATCCGCTCTATTACGTTGTTTTGGGCAATTGGGGAGCCCTTGCCCTACAACAATCACAACTGACTAAAGCGATGACGCTGTTGCAACGGGCATTGGCTATCAAACCAAATTTTGTCGATGCCCTGATCAACCTTGCCATTGTTTTCAAAGAAATGAGTCGCCTTTTGGAGGCAGAAACCTGTTGCCGCAAGGTGTTGGCCATTCAGCCAACTGAATTACGGGCACAGGGAAATCTGGGGGTCATTTTAAAGAATTTGGGACGACTCGATGCGGCAGAGGATTGTTTTCGCACGGTTTTGGCCACTCGACCGGATCATGTCGAGTCATTGAACAACCTGGGCAATCTATTGAAAGATCTAGGCCGTCTGGAAGAGGCTGCACTCTATTATCGTCAGGCTTTGACAATTCATCCCAATCATGTCGAGATCTTGTCCAATCTGGGGATGACGTATCTGAGCCTTGCCCAACTGAATGAGGCGGTGACGACTCTTCGACGCGCAATTGCTTTATCTCCTGACCATGTGGAAGCACTGAACCATCTGGGGATCACCTATAAGGAGTTGGGCTGTTTTACCGAGGCAGAAACCTACTACCGACGGGTTTTGGTTCTCTCTCCAAGACAGGCCGATGCACACCACAACCTGGGCAATGTTTTGAAAGAATTGGGCCGTCTGGAAGAGTCCGTTGCCTGTTATCAACAGGCCATCCAGATCAAGCCGGATTGGGCCATGGCTCGCAAGCATTTGGGAGATGTTTTGCGCACCTTAAACCGAACGGATGAAGCGATTAAGTGTTATCGACAGGCTTTGGCTCTGGATCCTCAAGATTCATTGGGTCTCTCGTTTGCCTTGGCGGCCTTGGGTTGCGCGGCCCTCCCCTCACGGGCCTCGCAAGATCAACTGGAGCGGATTTATGCCAAACGGGCACGATACTGGGATCACATTGCCGACGACCGTTATCGTGGGGCTGATCTGGTGGCGAAGGCATTGAAAAGTCAGCTTTCCTCGCCGGTGGCAACGATGCTAGATGCGGGTTGCGGCACGGGGATGGTTGGGGTTTTACTGCGTGACCTAACCACACGGCTTGATGGCATTGATCTCTCAGTTGACATGCTGGATAAAGCCCGTGAAAAGGGCATCTATGATGCGCTTCATCAAGGCGATCTAGAGACGTTTATGACAGAACACCCCGCAACTTACGACGCCATTGTCTGTGCGGCAACCTTGATTCACTTTGGGGACTTGACCTCGGTTTTTTCCGCTTGTGCCAAGGCGTTGCGGGTGGGTGGTTATTTTGTTTTCACTGTCTTTCTCCACGAGGCTGACCCGGAAGGGAGTGCTGTGGTGGTCAATCCCTTGGAGGGGTTTGAACGGGGGGGATGTTATGCCCATGGCAAAGGCCATGTGACCCAAGCCGCCTTGGCTGCTGGACTGGCGGTGATGCAATTACAAACCGAACTACACGAATACGTCCATGACAAAGCCGTCCACGCCCTTGTCGGGGTGTTGTGTCGCGGGACCGATCTTTAATAATTAAACAATGGATCCATACATGAAACAAAATCTGGATGCTTTAAGCGTCACCACTGTGCGGATGCTGGCCGCTGACATGGTCGAGAAGGCTCAATCCGGTCATCCCGGTCTGCCCTTAGGTGCAGCTCCCATGGCTTATGTCTTGTGGACTAGAATTCTGCGTCACAACCCTTTCGTGCCCCATTGGCCGGATCGGGATCGATTCATTCTCTCGGCTGGCCATGGCTCGGCCTTGTTGTACGCCTTGCTGCATCTCTCTGGATATGATCTATCCCTGGAGGAACTCAAACAATTTCGTCAGTGGGAGAGTCGCACCCCAGGTCATCCCGAATATGGTGTGACCCCTGGCGTGGAGACCTCAACTGGACCTTTGGGACAAGGTCTGGCCATGGGGGTAGGCATGGCCATGGCCGAACGTCATTTAGCGTCCAAGTTCAATCCTACTCTCGTAAACCACTTTGTCTACGCCATTGTTTCCGATGGGGATCTTATGGAGGGCGTGGCGGCAGAGGCTGCTTCCTTGGCAGGTCATCTGCAATTGGGAAAACTGATTGTCTTGTATGATGACAATCGAATTTCCATTGAGGGCAGCACGGATCTGACCTTTACCGAGGATGTGGAAGCCCGTTTTCGCGCCTATGGCTGGCACACGGTGACAGTACCCGACGGCGAAGATCTGGATGCCATTGAGTCTGCTCTCAAGGCGGGACAAAGAGAACAGACTCGACCAACCTTGATCCGGGTACGAACACAAATTGGATTTGGCTCCCCTGGGGCCAATACGGCGGCGGTTCACGGTTCGCCATTGGGCGCATCTCGCATGGCAGCGACACGGGCCTTTTTTCAGTGGCCAGAGGAACCGTTTCACATTCCCCAAGAGGTTGTGCAGTGGTTCAAGATCCACGCAGAGCAGGGACGACAGATTTGTCAGGCCTGGGAAGAGCGCGTGGCGAATGAATCCACGGAACTAAAAGAACGGTTGGCAGGAACATTGCCCGTTGGATGGGACACCCCTCTGATGGCCTTGACCTTTGCCAAACCCATTGCTACGCGCGCGGCCTCTGGCATGGCCATCAACGCCTTGGCTGAAACG
>JADFYY010000101.1 GCA_015232825.1 Magnetococcales bacterium
TGAGAGTTGATTTAAAATTTTTCGATCAAACTCTAAAAAAATGCAGGTATCCATGGCGATTACCGTTGCCATGCGTGGTTTTTCCGTCAAAAATGCGGCTTCACCAAACACCGCTCCTGGTTTTAGTTCATTAATGGGGTTGATGTTCGGTTTTTTGTATACGCTCGCCATACCTTGCAAAAGAACAAAAAAAGAGTAAGTTTCATCCCCTTCGCTGACAACTGTGCTTTCGGAGGGAAATTTTTTAAATGCACTGTCGAGCATCGAGATCTCTTTTTTGGCACTTTGTGAAAGATCTGAAAAAAACTTGATCTTGTCGAGAAGTCGCGCATCAAACATATGAATCACCTTTCGTGGTTTTCGGTAATAAAATGTATCCATCTGGTTGGACCAGGAACCTTTGAATGTATTGAAAATCTCATAATGTATTCCAAAATGTCAACCGTTTTTCGTTGAATAAAATTGAAAGTCCGAGCGTTTGATTATCTTTGACCTTTTGGGTTTGTGCGCCTATTCTTGAACCGCTTAATCGCGTTTGTTTCATTATTTTGTTTCAATGAGGTCAAGCATGGTTCAGATTATTTTTAAAGGAATCCAGTTGACATGTCTATAAGGACGTTGCAACCAGGAGAATATTCCCTCTCCGATCCGATTCTTTTGCAGAATATGCGTCTTTCGCAAGCGATTAACCTGCCCAATTCCGAAGCGATTCTTGTTCCCAAATATTACCATATTACCGAAAAGCTGGTCGCCCAACTGTCGGCACGTGGCTTCAAGACGGTTTTTGCCGAAGTTATCCAGGAAAAAACGGTCACACTGGCCGTGAAGCACATGGAAAAGATGTTCCAGGTGATCGACCAGATCGTCCAAAAATGTACGGACTCCATCGAAGATATGGCTTTGGCCTTGGAATACCGCAACGATCAGAAGCAACTAGAACTCCTGGTGCGGGATAATCTGGATGACATTCAAGAACTGTTTCGCGCCGATCCCACAGAAAAACTGATGGCGTTAATCCATCATCATGGCGGGACAGCGCAACACAGCATTATTGCCAGCTTTCATATGATGGCCTTAGGCCGTGAGTTGGGATGGTCGGACGATCAGATTGTCAAGGCCGTGGTTGCGGTTTTCAACCATGATGTCGGCAAGACTAAAGTCAAATTGGAGACTCTGGACTGGCCTGGACGGCTCAACAACGAAAAATGGAAAGAGATCCAATATCATACCCTTTTCGGGGGATTGTTGTTGCATCAACCCAACACAAAACCCAGCCTGCTCATGTTGACAGCTCTTTTGCATCATGAGTGGTATGTGCGTTTGGATGGCAAGGGATATGGGGGGTTGACTTTGTTTGCGGATTATCTCAAACACTCCTTGAACTTGGATATTGGTCAAATTCTTGCGGAGTTGAGTCCAAATGATTTGGAGATCATTCAAGCGGCTGCACTGGTCGATATGGTTTCCGCACTGGAGGAACGCCGCTCCTATAAAAAGGAGATGGATTCTTTCAAAGTATTGATTATTATGAACTCTGATGCTCAAATGGGTCATTTTAATCCGAAACATTATGCCGCTTGGCATCGGATCTATCTGCGCCAAAATCCCAATCTGTTGCCATTGGGTTTGCGGGTGGCTCTGCCTAGAGAGAAGGAACGCCGTGTCTTTCAACCGTTGCAGCCTAAAAAGGTGAATGCGCTGCCATTGCTGACCTATGATGAGCTTGAAAGGTTAGGTTTTTTGGTCTCTTTGGAAAATGTTGGTATCGATATCGAACGTATCCGTCGGCGCGGTGGGCTTTTGCTGGCCGTTGTGGAGCAGATGAAACGGGAGAGAGGCTTGAATTTTGATTGCTCACCAGAAGCCATTCAGGCGGCTGGCATCACCTTGCTCAAAGAGAAAATTATCCCGGAAGAGGCTTTCATTGAACTAGATGGGTGGCGCGAGCCTGCGGCTGAAAATGAACTGGAACGCAGCATCGAACTGAATGGTTGGCGCGAGTGGTTGACTTATGAGGAGTTGGAGCGGAGCGGTCTGCTCGAAAAGGCACGCTTGAATCATTTCAATCTGACGTTGATTCGCAAGGAGGGTGGTATCGTTCCAGCTCGATTGATCAAACGTGGCATACGGATTTCTGAACAGCATCTCAAAAAGTTGGGAATTGTCCCGCTTAAAAAATGGACGATCCGTCTGCCTGCCAGCGAAAGTCGGTTGACATCCGACGATTTGGGCAAACTCGGCATCACCGATGCGCAACTCAAACAGGCTGGATGTTTGGAGCGCGTCAAAAAAGTTAAAAGCGGCGTTCCATTGAAATGGTTGGAAGATCGGGGTATTCGTTTCTCTGGTATGGATTTGACTCAGTGCGGTATCGATCCCGTGCGCAAGATTTTTTATGATATTGTGGTGGTAGAAGAGATCAATTCCACCCGCGCCAAATTTATTATTGTGCGTGAAGGCGATGATTTGAAAGAGTTGACGGAGGCCAATGAACGCAATGAACTCGAAGCCATTCAGCATCACCTGTTCAACCAGATCGGTGAGGTGATCATGGATTTTACCGATCAATTGACCTTGCCGGATTTAAGCGGTTTGGTTATGGGAGACCATTGGGGAGTATGATGCATCGATTGAATCCTGTTTTGAAAAGTCATGTCCATCAGGCTTTGCTCGCAGTGGAAGAGGGTCGGGAGGTGGACCGGGTCGGCGTGGGCGCGGGATTAGCAGAGGTATTTGGACGTCCGCCCGCCGACGAAGAGGTGGAGGCCGCCATTACCCAATTGCGTATGATTCCAGCTTTTTTAACCATGGAAGAACGGATTGATGTGGTGATGTCCACCCTGGATGAAGCGTCGCCCGATGCCCCGTTTTTGCAAGAACAACAGGCGTCTGTGGAGGCATTATTTCAGGCCGCAGCCTTGAATGAACCGCTTTCATTACCAGTCCGACACGATTTTGGCGTCATCTCGGCCAGACACGAACAGGTTTTGATCAAGGCCATTCAAGAGCAACACCTCTCCCGCGCTCAGGCTATGAGTTTTATTAACGATGGCGTGCGTCTGACTGCCCATCTGGCTGGATTGAATGCGTGTGTGTTGCCCCTGGAGTTCAGAACCACGGATCACAACGGCATGCCACAGGTAACTCGTCCGTTGGAAACTCTGCTTTTTCAGGAGCCTGTGTCGATTCAGACCCCTGGAGAAACCTTTATCATGGCCATTAGCAGCGAAAGCGAATTGCGACAAATGGCGATGCCAGAAATGGATACGGTCGAGTGGTTGAACCAGACGATTGAACCGGATTCCGTGTTGTATGATGTCGGGGCCAATGTGGGGTATTTCAGCATTTATGCGGTGGCCATGCGGCCTGGGGTTCGGGCTGTTGCCTTTGAACCGGCCCCGTTAAATGTGGCTCGTTTGAATACCAACATTCATTTGAACAAAATGGGGGGTTCGGTGATGGCCTTTCCCATTGCCTTATCGGATGAGAGTGGCGTGGTGCGGTTTGGCAACTCTTATTTTGTCAGTGGTGGCTGGTCGCACAGTGGCATTGATGGGCGCAAAAACAGTTCGGCGGATACCTTTTTTTCAGGATGCATCAGCTATACCTTGGATGATTTTATCCGTAGTGCCCGTTTTCTGCCTCCTCCCACCCATTTGAAGGTGGATGTGGATGGCCCAGAACTCAAAGTTTTGCGTGGCGCAATGGCGACACTGGCCAATTTAGGGTTGCGTCATCTGTTGATCGAAATGCGTGATGATCGAGAGGTGCAGGAGGCAGAAACGATGTTGAATGCATTGGGTTTTTATCGGGTTGGGCCACGGATAGAAGGTCTGGGTAACCGGATTTTTATTCGTTCAGCATCGTCAGGGTAAGAACCGGATTCTGCACGCTGGTGGCTAAATGACAGCAATATCCCGCTCCTACGTCCACCGGGAAGATATGCCAACTCTGCTCTTTTTGGGGTGTGTCTGGGGTACACAAGGTTGCTTGATTATTGTCGATTGTAAGAGCCTCCAGGGGGATGGACAAGCCGCGACCGTCTGCTTTGAGGACACTTTCCCGTTGTGTCCAATCGTTGAAAAAAGCTTTTTCTTTGTCCTGTGCGGTCATGATGGTTTCCCAAACCGCTGGCTTCATCATGCTTTTAAAATCGGTCAGTTCGATGGAGCGGATCTGTTCGCAATCAATGCCGACCTCTCCCTGACGGCTCATGGCGCAGACCACGAGCCCTTGAGTATGAGAGATATTAAAATAAATGTCTTCTGCTACACGGGGTTTGCCATAGGGGGTGACCTGCCAGTTTTTTAAGGGGTATTCTGTGTGGTTTTCTGCGAGCAATCCTTGTCTGACGAGCAGTTTTCCCAACAAGGCCGCCTGTTGATCCTGCCATCTTTTGTAGCGAAAAATGGCGTGGTGCAAGGGTTGCGGCACCAGAGAAAGCCAATATTGCCACCGGGAGTTGGGGATGGGGGCGTTGTTGTGGGCCAACAGAATCCGAATCACGGCTTGTGCAAGGTCTCGGAGATAATTTCGCCGATGCGCGGCCATTGCTCGAAGATAAAAAAATGGTCGCCTGGAAACCGTTCGATGGTCAAGGGGTGGAGGGTTTCCTTTTGCCAGAGTTGGATCTGATCTAAGGTGACAATGGCATCTTGCGAGCCGGTCATGGCGGTTATGGGAAGATTCATCGGGGGGGCGGGTTGATGCACATGGGTTTCGATGGCCTGAAAATCGGCTCGCAGGATGGGTTCAAAGTAGTCGATCAACTCCTGATGGGCGAGGATCTCCTTGGGCAGGCCACCATATTTGCCCACTTCTGCCAGAAAGGCCTCCTTGGGCAAGGAGTGAATGAGGGCAGCGGATCTGGGGCGCGATGGACCGGCAGCCCCAGAGACGAATAAATGGCGCGGCAGGGTCTGGTTTTCATGGATCAGACGACGGATTACCAAATTGCCGAGATGGGCACCGAGACTGTGACCAAATATGGCGTAGGGGCCATGGATTTTCTCGCGCATTTGGGACAGCAGATCGGTGGTCAAGGCGGAAATGGTGTTCAGCAAGGGTTCCCGGCCTCGTCGTCCCCGTCCTGGTGTTTCCAGTGGGAGCAGTTGAATATCCGGGTCTAGATGTTTGGTCAATCCCAGATACGCATAGGCGTTTCCGCCTGCATAGGAGATGCAAAACAGTTGCATCAGGCAGGTTTTCCAGGTTCGGGATTGTCCATTACCACCTTGCCCATTTCCATTTTAATGAGGTGGTCGCAATGATTAAAATAGCGGTCATCGTGAGTGACGCAGATGAGGGTTTTGCCTTTGGCGCGCATGTCTGGCAAGATTTTTTCGTAGAAAAAGGCCCGGAAGGTGGCATCTTGATCCGCTGCCCACTCGTCAAACACGCTAACGGGTTTGTCTTCGAGCGTGGCGGCAATGAAGGCCAGCCGTTTTTTTTGTCCAGTGGATAGATTGAGGTCGGTAAAGCGACCATTTTGATAGCTGGTTTTTTGTTCCAGTTGCATCAGTTGCAGCAGTTCATCCAGGGTGTCTTCATCGACCCCTTCCAGGCCATACAGGCGGTCGAAGAGGTGAAAGTCGCTAAAAATCAATGAAAAAAGGTGGCGAAATTCGGCATACGATGTCCGGTTGACAGGAACGCCATCCACCAAAATGCGGCCAGAGGTTGGATAATAGAGACCCGTGATGATTTTGAGTACCGTGGATTTGCCACTGCCATTGCCGCCAGTTAAGAACAGAATGTTGCCGCGTTTGATGACAAAATCAAGGGGACCGACGCTGAATTCAACGCCTTGATCTTTGGTTTCATAGGAGAAGAAAACGTTGTCAAAGCGGATTTCGTTGAAAGCGGCAATTTTATTGGCAAGGCGTTGGTTAAAGGGTTGATTATTGATATCTTGTGCGTCGAGTTCTTTTTCTAGTTTATATAAATTGCTAACAGCCACATCTGCCAAAGTAAAGATCGGGATGGCACCGACGAGAAGATTGACAGGTCCGATGATGAACAGAGTCGCGGCGGTCAGCTTGATGACGATGGTATAATGAGTCGATTCCAGTTGAGGCAAAATAAAGACGACGACGGCTAGCAGAAGGTAAAAAGAGACCTGGGAAAACATGAAATCAACGATAAACCGCAGACCAGAGGTTACTTTTAATCGTTCGGTATCCAGAGAGATCCGTTCGATATGGTCGAAGAGGCTGTCGCTTTTTTTCTGGTTTACTTTAATTTCCTTAAAGCCACTCAGAAGGTGATTGAGTGCATCGAAGAATTCGGCTTCTTTGTTGTTGACCACTTCATAGGCTTCGGAGTTTTTCTTGTTGTTGGATAGGTAGATGCCAGTACCAATGGAGAGTGCGACCAGGATAATAAAAAATCCGACGGGTGACAGCCAAGCCACATAAAGCAGTGTCGTCACCAAGACGATGGCCGACTGACTGGCATTAATGATGACGATGGCGGATTGGGAGATCAGGTTAGCGTCTTGGGTCAGTCGGGTGAACATGCTGGAGCGGCCCATTTTTTCCACAAAGCCGAGATCGGACTTACGGATTTTGTCAGCGATGCGCAGACGCACCTTACGGACCGAGGCTTCGACGGCAATGGAGGTTGCGCTCAAGGCATATTTTTTGGTGATGAAGAACAGCAAAAACGCTGCGATGAAGAGCCAGAATAATTGGTCTTTCACCTCCTGATTAGCGGCTTTTTCTGCACCTGCATTAATGACGGCCAACAGCACAGCACTGGCCGCACCTGCAATGACCGCACTTCCCAGGATGGATCTTTTGGAAATTTCCAACTCCCGGTTGAAGAATCCCAATAATTGCATAAGATGAATTCCAAATGAGGATTAACAGTAAACCTATGATAGATCAGAAGAGGGGGTATTGCCAAGTGTTGAAACCGGCTTTGGCACTGTTTTTTTAATAGATTCTGTCGTCGTGTGGCGGAAATGGATGAATGGACGACCACGACGAATCAGTTTGCCAGCAAAATATTCATCCGCTTCTGCAAAAAACGCATCCGTCAATTCAGGGATCTCTTCATACTCTTCTGGGGTGATGACATGGGCGTCAATTCTCGCCAAGTCGCTTCCCAAAACGTGCTTGTTCTCGTTCATTGGCTTTCCTCATGGAAATGATATGGCGGGCGTTGTCACGAAGAGTCCAAACGACAATCATCATTCGTCCTCGGAGTCGTCCAACCGTGACGATACGCTCTTCGCCATAATCATGGCGATCATCGACGTGGTCGAGTGTTTTTCCAGAGAATATTTCTTCTGAATCAACGAAATCGACACCTCGATCAAGAAGGGTTTTGTCCCGCTTGGCTGGGTGATAGGTGATGCGCATGTCAACCATTTTAGTGCCGATTCATTCAAGAAATCAACCATTAAATTGTGCAATATCTAAAACTGGCGTATAAGGTTTGGAACGGATTTTTTTTCTCTAACGTAGGAACCTGAATCGTCGTCATGAATCCTTTTGTCAAAAAATCGGCCAACACCTTGTTGGTTGGGGTGAGTGAGGCTTTGCGATCTTTGGCCGGGTTGCTCGAAATCGTCGCGGTCCAGATCGACCTCAAACGAACCGCCGCCTTTGAACTGGAAAATCGCCCAGACGACATCTTTGTGGTGACCTATCCGCGCTCTGGCACCACGCTGATGCAAATGATGCTCTATCAATTGACCACCGATGGCTCCATGGATTTTCAGCATATCGGTCTGGTGGTCCCCTGGTATGAACGGCGGATCATGTCTGACCCGAAAGCGGCCATGGCTTATTTTGCCGCCATGCCCTCGCCGCGTGTGTTTAAAAGTCATCTCTCCTATCCCGACACCCCGAAAAAACGGGGAAAATATATCTATGTCATGCGAGATGGTCAGGATGTGCTGGTCTCTTATTACCATTTTTATTGCTCACACCTCTCTTTTCGGGGAACCTTCGAGCAGTTCTTTGCGGATTTTATGGCGGGTCGGGTGCAGTATCAATCCTGGTTTGCGCATGTTCGGGGGTGGTGGCTCCATGGCCAGGATCCTGATGTTCTGTTTCTGCGCTATGAGGAGATCATCGCTGACTTAGGGTCCACCATTCGCAAGGTGGCGGATTTTTGCAATTTGGAAATCCCGGCGGACCGCCTGCCAATCATCCAGGAGAGATGTGGGTTTGCTTTTATGAAACGTCACGAACGTCAATTTGACCACACCACCGGTTTGGCCCTGGATCGTGGTTATCAACTGGATGCCTTCATTCGGAAAGGGAAGAAGGGAGAAGGAGAGACGCTGTTGACTCAAGCACAAAAAGCGGCGTTTGAGAGCCGGGTGGGTCAGGAGTTGGCGGAGATTGTGGGGAAATAAAAAAAAGGAGTCGGGTTGATGAATAACCCGACTCCTTGCTTGATTTTTTAGTTCAGGGCAGAGTCAGAATTGCCTCTTTTTTGACCACAAAATTGTCGCCTTCGCTCTTGGGCAACAGGGTTCCGGTGGTAAAACGGACATCTACCAAAGATTTGGCCAAGGCACTTTTGGCTGCGATGTGCTTGGTGAGGGCGTCTTTTAATTTTTCCTCCAGGGCCAATAGATCCATCACGGTGGTCAGTGAGGCGTTATCTTTCTGTTGGTTGAATTTCTCCAAAGAGCCTTCCACACTGGGCCAGTAGTTCTTGATGGATTGTTTGGAGAGTTCCACGCTTGGAACGGCATTCTTGAGGGCGTTCAGACTCTTTTTGACCCCCATCTTGACTGTCCGGCTTTTCTCCTCCAACAGCATGGAATCACGCATGACCGCCATGTTGCGCTGAGTGACCATCCCTTCTGCCGCATCGTTGCCAAAGGGGTAATCAAAGGCCATTCCCACCTTCCAGTTGGGAGCCACCACATTGTCACCAAAGGCCTTGACCGAGTGTTTCATGGTTGAACCGTCCACATTGCCGCCCATGATCCCTGCGGTCGCGTCTACCACCAGATTGGGCAAGAGATCGTTTTTGGCTTTGGTCAACAAGACGTTGGATTGAGTTTCGGTCAGTTTGGCTGCCATAAGATCCGAACGTTCGGACTGGGACAAGCCGATCAAGCGTTTGATCAATGCTTCATCCTCGACATTGGCAGAGAGGGTGGGGAAATCATCGGCGGGATAACCCTTGGCGGTCAGTTCATCCACAGAGATTCCCATGGCTTCTGCCAGTTGGTTTTTCGCGGTGTAGACGGCGGTTTTGCCCTCTTCCACGGCCAAGGATTCGCTGGCTAGACGCGCGGTTAGGGTGTTGATGGCATCTTTGTTGGCTTTGGTTTTGCCACCGGGAGCAACGGCTTTGGCGGATTCAGCCCATTTTTTGACCAGTTTTTCGGAAACGCGCAGGATATCCTGCTTTTCCATGGCCTCTTTGTAGTCCCAATAAGCATTGGCTACGGTCTGCACCCGCTTGGAAACTGCATGACGATAATCTTCTTGTTTGGACTCATAGCCAAGTTTTTTCTCTTTTTCGTCCACGGTCCATTGATAGGCATCGGGTCCACTATTTCTCAACAGGGGAACCCGGATGGAGACCTGAGTAATGCCGATGTTGGTTGCGCCAGTCCCTCTGGCTCCTGCATCGTAATAGTTGACTGGATCGGTACGGTCTAGAATGGCTTCGATCTTGGCAAAAATACCGGGTCGAAAAAACTGTTTGACAGAAAGCGATGCCGAGGTTTTGTTGAGTTCCGGCTCGATGGAGGCCGCGTTCAACGCCCGCAATCCTGACGCCATTTCTTTAACATCCATGAGATTTTTCAGGTCATTGGCTGTAAAGGTGCCATTTCCCAGTTCCGCACGTGAGGCTTGAGCGTTCATGGCTTTGACCAATGCGGGGGCAGAGCCACCGGGCAATGCGGCTTCTTGAATTTTCAGGTTCATGTAATCCTGTTCGATCCAAGATGGCACCGGGGTAATGGAGTGGTTGTTCTCTAGGGTGAAGCCAAGAGTTGGGTTGAATGCCCCTTTTTTCTCCTGATACTCCCCGCCCGCCACCTCCCGCATCCCCTTGGCCATGATGACTTCAACGTTGTTGTCATTTTCAAGCGAAAGTTTGATGGCATCCACAATGCCCCAAGGACCGATTTTTTCTTCCGGGGTGGGAGTCATTGTCTTATAAATTTCTTCTTGAAGATTTCCCTTTTCGGCGGCTAAACCAGGAACAGCATTGCCTAGCAATAGCGGCAAAAGAGAAGGAACGACCCATGAAAATTTTATCGTATGTTTCATTATGATCTCGTTATGAAGAACTTTGAACACAGGTTAAGGGTGATGATTGTGGTCTGAATTAAAAGCAATATTTGTGCCAATCGTTTATTCCTAAAACAGTATGCCACCAGGTTTCTTTTGGTAAGGATCGGAAACAGTCACTCCTCCGCACCATCGTCTAAGAAGTGCGTCCTGGGTTATACAAAAGCATGCAATAACAAATACCGGCTGAACTGGAGAGGAGATTGAAGG
>JADFYY010000102.1 GCA_015232825.1 Magnetococcales bacterium
CGCCGCATACTCTCCAAACGCGGCAAAGCGATCTCCCCAGCAAGAACCGCCGCATGCAAGGCGCAACCGGGTTCCTGCTGATGCCGGCAATCGGAAAAACGACACTGTCCCAAATAAGGAGCCACGTCACGAAACAACCCCGGCACAACCTCACGCTCTACACCATGTAAACCAAACTCCCGCACCCCAGGCGAATCGATCAGCACCCCGCCTCCCGGCAACCGGTAGAGTTGCGCCGTGGTGGTGACATGCCGTCCCTGTCCGGTTGCAGGATGAACCTCCGAGGTTTTGACTGCCGCGCCACTGGTCCAACAGTTCACCAAAGAGGACTTGCCAACCCCTGACTCCCCCACCAACACCGAAGTCCGCTCCCGCAAGGCCGACTCCAAAGGTTCCAACCCCATTCCCAACAGAGCAGAAACGCGCAAAACCACATATCCCATCCGCTCATAAGGAGCCAAAGCCCTCTCCTCTCCAATTGGATCTGTCACCAGATCCGACTTGTTCACCACCAGCATTGCGTCAATGTCCGCCTTGCAGGCCGCCGCCAGATAACGATCCAGCAAACCGGTATTTAAATTCCCACCCGCCGCAACCACGACAATACGATCCACATTGGCCACCACAGTCAACAACCGCTGATACGGCCCAGGACGCTGCAACACCGTTGTGCGCTCCCGCACCTCGACGATCACCCCTTGCGTCTCACCGATCCGTTGCCACACCACCCAATCCCCACAGACCGGATCCTCCAGGAGAGTCTCGCGCACGGCACAACGAAATCGTCTCCCTTCAACACTCTCCACCTCCACGTTCAAGCCAAAATGAGCGACAACCCGCCCCTCCTCCCGAACCCCCGGTTCACCCACTCCCCCCTCCAACGCCACCCGGCAACCCGACCGGGCCGCACGCATGGAACGAATTCGTTCCACCTGACGGAATGTAAGTCGCTTATCACTTTTTTTTCGTGGCATAACGGGATCATTCTCTGGTAAAAGGGATAGATCCTTTACTATGGCTCTTATTATCGGTCCACGTCAAATGAAACCACATCTCGACACCCACCTGTTGCGCTCCATACTCTATGTTCCCGGCTCCAATCTCAAAACCCTGGCCAAGGCCCCCACTCTGAAAGCCGATGGATTGATTCTGGATCTGGAAGACTCCGTGGCCCCAGAAGCCAAAATCCAGGCCCGTCAGAATGTGGTCGAAACCCTTCGTCAGACCGCTTCTGGCAACCGATGTTTGCGTGTGGTGCGCATCAACGGCATGCAATCCGACCTGTGGTCAGATGACCTGGAGGCCATTCTCCCTGGGAAACCGGATGCGGTGGCCATCTCCAAAATCGAATCACCCAACGACCTCGATATTCTCACCGAGAAAATTTCTTGTCCCGTGTGGGCCATGATCGAATCCCCGCTTGGTGTTCTCAACGCCTTTGCCATTGCCTCTCACCCGTGTGTCACCTGTCTGGTAATGGGGAGTTCCGATTTGACTCGCGCCATGAAAATTCCCGGCGACCCGGAACGGATTGGGCTACGCTTGGTGCTGCAACAAACCATTCTGGCTGCACGGGCTGCTGGCATCCCAGTTTTGGACGGCGTTTTTGTCAACATCCAAGACACAGACGGCTTCATCAACGAATGCCGTGGTGGGGCACTGCTTGGCTTTGACGGCAAAACCATCATTCATCCTCGCCAGATCGAGCCTGCCAATCGGATTTTTCTACCCAATGCAGACGAAGTAGAACAGGCACAACGCATCGTGAACGCCTGGAATGCAGCCCGCAACCAGGGAGAGGAGATCTGCGTGGTCGATGGCCGCCTCGTGGAACGTTTGCACGCAGATCAGGCTGCTCAGCGACTCGCCAAATGGGAAATGGCACAAAAATACGATTAACTTCCATTCTTGTTTGTATATTTTATATAAAAATGCTTTAATCTCTACTCAATCCCATTGACGCGAATAACTAGGGGTGGACGTCATGAAACTGCAGCAAAAAACGACCCTTCTTGCCATTTTTCTTTCTGGGACGATGGCTTTATTAATTATTTTTATCAGCCTGCTCTCTTTCAGACATTTTTCCATCTCCACGGCCCAGGAACATGTCCAATCGGCAGCGGAAGTGGTCCGAGTCAGTCTCACCGAATCCATGATCAATGGCACCATCGACAAACGCGAGCATTTCCTGAAACGCTTGGCTGAGGTCAATGGTCTGCTCATCGCCCGTGTCATGCGCTCTCCCGCCGTGACCCAACAGTTTGGCCATGGGCTATCGGCTGAGCAAAAAATTGACTCCGTGGAAAAACAAGTCATGGAGAGTGGAAAACCGTTTTTTGGCATGCTGGATGAGGAAGAACAACCCATCTTTCGTGGCACCATACCCTACATTGCCACACAATATGGAGAGCCCAACTGTCTGCAATGCCACTCTACCACCAATGGGACGGTATTGGGAGCCATTACCATTCAAATCTCAATGGCACAATTAAAGCAAAAGGCATTAATTACAATAGCATTTATGGTTGTTGTAATTATTGTTTTCTCTTTTCTTCTGATACTTTTTTTCCGTCGTCAGATGGCACCGGTCGTTACAACAGCAACGGAAGTCCAACAGGTCGTGGCTTTAGCCAAGGATGGAAACTTCACGGGTCGCATTCAATATTTTGGCACGGATGAAATTGGCGAAATTTCTCAAAACCTCAATCGACTGATGAATCACCTTCAAGAGAATCTCGGCACAATTACCCACGACGTTTCTCAATTATTGCGTTACGAAGCGGACGGCAACACCAACCTGATCACCACGACCACCGAAATGGTGGAGATGTTATTGGAAATTGCGCAATTCAAGCAATCCGTGGAAGAGGATCGCACCAAGGCCGAAGTTTATGCACGCATCGGACACGTCCTGCGGGATCAGTTTGGCATACAATATTTCACGATTTATGAGATCTCCAACCCTGGCATGAATCACATCAAGCCGATCATTGTCGATAACGAGTTGGACAGCAGTTGCAAATGGTGCAATTCCGAAGTCTTGTTTCAGGCCGACTTATGTCGCGCCCATCGGACTGGACGCATTATCGACTCCCTTGAAAATCCGTCCATCTGCAATCAATTCAAAGGGATGAAAAATCATGACGTCATACACATCTGCATGCCTGTTTTTCATTCTGGCATGGTAGGCACTGTGGTACAGCTTGTCATTGATCGAAACAATGGCCGTTTATATCAACTTCTTTTGCCTTTCATCCTTGCTTATCTGCGGGAATCGGCCCCCACGGTGGAAGCCAAACGGTTACTTGACACGTTGCGGGAATCGGCTTTGCGGGATGCCTTGACTGGTCTTCACAACCGACGCTTTCTTGAAGAGTACACATGCACCCTAGAGGCCACAACCAAACGCAAAAAGAACCGGCTTTCGGTATTGCTGATGGATATTGATCATTTCAAAGCGGTCAACGATGTTTTTGGTCACGATGTGGGCGATACGGTTTTGCGTGTGGTTGCCAAGGCCTTGGCGACTCAGATACGCACATCAGACATGGTGATTCGTTATGGTGGGGAAGAGTTCTTGGTTATTTTGCAAGAAAGCGATGAATACTCTGGAGAACGCATGGCTGAAAAGCTTCGCGTTGCTGTGGAAGCTTTGAAAATTCCGGTTTCCAGTGGCATCATGAGAAAGACCATTTCCATTGGCGTGGCAGGATTTCCCTCGGATGGCGAGGATATCTGGCAGACGATCAAATGTGCGGATCTGGCACTCTACTCAGCCAAACACAGCGGTCGCAACCGTGTTGTGACCTATACCCCGGAACTCAAAGAAAAGAGTTGACAAAAACGGCTTATCATCTCCCCTCCCCCTTGACCACCCATCCGGTCAGTTCACGTCCCATGCGTTTGATTCCCAAAAAACGATGACCGTTGACACGACACCAAGCTGGCAAGTCATTCACCAAGCCTGGATCTGTGGACAAAACCGATAATAACTCATGCGGTTGCATCTCACGTATAGCCGCCTCGGCCTTAATGATGGGCATGGGACAGAGCAGACGACGGGCATCCACAACCCGATCCGCGCAAAGCGCGTCCAGATCGGGCTGGGCAGAATCCAGATTGTCAAACATACCACTCTTGGGAAATTTCATGGGCCGCCATAGGGGTGACCTCACGCACCTCTTGCTGACCATTGGTTTCCAAGAGCATGGCCACCTGAGACAACTCCCGACCCTTGCCAAACCGGGCAGCCACACGACAGGCCAAAGTCAAATCATCGGTCGAAGGGGTTCCCTCCACCAGAGTCACGGGACCAGGCATATCCCGAAACCGCACAAGAACCCGACCCGCGACAAACCCGGATAGAAAATGATTTTCAGCCTCATCCCGCCCAATCACCAACTTGAAATGGGGAGCAGGCCGCAAATGACGTCCAGCTTTCAAAAGCAGGATATCATCCATGGTATATTCCCGACTTCCCCGAAACTGCCACAGGTCTTGCAACTTGCGGGCGTAATTTTCATCGGTCAGAAAACAACACCCCCCAGCTGGAGAAGGATATTCCCGAATGCCCAGTTGCGCAGCCAAGGCCATTTGCGGTTTGCGATTTCGCCCCGAAAACCCCATCAAACGACTACGATCCACCCATCCCCGTTTTTCCGGTTCGGTTGGTGGCATGCGCAAGGCGGTCAAAGGACGCAACAACCACCCACCCGCACCCGATTCGCGATCAATCTTGGGAAGGGTATCCCGACGCTGACTCATCGGACGCTGTCCCAACACCTCACCGGTAAACAAAAAATGAAACCCCATGGACTCCTTCATCTCCATGGCCTTGTGAACCATGAAGATCTTGCAATCCAGACAGGGATTTAAATTCTTACCGTATCCATATTTTGGATTGGTGACAATGCGTACATAATCTTCCGCGATATCCACCATATGGAGCCGAATCCCCAAATTGCCAGCGGCAAACAAAGCATCGTGACGGGGTGGAGAGGCCCCCGGCTTGGGATTGCGCATGGCCCCGGTGTGGGATTGAATGCAAAATCCGGTATGGAAATTAACACATTCCACTTCGATCCCCTGATCCAACAACAGCTTGACCGCCAAAGTGCTGTCCAAACCGCCAGAAAGAAGACCCAAAGCACGAATGGGGTGCGGAATGGGTTCGAGACTCATTTTGCCACCATCCAACGTGCGGCCTCCAAGGCATGATAAGTCAAAATCAAATCGGCCCCTGCCCTCCTAAAGCCCAGCAAAGTCTCCATGACAACCCTCGCCTCATCGATCCAACCATTGGCTGCCGCCGCCTTGACCATGGCATATTCGCCACTGACGTTGTAAATGGCCAAAGGAAGATCGAAATGATCACGCAACTCCCTCAAGATATCCATGTAGGCCAAACCCGGCTTGACCATCAACATATCCGCGCCTTCAGCCACATCCAAAGCGGCCTCACGCAGGGCCTCCCGCCGGTTGGCTGGATCCATCTGGTAGGAGCGACGATCCCCAAAAGAGGGGGTGTTCTCAGCCGCATCTCGAAACGGTCCATAATAGGCCGAAGCATATTTGACCGCATAAGAAAGAATCGGAATGGACACATAACCCGCACCATCCAAAGAACGACGAATGGCCGCCACCATGCCATCCATCATGCCAGAAGGGGCCACCATGTCCACCCCAGCCTCGGCATAGGAGACAACAGCCCGACCCAGCAATTCCAAAGTGGCATCATTATCGACCTCGTTAGCACGAATCACGCCGCAATGAGCATGGTCGGTGTACTCGCATAGACATGTGTCGGCAATAACATACAGTTCTGGTAAAAACCGCTTGATTTCTCGAATGGCATGTTGCACAATACCATCTTGATCATAAGCATCGGAACCCGTGGAATCCTTGACCTTTGGAATACCAAACAGGATAATTCCACCCAAGCCCAGATCATACGCCTCTTTGGCGATAGGCAAGGCTTCATCAATAGACAATTGAGCCACACCCGGCATGGACTGAACCGGTTTATGTATCCCTTGTCCAGGAACGATGAACAAAGGCAGTACCAAATTTTCTGGAGCCAAACGGGTCTCGCGGACCATACGACGAATGGCAGGGTTCCGACGCAAACGCCGAGGACGTTGGATGAGTTGGGGGATGGGCATAGATAGTATCCACTTTAGACGGTCAATGAACGAGTACAAATTGCAGAATTATTAAGTTATTCCTTGGCAGGTCGCAAGGCATCCCTTAAAATTTACCATCAAATAAAGATCGGCAATCGATTCGCTTTGCCGTACTAACGGAAAATTCAATCATGGTGCAACAGATCGGCAATCGACTTCTGGTCGCAGGATTTACGGACGTGGGTTGCGTTCGCACACTCAACGAAGATAATTTCCTGATCGATGAACAACTCGGTCTACTTGCCGTAGCCGACGGCATGGGCGGACACGACGCTGGCGAAGTGGCCAGTAAACTAGTGCTGGAATCCATTCTCAACACCTTGAAAGATTTTACAAGCTCCACGCACGATAACCAAGACTCCCCCCATCCTGGCGACGACTTGGATAATGAGCTAACCATACTCAATTTCTCGATCAACGAAGAACCAACGGTGAACGAAGCTCCCAACCCGATTTTCAGTGTTGTGCAATCGGCGGTCAATCGAGCCAATGCGGCGGTGAACTCTGCCAATCAGGCCAAAGGCTACCAGGATGGTATGGGCATGGGATCCACACTGGTTGGTTTGTGGCTACCCGAATACAGCGAAAAACCGGTCATCTTTCACGTTGGTGATAGTCGGCTCTACCTTTTCAGCAAGGGTCTCCTCACCCAGTTGACGCAAGACCATTCCATGTACCAACAATGGGTAAACTATGGCAAGCGAGGAGAAGCCCCAGCACAAAATATTCTCCTGCAGGCCATGGGGCCGTCTAACTTTGTGATGCCTGATGTGGGATTCCAAGATGTCTCTAAGGGGGATATCATTCTTTTGTGTTCTGACGGTCTATCCGGCATGCTCAGCAACGAAAAAATTCGCTCTGTGCTAAATGTGACCAATAATAACAATTTAAAAGAATCTTGTCTTTACCTGATCAATCAGGCCAAAAAAGCGGGCGGTAAGGATAACATCACGGTTATTTTAGGCTATTTCTTGTAAATAGACGATAATAACTGTCAGTGATTAAAGAGGCATTCCATTGAGAGAAACCATCAGCCTAGCCATCATGTTTGCCGACATTGCAGGCAGCACTAAGCTATACGAAACCATTGGCGACACCAAAGCCAGAGAACTCACTTCGCGTTGCATTGAGTTGCTCTCTGCCATCACGACTCGCTTCAGGGGTCAGGTTATCAAGACCATTGGAGACGAAGTGATGTGTGTCTTTCCAACTGCAGATGGAGCGGCCCAAGCAGCCGTCAAGATGCAAGAGGATGTAAACTCGCAATCCATCCATTGGGGAACCGCACTCAAGATTCGGGTTGGCTTTCACTTCGGCGATGTCATCAAGGAAAACGGGGACGTTTTTGGGGATGCGGTCAATTTGGCAGCCCGCATGGCGGCACAAGCCAAGGCAGATCAGATCATCACCACGGGCGACACCCTGGAAATGATGAGTCCCCATTTGCGTATGGACAGCCGTATGCTGATTACCACAACGGTCAAGGGCAAAACCAAGCCGATTCAAATCGTGGAATTGACTTGGGGGGAAGAAGAAGAACTCACGGTGATGGGGGGTCTCTCTCCAACCATTGTGGACAACAGCTCCTCGGCCCCCATGATGGTCGCCTTTGACGGACAAATCATCACTCTTGGCGAGAGTCAACCCGTCGTCAGTTTTGGACGCGGATCCACCAATACGTTTATTGTTCCCGACGGCATGTCCTCGCGCGCTCACTCGCGCGTTGAATTCCGTCGCGGCAAAGTCTTCCTCGTGGACCAAAGCACAAATGGGACTTATGTAATCAACTCCAAAGGTCAACAGACCTTTGTTCACCGGGATGAACATCTCATGGAAGGGACAGGTGTGATTGGACTTGGGCGCGTTGTGACCTCGGATGATCCTTTGGCGGTCCATTATTCGCAATAGTAACGATCCCCCAGCAAAGCCGGGGGATTACCCGTTGAATTTAGAAATTCTCAAACTCATCATCCGAATGACTTCCCATTTTCAAATCAACCCCACCAGACTTAGGAGCGGGTAGTGCCTTGAGAGATTGTTTCTGAATGCGAGTCGTTTGAACTTTGGCTTCACTTTTTGGCTTTTGGGCCGTTGGCTTGCGCGTGGTCTTGGAACGAGAGTGTTGGCCTATGTTAAAAAAGGCGATGGATTGAGTCATCATATCGGCTTGGGCACTCAGTTCCTCGGCAGTGGCGGCCATCTCTTCTGAGGCTCCCGCATTCTGTTGAATCACTTGGTCAAGCTGCTGAATCGCCTGATTGATCTGCGATGCACCTTGATTTTGCTCCTGACTACTGGCATTGATCTCCTGAATGAGTTCCGCAGTTTTCTGAATATCCGGCACCAACTTGTTGATAATACTTCCAGCTTTTTCCGCCACATCGACACTAGAGGCAGAGAGATGGCCGATCTCGCCTGCTGCGGTTTGACTCCTTTCCGCCAATTTTCTCACTTCGGCGGCCACCACAGCAAACCCTTTTCCATGTTCACCAGCCCGCGCGGCCTCAATTGCGGCGTTCAAAGCCAGCAGGTTGGTCTGTCTAGCAATCTCTTCAATGATGCCGATTTTTGAAGCGATTTCTCTCATTGCGCTCACGGCTTGACCAACGGCAATGCCACCATCCGCAGCGTCCTTGGAGGCTCTTTGGGCAATATTTTGGGTCGTGTTGGCATTATCGCTGTTTTGCTGAATATTCGATGACATCTCTTCCATGGCCGAGGAGGTCTCTTCAATAGAGGCCGCTTGTTCGGTCGCCCCTTGAGAGAGATTTTGTGCAGAATTCGAAATTTCGTTGCTACCAGTGGAAACCTGTTCTGCGGCAATAGAGACTTCGCCGATAACCTCTCGTAATTTTTCCATCATATCCTGCAGTGCCTTGGCCAACAGACCCACTTCATCTTTTTGATTGATATCAATAGTGGCCGTCAGATCTCCACCAGCCACGGCAACGGCCAGTTGCACCCCTTTGGATAGCGGTGTTGCAATACTATTGGCAACAAACAAGGCAATCAACCCCACCAGTGCCGCAATCACAACGGCCAGCGTAACGATGGCCGTAATTAATGCCACGATAGGCTCCCGCACCTCTGCCACATCGATTTCCACAATTACAACCCAAGATGTATCCCCAACCTTAAATGATGAAAAACTGGAAAGCACTGGGTTGCCGTTATAATCAACAATCACCTTGGAGGCGTCCTTGCCAGCGAGAGCTTCCCGCACCGCTTCGGTATCCACTCCGTTCTTTTCAATAGTACCCGCAAAAGAGGCCTTCACCGAATGGCCTTGCTTGTCCAAAAATGAATCCGAACGCATTCGTTTGTCGGAACCGACCAGATAACTCTCCCCTGTTTTACCCATGCCATCCCGTTGCTGCATGACACTGTTGATAGAGTCCAGAGAGAGTTGCAAGCCAATAGCCCCAATCACCTCCCCTTTTTGCTTGATCGGCGTGACGATAAAAGCGGCGGGTTCGCCATTGGATGGGGCATAGGGTTCAAAATCGCCCAGTGCTGTATTACCGCTTTTTACCGCCTTATCAAAAGCTTTACCCAAACTGCTGCTTTTAAGTGGACCGGTAATCAAGTTTTGCCCCAGATCGGACTCCTTAGAAAAGGTATAGGTCACATCCCCATCGATTGCGATGATGAAGAGGTCATAATAGCCATACTCCTTGGTGAATTGATCCAGCCATTTGGTATAGGTCTCAACCGCCTTGGTCCAGTTCGGTCCTCCAGTTTTCTTGCCATCCGCCTCGAAAGCCTGTTCCAAATTGTCAACCGCCCGTTCAACATCCCCAGACCCAGATAAAACTTTGAGATCTCCGAACCGTTCGGCAAAATATTTCTCAATCTGCGACCTCTTGATCGCCTGCACCGCATCCAATTGATTGAAAGCCTGCTGCATGATGGCCTCCTGGGATCGCGTGGATGCAAACCACCCTGCAACCGCCATAGGGATCAAACCCACCAGTAAAAACAATCCAAGCAATTTAGGACGCATTTTGATGTCAGCAAGTTTCATGATGATCCCCTTATCTCGTTAAAAAAAACATTCAATTGCAAAATATGGCTGATATTTTAAAATAGCACATTTTAGCTCGCGTGCAAGGCCAAAATTTACAGCGTTATATACTCGTCACGCCGATTGCGTTGGGCAGCGGCATCGAGATCAATTTTCCATACCATAACGTTTCATCACTTCTTCCAATGAATGTGTGTGGCTACGGCCTGCATGAAGATCGATTAAACGTTG
>JADFYY010000103.1 GCA_015232825.1 Magnetococcales bacterium
TATTAGGGGTCCAGGGGGATTATCCCCCTGGTGGGGTCCAGGGGCAAAGCCCCTGGTTTGGCCGAAACGATGATCAAATAATTGTTTTAGAAGAGATTTCATCTGTGGTACTGCCAAGACCGGGTTGCGGCGCGGGGGAGATTCAACTGCTGAATCTGGAAGGCCCTCGCATCTTGCCAACGGGGGCTGGATGCGTGATTCTTTCTTGTGATCAGGCCTTGTGTACTCAATTGATTCAACAACGCTTGCGACCGCCGAGTGGCGCGGCATGTGCATTGGGTCTTTCTGTGCTGGCGGGCCTGCCCGGTCGTTTGCAACGCCGTCGGGAATTGGCCGAACGCTACCTGACCTTGCAAACGCATGAGCTGATTACGTTGCCTGAAAATCCCCCAGCCGGGCGGGCGTGGGAGATGTTTGTTTTGACCCTGCAAGATGAGGCGACTCGAAGAGAATTGGAAGCCTTTTTGCTTAAAGCGGGTATTGGTTGCGGATCCCCGCTTTGGTTTCATCCCCGGTCGCAGACGTTGGAAATGGAGGGAATTTTGAATCGTTCGTTGGCTGTGCCGTTGTATGCCTCCTTGTCGGATGCTGAGTGCAAACGCATCATCAATCGAATTCATCGTTGGTCGAAAAGAAAGAGAAAAATCGATGGAACCTTTCAATAGAATCAAAGAATTGCGCGATTCCCTAAATCATCATAACTATTGCTATCATGTGTTGGATGCACCAGAAATTTCGGATATGGCGTATGATGCCTTGTTTCGGGAGTTGGAGACGTTGGAGGCCAGCCATCCAGAATGGATCACTTCGGATTCGCCGACTCAGCGGGTGGGTGCGGCTCCTTTGGCGGGTTTTGCCAAGATCACCCATCGCCTGCCCATGCTTTCCATTGTGACGGATACGGATGTGGCGGAGTTTCATCGTCGGGTGGCGGAGGGCTTGGGTCTGGAAGTCGATGCTGAGATTCAATATGCCGCTGAACCCAAGATTGACGGGGTGGCGGTCAGTCTGCTTTATCAGGAGGGGCGATTGATTCGGGTGGCCACGCGGGGGGATGGTCGCGAGGGGGAGGATGTTACGGCCCAAGCACGAACCATCGCCTCTTTGCCTTTGCGTTTGTTGGGTGAGGGGCATCCCCAGAGTCTGGAGGTGCGTGGAGAGGTGTTCATGAGTTTGGCGGCATTTGCGGATTATAATGTGCGTGCTTTGGAGCGTGGGGAGAAGCTTTTAGTCAATCCGCGCAATGGGGCGGCTGGGAGTCTGCGGCAGTTGGATCCACGCATGACCCGGCAAAGACCATTGAAACTCTATTGCCATGGTGTGGGTGAGGTGGTGGCGGATACATGGCCAAGGCAACATAACGAAATGATGGCCTGTTTCAAGGCATGGGGGTTGCCCATCTGCCAGGAGGCCGAGGTGGTGACCGGGGTGGCGGGGTGTTTATCCTATTACCGGCAACTGGAGGCTAGGCGGGACGGTTTGGCGTATGAAATTGACGGAGTGGTTTTCAAGGTCAACGAGTTGGGCTTGCGGGAGCGATTGGGTTTTGTAGCCCGCGCCCCGCGCTGGGCATCGGCGTGCAAGTTTCCATCTCGCGAGGCGGAAACCGTGGTGGAAGGGATTGATGTGCAGGTGGGTCGAACCGGGGCATTGACGCCGGTGGCGCGACTGGTTCCTGTGGTAGTGGGGGGGGTGACGGTAACCAATGCCACTTTACACAATTTTGAGGAGATGGCCCGTAAGGATGTGCGAGTTGGGGATACGGTGCGGGTCAGGCGAGCTGGAGACGTGATTCCTGAGGTGGTGGAGGTGGTATTGGAACAGCGGAATTCTGAGTCGCGTCCGTTTGATGTACCCACTCGGTGTCCGGTGTGCGGGGGTGAGGTTAGACGGGTTGAGGGGGAGATTGTGGTGCGGTGCGGGGGTGAATTTTCCTGTCCAGCGCAGCAGAGGGAGGCGGTCAAACATTTTGCCTCGCGTCGTGCTATGAATATCGAAGGGTTGGGGGAGAAGTTGGTGGAGTTGCTTTTTGCCGAAGGGTTGATTGCCAACGTGGCCGATCTGTATGGCTTGCGAGGCTCTTTGGAGAAACTGGCCTCTTTGGAGCGCATGGGGGAGAAGTCGGCAGAGAATTTATTGGCGGCCATTGAGGCGAGTCGGGAGCGGGATTTGGCACGGTTTCTTTTTGCCTTGGGGGTGCGGGAGGTCGGGGAGGCCACGGCTGCCAGTTTGGCGCGTCATTTTGGTTCTATTGGGGCGATTATGGAGGCCAGCGAGGTGGAGTTGCAGGGGGCCGGGGATGTGGGGCCTGTGGCGGCGAGGCGGGTGAGGGCTTTTTTTAGTGAACCCCGTAATCAGTCCGTGGTGGGGCGTCTTTTGCGCGAGGAGAATACCCATTGGCATCGTGCGGCTACGGTAGTGCGTACCGATCACCCGTTGGCCGGGGTTACGGTGGTATTGACCGGGACGCTGACCACGTTGTCTCGCCAGGAGGCCAAGGCCCGTCTGGAGGGGTTGGGTGCGAAGGTTTCTGGGAGTGTTTCCAAGCGTACCCGATATCTTATTGCCGGGGAGGCTCCGGGTTCTAAATTGGTTCAGGCTAGGGAGTTGGGGGTGGAGGTTTTGGATGAGGCGGGTTTGATGGCTTTGGTTGGGGGGTGAGTTTTTTGGCAAGGGTTGGGATGAACTATCCAATTTTTTGGTGGTGTCTTACCTTGAGGATGTTTTAGTCACAGCCACTTGCAAACTCAATCAGGATATGTGGTACTATTCAAGCCGTGGACCCGGTCAATATTTTGGGAGTGCTGGAACCAATCAGAAACCGGATGTCACGGCACCTACCCCTGAGAACGGTTTGATTGTTTATGGGGATGAAGTGAAAATTTTGTCTAACGGTTGGGGCACCAGTGGGGCTTGCCCACAATCCGCAGGATTGGCTGCACTGCTGCTGGCGCGGGATTCATCACTGGATAGAGATACGTTGTTTCAAAGAATTCGTAACAGTGCCATGGATCTGGGACACGGAGTCCACTGCCAAGGGGCAGGCCTGATTGATTGTCAAAGTGCTTTTCGCTAAAGATAGAAGAAACCCTTTGGTCGATTATTTGTCTAAATTATAGAGACGACAAAAGATGCTTTGCATGGATTTCAATAGGAGAGAGTCATGTCCACCAGATTGAAAATCAAGGCCAAGGATCTGATGGGATTTGATGAGGTTGTCCAGGAGTGCCATCTCAACCAGATACCGATCTACGTCGTTTCACCGAAGCGGTTTATGGTGTCAACGGATGAGTTGCCTATTGAAGTACTACACAAGTTTAACAATCTCGGCGTCACGGTGGTTCAGGATACGCAATACAGTATGGATATAATGCAGACTTCATAATCGTACCAACCCTTCCTAGACAAGGAAAGAACCCGCATTTTATATACGATAGAGCCTCTTTTTTGATTATTGTCGCTTGCCTTCTGGGTCGTCTCCGCCGTAATCTGAATTTTTTTAACTACCCAGACTGCAAGGTGATCGAGATGAGCCAAGCTACCCCCAGAATTATTCCCATTCAATCGGCTTCCCCAATGGCCGAAAGCGAAACGCCAGAACCAACCCTCTCCCCCGCCGAAGAGTGGAGCAAAGATCGTATTGCCCTGGATCAATTCAGTCGCGAGAAAAATTGGCCGGAAGTCCTTAAAATTCTACGACGCCTCTCCGTAAAACATAAAAATGCGGAAATCTATAAAGCCTTGGCCCAACGCATCTGGGTGGGACTCAAAACCGAAGCCCCGGCCATCGAAGTGGTTGAATCGCTGTTTCATCTGCTCAATACCCTTGGACCCCGTCACGAATTGTCTCCAGCCATCTGCGCTTTGGCCCATCTGCTTGTCAAACATCGCTCTCCAGACCACGAGGATCGCGATTTGGCCATTGGTCAATCCCAACAAATGTTCGCCTTAGTCTGCGACGCCTACAAGGTCATTGGTGACGAGGCGTTTGCCATCTGGGTCAAGGCCTTGCGTTTGGATGATCCCAATCACTATCTCCCCATGATATTCAAAGGGCTGGAGATGATGGTGGGGGATACTTGGTGGATCGATAAGGAGGGATTGCAAGAGGAGCTGGAACAGGCCCAGAGAGCCGCTTGATCGTTAAGTATCTGGATACAATCAGTAAAACAATCCTCTGTTGTTTGTTGTTTTTATGGATTGCAATGGCGGCAAACGCATGGGCCGATGAAGAAGAGACCGATAACAGCTTGACTTATTCGGTCTCATTTCATGGCCTGGATGGGTATGATGATCTTCTTGACCTCATGCAAGAGGTTGCCATGACCGTCAAACGCCAAAAAGAGCCACCTGTCAGCCGGTTTTTGCTCGTGCGAAGGAGCAATAACGACCAAAAACTGTTGATCGATGCCTTGAAATCAAAAGGCTATTTCAATGCAGAAGTGGCCATGGAAATTGTCGGAGAAAAAAGTCCCTACGAGGTCGTATTCCGTATTGATCCGCAAACGCGGTATCATTTCACCACCCCATTGTTGCGTATCATCCCGACCAACGCCCTTTTTCTTCCGCCAGACTGGGAGAAACTGGGCATTGTTCCCAATTCACCCGCTGAAAGTTCCCAGATTATCAAAGCCGAGGCCGCTTTGGTGCAAAGTGCCATGGAACAGGGGTTCCCGTGGGCGAAAATGACTAAACGCCGGGTGCGTCGGGATCGGGAAAAATTCACGATAGCCGTAGAGTATACCCTGGATGTGGGCATCAAGGCACGACTAGGCCGCGTCCGTATCCAGGGAAATGACAAGGTGAATGGGGCTTTTTTGCGTCGTCGTATTCCATGGAAACCCGGTACGCCGTATCATCCCAAACGGCTGGAAGAGGCGCGTCAATCCCTTTCTAGCACGGGTCTGTTTAGCGTGGTGCGCATGCAGTTGGCCAAGCAACCGGATACTTTGGGGAATTGGCCTCTGGAGGTGGAACTGACAGAACGCAAGCATCGTACTTGGCGAGCGGGTGGCGGTTTTAGTACGGATCGTGGCATTGTGGTAAATGGGGGGTGGGAACATCGCAATTTCTTCAATGCGGGCGAACGACTGCGCACTGAGGCGAATCTGGGTATCTCCACCAAAAGTTGGTCTAGCTCCTACGATAAACCCGATTTTTTGCAACGAGGTCAAAAATTAAAGTTTTCTGGCAAGTTGGAAAACGCCTATGAAGAGGCCTATGAAAACATCTCCATGGAGTTGGGAGCCAGCCTTGTCCGACCCATATTCGAGCCTGGGGGTGAACTCTCCTTGACGGTCAGTTATCGCCTGTCGAACGTGTTGGGATTGAGTACGGATCACAAAGAAACCTACAGTACCGCATCCGTCCCTCTTGGATTCTCTCTGGATCGCAGCAACGATCCTTTGGATGCCACCGAAGGATGGCGCGTCTCCACAGAATTCGCGCCTCATCAGGTGGTGACTGGCAAGAACATCACCTTTGTCCGTTGGAGTAATCGTGGCAGCGTTTATTATCCATGGCCAGGGAGTTCTGGTTTGGTTTTGGCTGGCCGCGCCGAGATGGATCTTACCTATGGAGCCGAACAGGATGATATTCCGGTGGACAGCCGATTATACGCAGGGGGGGGTAGCTCGGTGCGTGGTTATGGTCAACAATTGGCCAGTCCTTTAGATAGTGCTGGCAAGCCTCTGGGAGGCCGTTCCCTGCTGGCTTTGGGTACGGAAGCTCGCTATCGTTTCACCGATACCATTGGCGCGGTTGGTTTTATCGATGCGGGACGAGCCTTTGCTACGTCACTTCCCGAAGCGGATCTAAAATTGCTTTACGGGACCGGTGTGGGCATCCGCTACCTAACGCCGATCGGACCTTTACGGCTCGATGTTGCCATGCCGCTGGAACGACGGGAGAAGGTGGACGCGCCTTTTCAGTTTTATATGAGCATTGGGCAGGCATTTTAGACCATGGAGCCAGAACATACCGCCCCAGATCAACCGGCAACCAAACCCCCCGTCGAAAAATCCGCACGGGGAGTGGTGGCGATTTTTTTTAAAACAGTGCTTTGGTTTCTTGGAATACTGGTCACGCTACCCGTGTGCGTCCTGCTTTTGATGCAATTCGAGTCGGTCCAAAACCGTATGCTCTTTGCCATGGAAGAGGGAGGTACAGTACGGATTCACGGCTTAAGCGGCCAGTTTCCCTTTGATATGCGTATGAAAAAATTGCAAATTCAGGATGAAGCCGGGACGTGGCTGGAAATCGAACAAGGGGTTGCTACCCTCTCTTGGAGGGGGCTGTTGCATGGCAAGATTCATCTTCCCACCCTAGTAGCCGAACAGATCAAAATTCTGCGTCTGCCGCAAGAGACAACCTCTGCGGCTTCCATGCCGGTTGAGCCATTTAACCTGTTGGCCCTGTTACCCCGAATCACTCTGGAGCAACTCCAGGTGACTCATCTGGAATTGGGAAAAGAGATTTTGGGAGAAAAAGGCCAGTTTCAACTCTCTGGCAAGCTCGGTCCACATCAGGATGGGGTCTTGTCCATGGATATGACCTTGACCCGGACAGATCGTTTAGGCACGGAACTCTCACTTAAGGCTGGTCTGGATGCTTCCACCCGATTGGTAAAAATTGCGGCCTTTCTACAAGACCAAAGCGGTTTTTTAAGTACACTGTTGGGCGAATCGCAGCATGAAAACGTGGCACTCTCCCTGACTGGCGAAGGGCCTATCGACCATTGGCAAGGAGAGTTGGATCTCTCCTGGCCGACTCTTGGTCGCGTCAAGGCTGGATTGATTTTGGACTTTGTACACCCTTTTACCGGCTCGCTACAAGGCGTCTTGCATCATCCTGTTTTTGCTGCAAATCCGCTCTCTTTTTCCGCTGGAGTTCATTTGAACCCAGAGACCCTGCGGTTGGATGTCACGGCACTACGGTTGGAGACGACCCCTCTCACCCTGACAGGATCCATCACAACCGATTTTTCAACTCAATCTCTCAACGGTGCGTTGCAGACAGAGATTAAGGATCTTGCGCCATTTTCCGCATTAACTGGCACGCCATTATCCGGGGCCATGACCGGGAATATCGAGCTTTCCGGTTTACTGACCGCACCCCGATTGCTTCTTAATTTAAAAAGTGATGAAATCAAACAGGCACGTAACCGGGCCCAAGGGGTGACTCTCACCATGGAGGCCGCTTTGCCCCAGGGAGCCACAGGCCTGTTCCTGAAAAGCACAGGGAGTGCGACCTCGGTTTTGTTGGGCGAAGCACCCCGCGACCTGCCGTTGTTGCATCCCCAATGGTCCCTGATCGCCCGTTTTCCCGATGCCGAAACCCTGATTTTAGAACAGATGACCATCCAGAATGGTGAGGATCTTTCCGTGACGGCCCAAGGGAGTCTGCAGTTGGCAACGCTTGCTGGACGTTTCACCATCAAAACCCAATTGCCGCAACTGGATGCCTTCTCTCAAAAATGGCCCTGGCCGATACAAGGAACCATGGATATGCAGGTCGATGCCATGGGTGTGGACATTGTCAAAATGGAGATCGATGGCACAAACATTCGCCTACGCGGTAAGGCTGGCATGAATTGGCAGCATCAGACCCTGTACTCAGACACAATTTTAGATATTCCTAACCTTACTCCATTGGCTTTAATTTCTGGGAAAAAAGTCGCGGGATCCTTGCAACTGAAAACTCATATCAGTGGTCCCTTCTCTTCTCCTCAAGCCAAGATCAATGGGAGTCTCAAGGGGTTGACCGTTGATAAACTGGCTTTTCAAAACGTGACGCTGGCAGCCACGGCCACGGATCTAATGCAAAAACCGACCGGCTCTCTGGAACTGGTGGTGATGCAGCCTCAGGGACGTCTTTCTTTGGATAGTCGCTATCAGTTCATGGCCCCTGATCTGCTTGCCTTGAACGATCTCAAACTGCAAGGCCCAAAAACTGAGTTATTGGGGGCACTTAAGGCCGATTTGAAGAAATCGCGCATCACTGGAAAATTGAAAGGGAAAATCAACGATCTGGCCGCGTTGGAGGGGTGGCATGGGCAGCATTTGGCTGGGCGTGTGGAGATGGATGTTGCCTTGGAAACCGCGTCAGATGGAACGAATCTGGGTCATGTGTTGGCCAAGGGGGCCAATCTGTCTGGGGAGTTTGGTCGGGTTGAGACGCTGCAAATGGATGCAAAGGCGGATTTGCGTCAAGGGCAGCCGAACCTGGACGCCAGCTTGAAGGTCATGCAATGGCATCAAGGCGCGTTGCGGGTGGAGGCACTCAAAGGACGCGCTACAGGGACTTTGAATCAATTCGATTTTTCCGCCGATGGCCATGGTGTGGCCAAATGGCCTTTTGTGTTGCGTGTGAATGGCCAAGTAGAACCCAAGGATCGCCGCATGCAGATGGTGCTGCAAGGCCTGGAGGGCACCCTTGGCAAAGAGGCCATTAAACTAAAAAAACCGGTCTCCATGGCAATGGCAGATAGCCTGTTGCAGATTGAGCCTTGGGAAATCGCCTTTGGTGAAGCGAAATTGCAGGGTCACATGACACGCCGAGACAAAAAAGTGGATGGCTCCTTGGTCGCTCGCGGGGATTTGGCGATTTTACAACGTTTGGGAATTTATCCCATCCGTGGTGCAAGCGGCTTGAATATTTCACTGCAAGGGCGCGAGGAGCGTCCTGATGTCGTGATGACCGCAACCTTGAAAAAGGGAAAACCGCTGGCTCCCGGTTTGAAACATCTCCCGCCTTTGGATCTGACTTTGACTGGATCCATGCAGGAGGGGAGTGATCTAAAAGTTGATTTTCAGGCTCATGGTGTCACACACAAGGATTTGCAAGGACATGTGGAGTTACCGTTGCGCTTTGGCTTTCATCCCTTGGTTTTGAATCTCTCCCGTTCCTCTGCACTGGTTGGCACCATGCAGGCGGATATCAAGTTGGCAGACCTTGCCAAATGGTTGGAATGGGAAGAACGGCAACGGATGGAAGGGGTTTTGGTCATGGACCTGAAGGGTTCGGGTACGCTGGATCATCCGCAACTCAACGGCAGTGTGACATTGGAACATGGCCGCTTTGAGCAGGCCGATGCCGGGACATCTTTGCACGACATCAAGATGGTCATCCATGGGACGGGAGATCTTGTCACCTTGGAAACCTTGAGTGCCACGGACGGGGAGAAGGGGAGGATTGATGGGGATGGTCAGGTACGTTTGGATGCAGAAAAGCGGTTTCCTTGGCTCATGAATTTGCGTTTGAGCGAAGCGGTCATGGTTCGGCGTGACGATGCCTTGGCATCTCTAAGCGGCGAGATTCGTTTGGATGGAGACCTTGGCAATGTTAGCGTTAAGGGGGGATTGACAATTAACCGTTCGGAAATTTATCTTCCAGATATGGGGGGTAAGGAGATTGCTGTGGTTGAGTTAGACGAAGCTCGACCAGAGGCCTCATCCGAAGGCTCGATATCTCAGACACCCTTGCGGACGGTGTTGGACCTGGTCATCAACGTGCCGTCTCGCTCTTTTGTTCGGGGTCGCGGTTTGGATTCGGAATGGATGGGAAAGGTGCAGGTGGCAGGCGTTCTGCCAGAACCTCAGGTGACTGGTCAATTGAAGATCAGGCGGGGCGAGTTGGATGTGTTGAATCGGCGTTTTTTGTTGAATACCGGGGTGATTGATTTTGATGGGACATGGCCGCCCATACCAACCATTGAACTAGAAGCCTCGATCCAGCGTTCTGAGATGCTAACCCACATTGGTTTGCAAGGGCTGGCTACGAGACCCAAGGTGACACTGACAAGCGAACCGGTTCACTCAGAAGAGGAGATTCTCTCTCAGTTATTGTTTGATCGCACCACCGACAGCATCACCCCGACTCAAGCCCTTAAGTTGGCTGTGGCATTGAAATCCATGCAAGGTGGCGGTCCAGGTTTCATGGGTAGTGTTCAACGGGAGTTGGGGATTGATCGTCTGGAGGTAGGCGGGGACTCTGTGGAGAGTGGAACGGTCAGTGCAGGCAAATATTTGACCGATGGCATTTATTTGGAAGTGGAAAAAGGGTTGAAAGCTGACTCAGGACGGATCAATGTAGAGGTGGAAATGACGCCGCGACTGTTTCTTAAGACCGGGGTGGATGCTAAATCCAACGGCGACATTGGTGTGCAGTGGAAAAAGGATTATTAAACCGTGACTATCTTTGTGAGCGCGAACAAGCGAGATATCAAACCTATTTGGATTGATCCAGACGACGTGCCAGAGTTGACCAATGAATGGTTTGAACAAGCGGACCTTTACAAAGACGGCAAATTGGTGCGCCGTGGTTGCTCGACAGAAAAATTACATGAAGTCAATGATGGGCAAAGCTGATGGTTCGGTTGGAAGTCAGGGTGAATCCAG
>JADFYY010000104.1 GCA_015232825.1 Magnetococcales bacterium
CTGGACGAACCAGACCAGGATATAGATCGACTCTGGTCCCAAAAGGCCGAAAAACGCTTGGCAGCTTACCGACGCGGAGAGATGAAGAGCCTTTCTCTGGATGAAATTTTAGCTAAACATCCATATGAAACTTAAATATAACATAAATCCATGAACCCAATCCAATCCATCATGCCCCCACTGACCAGAGCTGGACAATTCGCCCATTGGGTGATTCTGGTAATTGGTCTGCTGGCCTCGCTGTTTGGCTGGCAATTGGCTGATAAAAATGTCATGGACGACGTTGAAGATCAATTTACCGTCGAGGTAGCCAGACACAAAGCGGCCATCTTGGAGCGACTCTCCCACTATGAACAAGCACTGCAGAGCGGCATTGCCTTTCAAAATGCCTCATCTTCCATAACCCGCGAGCAATGGCATACATTCATTGAAGGATTAAATATCCAAAAACGTTTCCCTGGCATTCAAGGAATTGGCTGGAGCCTTTTTATCCAACCGAAGGATTTGGAAGCCCATACGCAAGCCATACGCGCCGAGGGATTTTCTGATTATCACGTGCGTCCCGAAGGGCCACGCTCCATTTATACCTCAATTGTTTATCTGGAACCTCTGAATCAACGCAATCAAAAGGCCATCGGTTTTGACATGTTCTCTGAACCGATTCGCCGTTTCAGCATGGAGATGGCCAGGGACACGGGCTTGGCCGCCTTGTCCAGCAAAGTCACTCTGGTTCAGGAGATTATAGGACCAAAACAGGCCGGATGTCTGCTCTATTTACCGATGTATAAAAAAAATTCCCCGATTGCAACTGTGGCCGAACGTCAAGCGGCGATTCTTGGGTATGTCTACGCCCCCTTTCGCATGAATGACCTGATGGATGGCATTTTGGGAGGTCGAAAAAGTTTGATTGATCTGCATATTTTCGACGGCAAGGAGAGCAGTGAAGCAACGTTGATGTACGATTCGGATGGTATCCTGACGCATGACGAAAAAGATCGCATCAATTTGTCTCGCAAAAAAATAATCGAGTTTGCCCAACACCAATGGACCCTGGAATTTAACGCAACGCCCGTCTTTATCGCCACCTTAGAACGCACCACTCCCCGTTTGATTCTATTTGGAACTCTGGCCACCACCCTACTGCTTTTTGGTTTAATCTGGAGCGTAACCAATACCAGCAAGCGTGCCTTCAGGCTAGCCAAACAGATCACGAGCAGTCTCTCAGCCAGCGAAGCACAAAGTCGCGCTATCTTTGAGGTGGCAGTCAACGCCATAGTCGTCATTGATCAAAAGGGGATAATCCAATCCTTTAATCCCGCAGCAGAGACTCTTTTTGGTTATCATTCATCAGAAATTCTAGGCCAAAACGTCAATTGCCTGATGCCCGAACCCTATCATTCCGCCCATGACGGTTATCTCCACGCCTTCTGCAAAACCAGGGTCTGCAAAATCATTGGAATCGGTCGCGAAGTGGTTGGTCTACGAAAAAATGGCGCAACCTTTCCCATGTTGCTTTCAGTTGGAATGGCCCAACTGGAGGATCGCCTGTTGTTTGTTGGCTCGATTGTCGATATCACCCATCGCAAAAGGGCAAAAATACTGAGAGAAGAGCTTCTGCGCATGACCCGGATTCGGGCCGATTTCGGTGCAACCCTGATCAAGGACATAGAATTGACGGATATGTTGAAAACCTGTACCGATATTCTGGTACAGGAACTCGGTGTCGCTTTTGCCCGCATCTGGTTGTTCGATTCTGAAGAAAAAATTTTAGTGTTGCACGCCAGCTCTGGGCTTTACACCCATTTGGACGGCGAACATGGACGGATTGCCTTGGGGGCGTTCAAAATTGGTCAAATTGCCCTGACCCGAACCCCTCACCTGACCAACCAAGTGATCGGAGATCCCCGTATTCCTCAACAGGAGTGGGCGAAACAAAAAGGATTGGTGAGCTTTGCCGGTCATCCATTGGTGGTAGAGGATCGATTGATCGGGGTGATGGCCATGTTTTCTTGTCAACCCCTGACGGAAAACACCTTTCTCGCCCTTGCGGCCATGGCCAATGAACTGGCCTTGGGAATTGAACACAAACAAACAGAATCCGCCCTAGTCATAGCCAAAAAAATGGCCGATCAGGCCAATCGTGCCAAAAGCGACTTTCTGGCCAACATGAGCCATGAAATCCGCACACCGATGAATGCAATCATTGGTATGAGCCATTTGGCGTTACAGTTGGACTTGACGGACAAAGTAAGAGATTAT
The DNA here is from genome assembly GCA_015232825.1 of Magnetococcales bacterium. GTDB lineage: Bacteria > Pseudomonadota > Magnetococcia > Magnetococcales > Magnetaquicoccaceae > Magnetaquiglobus. The sequence continues at coordinate 2,260 of JADFYY010000104.1, forward strand.
CTAAGCAAGATCCAACTCTCTGCTCACTCTTTATTAGGAATTATCAATGATATCTTGGATTTTTCCAAAATTGAGGCCAACAAGCTCACCATGGAGGCCATTGAGTTTCAACTGGTTGACATATTCAATCACTTGACGACCATGGTGGGTGAAAAGGTGGCAAAAAAAGGGCTAAAACTGCACTACTCCCTGCCGCCGGATCTGCCCCAAACCCTGATTGGCGACCCCATGCGTTTGGGTCAAATATTGACCAATCTGTGCAACAATGCGGTCAAATTTACCCATAAAGGTGAAGTTTTTATTGGATTGGAACAGCTTGATCAGACAGAAGAAAGGATCCATCTCCGTTTTATTATCCGGGATACGGGTATTGGCATGTCGCCAGAACAGACCGCTCGTTTATTTCAACCCTTCACCCAGGCCGACTCCTCCACCACCCGCCACTATGGGGGAACTGGATTGGGACTTTCCATCAGCAAACGATTGGTCGAGATGATGGAGGGCGATATCGAAATTGTCAGCGAGGTCAATCAAGGCAGCACTTTTGCTTTTACAGCTTGGTTTGGCAAAACTTCCGGTACACCACAATCACTCCAGAAAGTTTCACACAGAGATGTCGATGCCATTCGCGGTATCCTAGGAGCCAAGGTGTTGCTGGCCGAGGACAATGCTTTCAACCAGCAAGTGGCCTGCGAACTGTTGGAAAGCCATGGTCTGCAAGTCACCTTAGCCAACAATGGTAATGAAGCCATCTGGGCGGTACAAAAAGAACCATTCGACCTCGTGCTGATGGATATTCAAATGCCGGAAAAGGATGGATTCGAGGCCACACGAGAGATTCGCAAAAACTTGCAACTTTTGGACTTGCCGATCCTTGCCATGACCGCTCACGCCCTATCCGAGGACCGGGAAAAAAGCCTGACCGCTGGCATGAATGATCACATTACCAAGCCCATTGACCCTGACAAATTATTTGAGGCCTTAATCCAATGGATTCCGGCCAAAAACAGAACCTTTCAACCCAACACAAGACCAACCAGTGAGGAGGCTTCCCTGCCCAACCAATTGCCCGGCCTCAATCTAGCAATGGGCATCAAACGGGTAGGCGGAAATCAAAAACTTTACAAGAAATTGTTGATCCACTTTCATCGTGACTATCAACACTCTCTTGCCACTCTTGCCTCTGCGATGGAGCAGGGAAAAACCATAGAGGCCCAACGACTGATCCACACCCTCAAGGGGATTGCCGGTTCTATTGGCGCGGAAGATCTGTATCAGGCAGCCATGAGATACGAAATGGGCATCCAAGAAGAACAAACTACCGACTATCTGGCTCACTTCGCCGCCCTGGAAAAAGCCTTAACCCCCGTTCTTCAAGGATTGGCTGGCTTGACACCAGACCTCCCCTCTCAAGCTGGAGAAACTGCCGAATCCCTCATTCAGATTGAAAATATTGACCACGAGGCCATTCAACCGCTCTTTTGGGAACTGGATCAGATGCTGTCTCAAGGCATGACCAAATCTGCTGCCAAGCTGGCTGAATTGAACAGGTTGTTGGATGCGCACTCTTGCGAAACAGTATCGGTTATCTTAAACTTGATTGATGAATTTGAATTTGACGATGCCCTAAAAGAACTCCATCGCTTGGCAGATTCATTGAACATAGCCATCCACAAGTGAGAAATAATCGGATGAACATGACCAGAGACAGAATTTTAATCGTTGATGATGACAGTTTAAATCTTAATGTGTTGAAAGACCTGCTGGAGCCAAATTACGATATTCTTGCCGCCAAAAATGGAGAACAGGCCTTAAAAATCACCTTTTCCGCTTCACCTCCTGACCTGATCCTACTTGATATCATGATGCCCGGCATGAATGGGTATCAAGTTCTAGAAAGAGTGAAAGCCGATCATCTCAGACAGGAAATTCCGGTAATCTTTATTACAGCCATGGGACACGACATGGACGAAGCCAAGGGTTTGGAATTAGGGGCGGTTGATTATATTGTCAAACCGATTTCACCACCCATTGTCCTAGCCCGTGTTGCCAACCAACTGGCTTTGAAAAAAAGTCTAGAAGAACAAAAGAAACTCAACCGAGCACTGGCCAAACTCAACGATGAACTGGCAGATAAAAACAGTCAACTGCTGGAACTAAACAGCACCTTGAAGAATATGGCTTCCATTGACGGCTTGACCGGTCTTCCGAATCGACGCCGCTTTGATGAGTTTTTGGAACAAGAGTGGAACCGGGCCATGCGCACCTCTTCTCCTTTATCTCTTATCCTGATGGATGTTGATTGTTTCAAACTGTATAATGATAATTATGGGCATGTAGCTGGAGATGATGTTTTAAGATCTGTTGCTCATACGCTCACCAAGACAATCAGTCGATCTATTGAGATGATTGCTCGTTATGGTGGTGAGGAGTTTGTCTGCGTACTCCCTGAAACCAAACAGGAAGGGATGATTTTGGTTGGAAACAGACTGCGGGAACAGGTTGCCAATCTTGCCATTCCACACGCCCATTCAAAAGCGGCCAACCATGTCACGATCAGTCTAGGCGGGGTGAGTCTGGTGCCCACACGCGGAATGCAATCCTCCATTCTTACGCTCTCAGCAGACAAAAACCTTTACAAAGCCAAAGAGAATGGGCGGAATCAATTGGTTGCGTAAAGATCAGCAGATTGGGCCATTAAAATCTTCAAAGCCGACTCACTACGTGCCGTTTTCCAGTGACCCCCACCAACCCGACTCGCTTAGGTTCCATAAAAAAATTCTTTGGATTCCTTGCGAGGTCGGGTGTGGATAGGGAAGAAATTCCCTTTATGGCACCAGACAAGTTTTGGCCATGAGTTCTTCGGTCAGCACCCGAACATTTTCCGAATAATCCACCGGAATATCGATCACATGCACCCCGCCAGCGGCAAAACAGGATTGCATTAACGGGATCAACTCCCCGGCCTTTGTCAAGCGATGGCCATAGGCCCCGTAACTTTGGGCGTAGAGGACAAAATCTGGATTGCCAAAAGTCAGACCATAATCCGCTAACTCCATGCTCTCCTGTTTCCAGCGGATCATGCCATAGGCGTCATCCCGCAGGATAAGGACCACGAGATCCATCTTCAAGCGCATGGCGGTTTCGAGTTCCTGAGAGTTCATCATAAATCCCCCATCACCACAGACCGCCACCACCTTACATTCTGGATGAACCATCTTGGCGGCGATGGCCGAAGGGAGACCTGTCCCCATGCTGGCCAAGGCGTTGTCCAAAAGGACCGTATTTTGACGATGCGCCGTATAGTTGCGAGCAATCCAAAGTTTATACATGCCATTATCGAGTGCCAAGATACCATCTTCTGGCATGACATAGCGTAAATCCCGCACCAATCGTTGTGGCAGAACCGGGAATCCATCGGCATCACTGCGCTGCAAGACGTGGTGCGCATGATCCTCCCCGACTTGATGAAAATAGTCGAAATCCCAATGAGGTGAAGGATCAAGAAGCCGGGTCAACTCCTCAATACCACGGGCGATGTCGCCAATCACTTCCAGTTCAGGGAAATAAACATCATCGACCTGGGCTGTGGTGAAATTGAAATGAATCACCGCCGCCGCACGGCCATGCCCCATGATGGCGGGTGGCTTTTCCGTCACATCGTGTCCCACGGAGAGGATCAGATCGGCCCGATCAATGGCACAATGGAGATAATCACCATCGGTCAAGGCTGCAGTACCCAGATAACCCGGTCTCCCCTCATCCACCACCCCTTTGCCCATTTGGGTAGAGACAAACGGCATCCCGGTCTTTTCAACAAAAGCGGTCAAGCTGTCAGAAATCCGTTTGCGATTGGCTCCAGCAGCAATCAACAATAAAGGGTGTTTGGCCTGACGAATCCGTTGCACGGCGGCTTCGATGGCTTTATGATCTGGGGCGGCACGATAAGGGATAATCTTACGCAAAGGTCTAGCTTCCGTGAACTCCCGCGCGATATCTTCGGGCAACTCCAGATGGGTCGCACCAGGCCGTTCTTCCTCCGCACGTCTGAAAGCCTCCCGCACTAGGGAAGGAATCTTTTCGACCGAAGGAATTTGCTCGGCCATTTTGGTGATGGGTCGCATGGTCCCCACCACATCCAGGATTTGAAACCGTCCCTGCTTGCTTTTTTTGATGGGTTTTTGTCCGGTAATGGCCACCAAAGGCATGCCACCCAGTTGGGCATAGGCCACGCCAGTGATCAAATTGGTCGCGCCCGGCCCAAGCGTGGAAAGGACAACCCCTGCTTTACCGGTCAACCGTCCAAACGTGGCAGCCATGAACGCTGCGGCCTGTTCGTGACGTGTCAGAATCAATTCAATCGATGAAGTGCGTAAAGATTCCAATAAATCAAGGTTTTCCTCTCCAGGAACACCAAATATGCGTTCCACCCCTTCGGCTTCCAAACAGTGAACAAACAGATCAGACGCCTTGACTGACCCCTTCTGAACATTCTGGGACATGGGAATCTCCTCGTTGAAATGATCTAGACAAAAAAATCGGTCTCACGGTTGTATCGACCCAAAAACATGATAAACTGTATCCATGATCAATGCGACCCCTTTTCCCATCACTCTGGCATTAACAGGAGCCTCTGGCTCACGTTACGGTTTACGTCTTCTGGAGCGTCTACTTCAGGCTGAACGGAGAGTGGATCTGCTTGTCTCCGATGCCAGCCGTGTCGTCATGCGTCAGGAGTGCGATGTGGCGTTGCTCGGCGATGGTGACGAGCTGATCAAAACTCTTGACCAATATTATCGTTCTAATTCCGCGACTCCGCCAGACCTGACCGGCCTGCGTCACTACGGCTTAAACGATTGGAACGCCCCCATGGCCACTGGTTCATCGGAAGTACGGGCCATGGTGGTTTGTCCCTGTTCCATGGGGTCTGTGGCAGCCATAGCCAGAGGAGCCTCTGACAATCTCATTGAACGGGCCGCTGATGTGGCCATCAAAGAGGGATGGCCTCTGCTTCTCGTCCCTCGCGAAACCCCTTTTTCTGTCATTCATCTAGATAACATGTTGCGCCTTGCCCAAGCTGGAGTCGTGATCCTCCCGGCCTCACCTGGATTCTATCACCGACCGACCTCCCTCGATCAACTGGTGGATTTTATCGTAGACCGCATCCTGGCCCGACTTGGAATATTTTCAGCGGATCCGTGATCCTGACAACCTTCAAGGTAATATACACACGATGAACAGCTCAACCTCGCCACACCCCCCGAATTGGATCGACCGGTTACCCTGGAAGATTCTATTACCACTTGCCCTGTGGCTTGCTGTGGCCCCAATTGCACCAGAACCCCACTTGGTAGAAAAAATTCGGATGCTTTTCGCTGGAACTCTTGCTCGTCCCATCGATATTTTTGATCTTGTTCTTCACTCAACCCCTTTGATTCTCGTGGCAATCAAGGCGGCTCGCACCTTCAAAAACCAGTCACACTCATGAATATCGTCTTGATCGGGCCTCGTGGGGTGGGCAAATCCAGTTTAGGCCGCAAGCTTGCCCTGTTGACCAAACGTCCAATCCTTTCAACCGACCTGTTGATCTCCTATGAAAGCCACGGCCTTTCCATCCCTGAGATAATACGCCAACATCACGGCGATTGGCGTCCATTCCGTGATCTGGAATATGCCGTGGTGAAAAAAATCGCCCTCCTGGATGGGCTGATCATTGATGCGGGCGGTGGCATAGTGGTTGACCTAGACGAGCAAGGCAACGAATGTTTCAGTCATCGTAAAATAACCGAATTAAAACGCAATGGTTTTCTGATTCATCTTGCTGGCGACCCTGTCCGCCTAGCCCAAAAAATCGCCCAGGACGACAACCGCCCCCCCTTGAGTGCCACACACTCGGAATCAGCCATTATGCGACGTCGAGAACCCTTTTATCAACAAGCAGCAGACCTGACCATCAACACAGAAGATGGGCATCGCTCAATGATACCCAAAACCATCTTAGCCCAACTTTCCGCACGCTCCTGATGACTCAACGTTTGGATCAACGGCTCGTCGCCAGCGGCCATGTACCAGACCTGACCACTGCCCGTGGATTGATCATGGCTGGCAAGGTTTTGGTCAATGATCGGCCTCAAGTTAAATGCGGGTTCATGATTGCAACGGATGCCATCATCCGCCTCAAAGATCCCCCCCTGCCCTGGGTCTCTCGCGGTGCGCTAAAACTGCAAGAGGCTCTTGATCAGTGCAACCTTGACGTCACCGGTTGTCTCTGTCTGGATGTGGGGGCCTCCACCGGGGGATTCACCGATCTCCTGCTTACCCGTGGCGCGGCGCGAGTCATCGCCTTAGATGTTGGCTATGGACAACTGGCCTGGAAACTCTCCCAGGATCCGCGTGTGGTGGTCATGGACCGCTGCAATATCCGCCATCTTCAACCCAAAGATCTCCCTGGTCCTGTGGATTTTCTGACGGCAGATCTCAGTTTCATCTCCCTCCATCAGGCATTGCCTGCTGCCACCTTGTGTCTGCGGCCTGGAGGATCGGGAGTCGTCCTGATCAAACCCCAGTTTGAACTGACGCGGGAAAAAGTGGAAAAAGGGGGTGTGGTCACCAATCCCCTGCATCACCAGGAGGCCATTGAACGAGTACAATCCCTGGCTGCTGACCTGGAATTAATCACCATTCAAATTCTTCCCTCCCCCATTTTAGGACCAGCAGGTAACCGCGAATTTCTATACTGTTTTTCAAAAAAACACCCTTCTCAAGAATGATATTTAAAAATAGATATCTAGATTATCATTTTCAGTACTTGCCACAACTCACTTACTCGTGATAACCTAATTTTGCGTTGATGATTGTCCCGATTTGGAGAAACCACCGATGATTATCGATACCAGTGAAACCGAATGGATCGTCCGCTTCAAAGGAAAAGCGATCACCTTTCGCGCCTTCAAGGACTTTTCCAAACTGCATGATCGATTCAGCAAAGCCCAACAAGCGATCATCCAGTTCGAAATGAGCGGCATTCAAGAAATCGACTCTGCTGCAATGGGGATGTTTCTGCAATTATTCCATATGGTTAATCCAGAGTACCACGCCATTAAGTTACTCAATGCATCACCAAAAATTCAAAAAAAACTGGACGATCTCCTAGCTCTCGTGGATACCCATGGTGAACTGAACACTGCGGTGATCAGTCGGCCAACAGAATCCAAACGGTTATTTGCCAAAGTACTCCGTGCCCGCGCCATGAAAATCCAACACAAAGAGGAAATGGAATCCAAACAACCCACCGAAGACCCAACCATCACTGAAAAGAAATCCATGCTGACAACCTACCTGAAACTCAACGCTCTCAATTCATCCTTCTCGACTACGCGCCAACAATCATGAGGGATCCTCTTTATTCCATCTTGAAAAAAAACGTGGATGCATTCATGATGTCACTCTCGATAAATCAGCATCATGGTGATTCATGCCTACCAATCATTTCATCAACAGACCCATACCGCTTTCCGCTTTATTCATATTTACATTTCTTTTATTTTCTTTTTTAATTCAGCTTTACGTCAATAAAAATAACAATTTTCCATATATCGGCGCGATTTCTGATAAATTATTATATCTTGATCGCTATGGAAAAGATATTGATATCATTTTCCTTGGATCCAGTGATTATGCGGCCTCGATTGACCCCATGACACTGGATCAAGAAATGAAACAATATGGCTGCAATCTTCGCACATTCAATTTTGGCGTAGATGGTTTGAATGTGGTAGAATTCATGGGGATCATGGATCAATTAAGGAAACAATTTTCCAATCGACGACCACGCTTGGTTATTGGAGTTCCAGCCCACAACTATGGTCAAGAACAATTTTCAACCAGATCCCATTATTTTATGACATGGTTTAATCTTCATTATTATATTTCTGACATATGGAATCTTCCTCGGTTCAAAACAAATAAAATTATTTTAATTTA
>JADFYY010000105.1 GCA_015232825.1 Magnetococcales bacterium
CTTTGTGAGACGATATTAGACGATAAAAACAAGAAAAGCCAGCATTTAGCTGGCTTCTTGAGATGTCCTGAAATGTCCTGAAATGGTGTTTTGGTGGAGGTGAACGGGATCGAACCGATGACCTCCTGCTTGCAAAGCAGGCGCTCTCCCGACTGAGCTACACCCCCTTGATCTAAATCGGGAATGTTTGTGTAATCATGGTGGGCCTAAGTGGACTTGAACCACTGACCTCACGCTTATCAGGCGTGCGCTCTAACCATCTGAGCTATAGGCCCTCAACAACTATCCAAAAATTTTACTCGAATCTAATTTGAAGGTCAAGGTGCAGAATCAATTTTTTTTTGCGATTCGTTAATCTCAATCTGACGGGATTATCCGCATCATCGTTTCGAATCTTAAATTTTTTTTAATTTTTCTTTGACTTTTTTACCGAAATTGTCATATAATATGTATAAACGTGTTAATGTTTGTTTGTTTTTTTTGTTATCTTTAGAATACACATTCTGCCGCATTAGCCGTATCAAAAATTTAACCTGAGGAGATAGTCAATGAGTGAAGCAGAAACAGTACAAGAAGACGCACCAGTCGCAAAAACAGCAGAAGAGATCGCCATGCGTCTGAAAGAAGCGCAAAACCTCACTAAAAATTATATGCTGGCTTCTCTGGGTACAGGTTTGGTTCCATTGCCAACAGTCGATATCGGTATCCTGGTTGGAATTCAGTTGCGTTTGCTCCATCAGGTCGCTAAACTCTATAATCTGAAGTTTACCGATGATATCGGAAAAAAACTGCTTCTGTCCCTGCTGGGTGGCACACTACCCGTGGCTGGAGGTATGGGCGTTGCCAGCATGCTCAAGGCTTTTCCAGGTGTGGGCAGTTGGTTGGGTATGACGAGCATGTCCCTGTTTGGAGCAGCTTCCACTTATGCAGTCGGGCGGGTTTTTATTCAGCATTTTGAATCCGGTGGCAACTTCTTTAACTTCGACCCTTCCAAAACACGTGCATTCTTTATTGAAGAGTTCGAGGCTGGCAAAAAAGTTGCTGAAACCTTGAATGCCAATAAAAATGCCGCATGATTGTCTGTGCAAGAGTTTTTGATTAGTGACCCCATAACGTCTTGCTCCTTGCTTAGGTTTAGGGGCAAGACGTTTTTTGATGCGAGTTCACTCGAATGATGAAGTTCTCAACCCTTGCAACGAGATTCCAAGCGTGGATTAAACGTGCAGGAATGTCTATGGTTGTCTCTTTTTTGCTTTTTGTTATTGTTTTGATCTTTCTTTGGCCGCGAATGGTAATTACCATCCGCTCTGGTGAGGGTGGAGTACTCTATAGCCGGTTTTTTGGTGGAACCGTGGTGGACAATGTCTATCCCGAAGGGATTTATCTCATCTGGCCATGGGATGAATTGGTCTCCTATAATTTGCGTCTGCAAGCACTTGTGCGCGATTTCACGGTGTTGACCTCCGTTGGTCTTCCTGTCACACTTAAAATGTCGATCCGTTTTAAACCCGAACAAACCATGCTCGGTTACTTGCATCAACGAGTGGGACCGGATTATATCAATTCCGTTGTCATTCCAGAGGTGGAAGCGGCCTTGAGAAGGGCCATCGGTGGATACTCTCCTGAGGCAATCTATACCACTAAAAAAGGAATGTTACAGGAATTTATCGGTGAAGCACTCGAACCGGCTAGCCAAAAATTTGTCATCATCGATGATGTCATCATCCGCAGTGTGACCTTACCAGACCCCGTGCAACGGGCCATCGAAGAAAAATTGGTTCACGAACAAGAGATGCAGGCTTATGTCTATCGCCTGGATCGAGAAGTGCAAGAGGCCGAACGTAAACGGAGGGAAGCTGAAGGTATTTATGACTACCAGAAGAAAGTCGCCGAGTCTCTAAAAGAACCCGGTCTTCTCCAGTGGTTGGGTATTCAGGCAACAGAAAAAATTGCCCAATCCAGCAATTCCAAAGTGGTGGTGATCGGTTCAGGCAAAGAAGGGATGCCCATCATCCTGGGAGGGCAATAATGCAACCACTTCAAGAAATGCAAATAGTAACACAATGAAAAAAGTTATTTATTTTTTATTGATCTGTTTGCTATCCTCTTTTGTGCTTTTCTACTTTTTTCCAGATAAAATTCTTGCTGTTGTTAAACCTTGGATCGATCCAATCTTGACTAATAAAAAATTTGTTATCTCTTCTGACGGGGGGCCAGAACCCATTCGTGTGGGATATGGTTATTATGTGGCCAGCGGGAAGAGAGAATTTTTTGAAAATGGCGTATTGATGGCAGTTAATGAGGTCAATCAAAGTCCGCAGGCCGTATTCAAAGGGAGAAAACTGGAACCGGTTTTGGTTGATTTGCCTCTTACAGCCAATCCGAAAGAGATGTGGCCTATTGCCAGGAAAATTGCAGAACAGAATCTGGTGGCGACGGTCTTATCTGCGGGGGGAGGTGGGGAAAACGCCAATATCGGTTCGGCAATTTTTGAAAAACATCGTATTGTTAATCTTTGGCCTTTTACCACAACTACCAAATTGACTCAGCATAATTTTAAGTACGTGTTTCGCAATACACCCAATAATGATGTACAAGCAAAATTGATGGCCTCTGTTTGCGCGGAGGCCCCCTGCAAACATGTTGGTATTGTTTATGTGCGAAGCTCCAGTGGTGAAGAGTTGGCAGCGCATTTGGAGACTCATCTCAATCATATCGATGAGACTCGTGTGGTTTTTTATCAATCGATCTATCCACGTCAAAAGGATTTTTTCCCAATCGTCACACGTCTCTTGGCAAAGCACCAAGTCACTCCATTGGATGCTGTCTATTTTTCCGGTACTACGGGAGAAGCTGTCCCGTTTATCAATTTGCTTAGAGAGTTTAAATTGGATATTCCGGTCGTCCTTGGAGTCTCCATGAACGATCCTAAATTATTGGAGAGAGATGCTAAGGGGAAATCCCAAGCTGTTGGTTCCATCGTGGTGGGTATTTTTGATGAAACAGAGCCGGAAAATGCCCAGTTTATCAAAGATTATGACAAGGTATACAAAAAAAAGGCAAAATCCTACGGACCGGCGGCCCAAGGATATGATTCCATTATGCTTCTGGTCGAAGCGATGCGTTATTCCAGTTCCGCCGACCCTGATAATATGGTGTCGTATCTCCGCTATGGTGGGGCCTTGGCCAGTCAAGGTAAAAAAAGACCTAGAAGACATTCAATCAACGGTGAAATATTGAAAGATGATTTCTTTCTTCAAATCGTTCGGGAAAGACAAAAAAGTGATGGCAAGCCGAGTTATTATTTTGACAAGTACAATAGCAATGATGTCTGTGTTTTCAGGCAAGGGGTTACCTGCTTGACGCAGCAAGAACCGGGTTCTGCAAATTAGTACAGGAGTGAGGCATCATGGAGTGGACATCCGAGCAATTGATCGCCCAGGAGGCCTATAAGGCTTTTGTGGATGAATATGTAGATCCCTTTGCAGACGTTTGGGATCAGGAAGAACGGTTGCCATTTGAAACCATTCAAGCCATGGCCAGTCGGGGCTATTTGGGTGCCACTGTTGCTAGAGAGTTCGGTGGCGGCGGATTGGACAGTGTTACCTTTGGATTGCTTTGTGAGGAAATCGGGCGCGGTAGTGCTTCACTGCTCAGCCTTTTGACGGTCCATGGCATGGTTTGCCAAGCCTTATCGATTTGGGGCAGTAGCAGCCAGCAACAATTCTGGCTACCCAAATTGGCTTCTGGCGCGATTATTGGCGCATTCGCCCTGACAGAACCTAAAATCGGCAGCGATGCCAAAAATGTGGAAACTACCGCCACGCGCCTAGAAGATGGTTCGTATGTTCTCGATGGTGAAAAAAAATGGATCTCTTGCGGCCAGATCGCTGACCTGTTTTTGGTTTTTGCCCAGTTTGAAGGCAAACCAGTCGCTTTTTTGGTGGAAAAAGATCGGGTCGGATTTTCATCAAAACCGCTTGCAGGACTTCTGGGGTTTCGCTCTGCCATGCTGGCCTCCTTGACTTTTGACGGGTGTATCGTGCCAGAGGAGAATATGGTGGGACGTCCTGGTTTTGGATTCTCCCATGTGGCTGGGGCGGCCCTTGATCATGGCCGATTCTGCGTTGGTTGCGGGTGTGTGGGTTTGTCTCGCGCCTGTCTGGAGGCTTCTCTGGATTATACCAGTCAACGCAAACAGTTCGGCGTTCATTTAAGAGAACACCCTTTGATCCAGCGCATGATCACTGACATGATCACCCATATTGAAGCCGCTCGATTGCTTTGCATCGATGCTGGACGCATGAAGGATGAGAGAGATCCGCGCTCGATCATGGCTACTTCCACGGCCAAATATTTTGCCTCTTCCATGGCTGCCAGAATCGCCTCGGATGCAGTTCAGATTCACGGTGCCAATGGGTGTGGCCCGGATTATCCGGTTCAACGCTATTTCCGTGATGCCAAAATTATGGAGATTATCGAGGGAAGCAATCAAATCCAACAGACCATTATCGCAAAGTATGGCCATTTGGATTATATCAAGGATCAAAGAGTGCGGGACAGAAAAAGCAGACAGGTGTGAGCATGGGCAAAGAGACCAAAATCAAATGCGTAGTCTGGGATCTGGATAATACCCTGTGGCATGGTATCCTGGCTGAAAACGACACACTTGTCTTGCGGGAAAATGTCGTGCGTGTGATCAAGATTCTTGATGAACGCGGCATCCTGCAATCCATCGCCAGTCGCAACACCCATGAACGCGCCATGGAAAAGGTACGGGCGTTTGGTCTGGAGGAGTATTTTCTTTATCCGCAAATCCATTGGAACTCCAAGGTCACCTCTATCGAACAGATCGCCCAATCTCTCAACATCGGGATCAATACCTTCGCGTTCGTGGATGACCAACCGTTTGAACGCGATGAGGTAAAATTTTCTCTGCCAGAAGTACTCTGTATCGATGCCTTGGAGGTGGATCAAATCCCGGCTATGTCAGTGATGAATCCACGTTTTCTGACCAGCGATTCCAGGCAACGGCGGATCATGTATCAAAGTGACATCGTTCGCAATCAAGTGGAAGCAGATTTTGCTGGACCTAAAGAGACTTTTTTGTCTACACTGAATATGGTCATTACAATCGCTCCAGCCGGACCAGAGGATTTGCAACGTGCAGAGGAGTTGACCGTGCGCACCAATCAACTCAATGCCACTGGGTATACCTACTCCTATGAAGAGTTAGACGCCTTTTGTCACTCTGATCAGCATCGTTTGTTGATCGCCAGTTTGGATGACAAATACGGCACCTATGGTAAAATTGGCTTGGTTTTACTTGAAACGGCGGCTGCGACCTGGACCATCAAGTTGTTACTAATGTCGTGTCGAGTCATGTCGCGTGGGGTTGGTTCCATCCTCATCACTTATATCCGTCAGGAGGCTAAGAAAAATCAAGTCCGCCTGTTGGCGGAATTTGTTCCCACGGATCGTAACCGAATGATGTATATTACTTATAAATTTGCCCATTTTCGCGAGATTGAGACAGACGAACCGGGGGATGTGACTTTGCTGGAGAACGATTTAAGTACAATACCCCCATTCCCGGATTATATTCAGGTCAACTTCATCGGGGTTAACTCACGAATATGAATATTGAAATTGTTGGTGTCATCGGGGCGGGCGTCATGGGGGTTGGAGTGGCCCAAAATCTTGCCCAAAGTGGATTTCAGGTCGTTTTGGTTGATGTTTCAACCTCAATTCTGGAACATGCGCGTCAAGAGATTACCAACAATGTGCGCTTTCAGGGGTTCTTTACCAAAGACAAAAATCCCCTCTCCCCTGAACAGGTTCTGGAACGAATTTTGTTCACGACCGATTATCAGGCACTAAAGACGGTGGATTATGTTGTTGAAAACGTAATCGAAAAATGGCCAGTCAAGCAGGAGGTCTACACCTTATTAGATGCCATTTGTCCTCCAACCGCGATTTTTGCTGCCAATACCTCTGCCATTTCCATTACCCGCATCGGTTCTGCCACGCAAAGAGCAGACAAGGTGATTGGCATGCATTTCATGAATCCAGTCCCTATGAAATCCATGGTCGAAGTGATCCGAGGGTTTCATACCTCAGAAGAGACGATTGAAGCCTCCAGGAGTTTTCTGCAAAGAATGGGTAAGAGTTGCGTTGTTGTGAACGATTCTCCAGGCTTTGTTTCCAATCGTGTTTTGATGTTAACCGTCAATGAGGCGATATTTTTGGTCCATGAACAAGTTGCCAAGGCCGAGGAGGTGGATCGAATTTTCAAAAACTGTTTTGGCCATAAAATGGGGCCTTTGGAGACCGCTGACTTGATCGGATTGGATACCATTTTGTACTCTTTGGATGTACTGTATGAAAGTTTCAATGATTCCAAGTTTCGTCCCTGTCCGTTGTTGAAAAAAATGGTGGATGCTGGACTTCATGGCCGAAAAAGTGGTCGTGGATTCTATGACTATCCAATATGATTCAATTTCCTTTGACCATTTAAGCAGAGATCATGGATACAACCAATAAAATCAAATCGTTTCTGACAAAATTTGTCCGCGATGCCGATGTGGGGGATGATGAAGACCTGTTTGCCACAGGACTGGTAACATCCCTTTTTGCAATGCATTTGGTGTTGTTTCTGGAAAAAGAGTTTCAGGTCAAGGTGGATAATAAAGATCTGGATTTTGATAATTTCAGAACCATTAACGCCATTGTCTCTTTGATTGAGAAAAAACGTAACAGCGTATGACTTGCATGAGAAGGAGGAATTTCGTAAATGAATACTTCCGCGATCACTTCTCTTTTGACGGACCAGCTTACGGCTTTTATTGAATATATGGCCGCAGGTGATGGACCAGCCATGGCGGCAGCCCAGAAAGCCATTGCGACCGCTTTGTCACAACAGGGAATTTCTCTGGAACAAGCAGAAACGATTGGACAACAACTTCTTGTTAATTTTCTCACTGGATTGGAAAGGGGAGAGTTCCCCGAACAAATGATTCAGGAGTTGGTTGCAGGGGTGGTGCTAACCGTTGAATCCATCTACGCAAATGATATTGATGCCGCCCAATCTCTCGATGTCGCACTGGCGAGCGGCGTTGGGGTGAACAACCACCTGATCCAGGCCGGGGGAGATGAGGAACAATTTACCGCCTTTCAGGCTGGCATTCAAGAAGCGTTGCAAAATAAGCAAGGAATAAAGGCGGCAGTTAAAAGCGCGCAACAGCAGCAGGAGTCGGTTCATTCGATTGTCGTCGATCAGGTGGTTCCAGTGGATACCCCAGATGGTCTGGCGATGGGGCTGGCTTTGGGTATGAAATATGCTGAAAAGGCGTTGCAGGCACTTGTGGTGGGTATGCCAGAGGAGCAGGCTGCCGCATTTCTTAGGATGTTTCAGGAGTCCATTGCTCAGGGCATGGATTTGCGTGCGGCCTTTGCGTTGTCTAGTCAATATGCCAGTCAATATGCTCAAGACACGGCTAACAGACAAGTTGCGCTTTCCCCAGAAGCGCGATTGGCAGCGGCTTTGGCCAGCGGTAAGGATATGGCATCGGCATTACAAGATGCCGGAATGCAGCACAGCAATGATAACGGGTCATCTTTGCAAGCGTTTACAGCAGCTTTAGCGGCTGGCGTAACTCCTGTGCAGGCTGCCTTGGTTGTCCAGCAGACCCAGACGGCCATTACGCAACTTCAAACCCAAATGGTGGTGCCTCTCTCATCGGCAGATCGTTTGGCAATGGCTCTTGCCAGCGGTGTGCAGATACAAAATGCCTTGGATAAAGTCTCATCGAACGGTGAGGGGGCCAACGTCTTTCTTGCCACGCTCTCCCAGGCTCTGGAACAGGGTACATCCATGAGTCAGGCCATGAACACGGCCCAGAGTGTCAGCACAACCTCTGCGACTCTAGCACAAAACGCCAGTGTGCCTGTGAGTCCAGCAGATCAACTGATGGTGGCTTTGGCCTCAGGTAATAATGCGGCCACGCTATTGGCCGAGGTGAGTAAGAGTAACCCAGAAGGGTCAGCTGCTTTCTTGCAGACTTTCGCGCAAGCCTTGAGTCAGGGGAGTAATCCAGGGGTTGCGATGAGCAGTGCCAAAGAGATTTCCACGGCTTTGACCACCCTGACCACTGCCAGTGTCGTGTCTGTCAAGTCGGATCCGCAGATCATGCCCTCTGTGACTAACCAGTCTGAGCAGGTTGCGAAGGTTGCTGAGACACCCGTGATGAATGCATCGCTCTCCCCGCCTGTGACGACGACTCCGCCCACTGAACCAGCCGCAGTGGTGGCATCTAAAACACCAGAAACTTCGACACCACCTGTCCAGGCCGCCGCACCATCCATATCCGAAATTCCAGTAGCCGTTCTTCCACAGATACCGCCTGTCGTGCCGGTTGTTGCATCCCTTCTCCCTGTGGTTACTCCAGTGGTTGTCGCACCTTTAGAACCTGTGATACCCAAAACGAACATCGTACCCGAAGTGGCCCCGACCATCATTACTGGTTCGATTGTCGCTGGACCAGTGATTACCTCAAATGACCTCAAAGTTATTGCCCTTAAAGCGAATGCGGTAACCGTACTTGGTGAAGGCCTTGTGGGTACAAACGGCAAGTTCACGATTAATGTTGGCAATTATACTGGAGTTGTAATTACAAAAGTTGTCAATTCTGGGACAGGGCCTGACTATCTCGATGAAGCGACTGGCATTAGCAAAGATCTTAATGCCGAACTTTTTAGTATTGGTGTGATCAATGATTCCAGTAAAACTATTAATCTGAATATTAACGTCCTCACAACTGTGGCCTATCATAAGATAATGGGTATTGCAGGTGATGTTGCGCCAGATAATGAGATCGTTAATAATATCAATACCTCTGTTGCCGAGACATTTGGCCTGACGAATTTGCATACAGTCGAAGTCATCACTGTTAATGGCGAGACATCCTATAATTCAACCGACGGTATCAACGAAGGTGAAATATACGGTATTATTCTTGCTGCGCTTTCTGGAGCCGATCTGAATAATGATGGCAATACTCAGACCACCATTGATGAATTGGTGGAGGGTATCACAATTACAGAGAACAAAGTCGCATTGGATCCCGTTAGTCAGGAAAAAATTATCACTGGCGCAGAAACAGCCAATGTCGATACCACTGATGATGCCCTTGATTACTTAATTACAATTGCACCTGATGTCTACAAAAGCAATGATCCTCCTGTTGTCTTTGCCGGTGGGATGCTGGCGTATACGGAAGGGAGTTTGGCTACAGCCATTGACAATACAATCACGGTCAATGATCCAGATGATACCCATATCTCCATGGCCACGGTGGTCATTTCCTCTGGGTACACCAGCGGGGATGTGTTGTCAATCTCTGCGCAAAACGGAATTACCGGAAGTTACACGTCTGGCACCTTGACCTTGACTGGGAGTGCAACATTGGCCAACTATCAGGCTGCGTTGCGCACGGTTTCTTTTAACAGTACCAGCAATGATCCCACCTATCTTTCAACCAGTCGAACCATTACTTGGGAAGTGACAGACGGAAATTCGGATGATGATTGGGCGCAAACCAGTGTTGGAGTGACATCAAGCATCACCATAACCCCAACCAATGACGCGCCTGTGGCGACGGCGGGTGGAGTGTTGGCGTATACGGAAGGGGATGTTGCGACGGTTGTTGACGATACCATCACGATTAATGATGTGGACGATACCCTAATATCTGGGGCCACGGTGGTCATTTCCTCTGGGTATACCAGCGGGGATGTGCTGTCAATCACCACACAAAATGGAATTACCGGAAGTTACAATGATGGCACCTTGACCCTGACCGGAAACGCAACACTGGCTAATTATCAGGCTGCGTTGCGCACTGTTTCTTTTAACAGTACCAGCGATGACCCCACCAATCTTTCAACCAATCGAACCATTACCTGGAGAGTGACAGATGGGAATTCGGATGGTGTTGGAGAGCAAACCAGTGCGGCGGTGACTTCGACTATTTCTATCACTCCAACCAGTGACGCACCTGTGGCGACGGCGGGTGGAGTGTTGGCGTATACGGAAGGGGATGTTGCGACGGTTGTTGACGATACCATCACGAT
>JADFYY010000106.1 GCA_015232825.1 Magnetococcales bacterium
CGATGCATTGCAACGTGCCAGAAACCGGCAGCCCATGGAAGAAGAAGGTGAGGTCGAGGAAGAAGAGGAGATGGAACAATTGGATCTCCCGGATGTGGGGATCGTTTGATGAATCGCACCCATTATTGCAACGATGTGCGTGAGGAGTTGGTTGGCGGTCGGGTGAACCTGTGTGGATGGGTGAATCGTCGTCGGGACCATGGCGGGGTCATTTTTGTGGACTTGCGGGATCGGACTGGCTTGGTGCAGGTGGTGTTCAGTCCTGAACAGCAGCAACAGAACCATGAGGCGGCTCGCTCCTTGCGCAATGAATACGTCATCATGGTCTCAGGGGTGGTGGTGCGGCGTACCGAAGAGACTCGAAACCCAAAACTCCCAACTGGCCTAATCGAGGTGCAGGTGGATCTGTTGCGGATTTTGAACGCCGCAGCCCCTCTGCCGTTTCAACTCGATGATGAGGATGTGGGCGAAGGGGTGCGCTTTGCTTACCGTTTTCTGGATTTGCGTCGTGTTGACATGCAACGCAACCTATTGGTGCGCCACCGGGCCTTGCAATCTTTGCGGCGCACTTTGGATGACTCCGGGTTTCTGGAGATCGAAACCCCGATGTTGACCCGTAGCACTCCTGAAGGGGCAAGGGATTATCTGGTTCCCTCTCGTGTGCATCCAGGTCAGTTTTACGCTTTGCCTCAGTCGCCTCAGTTGTTTAAACAATTGTTGATGATTGGTGGGTTTGATCGCTATTTTCAGATCACTCGCTGTTTCCGTGACGAGGATCTCCGGGCGGATCGGCAACCTGAATTTACTCAGGTTGACTTGGAGATGAGTTTCGTTGAATCCGATGATGTGATGCAACTGGTTGAAAAACTGGTCTCCCGGCTTTTTGCGGAGGTGATGGGGGTCGAGTTGGTCCACCCATTTGGCCGTCTGACCTATGCGGAGGCCATGGATCGTTACGGGTTGGATGCTCCTGATGTGCGGATTCGGATGGAGTTGGTTGATGTCACCGCGATTATGCGAGATACTGGTTTCAAGGTGTTTGCCCAGGTGGCCAAGCAGGCCGGGAGACCGGGTCGGCAGGGTGCGATTAAGGTGTTGCGTGTGCCGGGTGGGGCTGCTCTGACCCGCAAGGAGATTGATGATTATACCGCATTTGTGGCCATCTATGGGGCCAAGGGGTTGGCCTACATCAAGATCAACGCGCCTTGGCAGGAAGGGGGATGGCAGTCGCCTATTGTCAAGTTCTTCTCGGATGAGGAGAAGGAGGCTCTGATCCAGGCGACCGGGGCTGTGGTTGGGGATCTGCTATTCTTTGGAGCGGATCAACTCAAGGTGGTGAATGAGGCTCTGGGGCGGTTGCGGGTGAAGATTGGGCGGGATTTGAATCTTATTGATGACAAACCGTTCTCTTTTGTCTGGGTCACGGAGTTTCCTTTGCTTGATTGGGACGAGGAGGCCAAGCGGTTTGCGGCGGTGCATCACCCGTTTACGGCTCCCATGATCGAGGATTTCATCAGGCTAGATGGTGAAGCGGGAGTGGTGGATCTTGTCCGCTCCCAGGCCTATGATCTGGTACTCAATGGGAGTGAAGTCGGGGGAGGATCCATTCGTATCCATGACCCGGCCATGCAACGGCGCATGTTGGAGCTGCTTAATATCGGGCCAGCAGAGGCCGAAGAGAAGTTTGGTTTCTTGTTGAAGGCGTTGGAGTTTGGCGCACCTCCTCATGGAGGGTTGGCGTTAGGATTGGATCGGCTGATTGCCATTATGCTAGGGGTTGATTCCATTCGGGATGTGATCGCTTTTCCCAAAACCCAGAAGGCGGGTTGTCTTTTGACGCAAGCCCCTTCGGCGGTGGATGCGTTGCAATTGCGGGAGTTGCATTTGCGTACCACCCTTCGTCCACGTGAGGAAAGTGTAAAAGAGTGATGTTGGTATGAAATTTGCAAGAATTACCGAGTCAGGATCTGGCGGTAAAATAAAGTCAAGGGATTGACGTTTATCAAAATGGCAATGGAGTTGCCCAGCCGCCGGATCTGTTTTTTGCGTCTTTTGGGATGATGGACCCTTTTTTTCAATGACTAAAATGGTTCCCTCCTTTAAGATTAAACTGGCTTATGAGTTGATCGGTTGAGTAGGTATAAAAGCCGGTCGAAACGATACTTAAGAACAGGTCGCAAACCATGACATGCAGGATCACATCCGTCATTCAAGAGAATATCGCCACCATCAACCAATACCGCACTGTGGGCGAAGGTGTGGAGATTATGGTCAACCGTGGGGTTGGTTCCCTGGTGGTGATGGAGGGGAGTTCGGTCGTCGGGTATTTTACCGAACGGGATTTGATGGTGCGGGTGGTGGGCAAAAGACGCGACCCAGCACGCACCCCCATCCATGAGGTGATGACTCGTGATCTGGTGCGGGTGGAGTATAACGCCACCTGTAAATACAGCTTGAACCTTATGAGAGAATACCGTATCCGCCATCTCGTGGTCTTTGATGGTCCTAGGTTCTTGGGCGTTGTCTCCATGCGGGATATCGCGGCCCAAGTGACCCGGTCCGTCAATTACTCCGATATCATGGTGAACGTGGTTGGCGGAGTGGTATTGCTTGTTGTGTTGTCGGTGATTGGCATTCTGATCTATCTTGTCCCTGACATGATGGGTTTCGTCAAACGTTTTTTTGCTTGATGGCGGATGGTCAGCATTGGACCCAAGGAAGCCCACGAAAACGCCATCCATTGACACTGGAACGATGGTGATTTTCGTCCCGGTCGCCCTCAAATCCTTCCAAAACGTGGTAAACGGTTTGAAATCCCTCTTGGATCAAACAGTTGCCAGCGTCAATGGAACGGTGCCCAGAACGGCAGATCAAAACAATGGGGCGGTCCTTGTTTTTGACGGCTTGTAAGATTTCTTGAACAAAATTGGGGTTTAACTCAAAGTCTGGCGCATCCTGCCAAGGTATGTTGATGACATTGGGTGGGCTGCCAATAAAAAAATGTTCAATTTCAGAACGGATATCGATAAAGGCGGTTGCAGGTTCAGAGACGAGTTTAAAGGCTTCCGTTGGTGTGAGCTGTCCTAACTTGGAATCTACGGGACTGTGGGGGGCTGATGGTAGCATGGTGTGGTCTCCTCCTTGAGGTGGGTAGGGCGATTTTTATTGGGGGGGGGTATTTTTATGGCTTCATGTGTGCTGGATATTAACACTCCGTCATTTGAGTCGGATTTAGTGATAATCCGAATGGATGGCTTCGTCAAGAAGTTTTGGAACGCGACGGGTGAATTGACATGATCAATAACTTGAATAAACGTAAACAAGGCGCACGCTGGAGTGCTATTGTGCGGATTCCAGAACGGACTTCTGGTGGACGCCCTTCTGTGCTGGCCCAGCAGAAAGTCGAAAGAAGAGTGCGCAAAAAAACTCAGGAGAGCGTGTGTGAAGAGCGCACACCATGTGTCAGAGAGGTGCCACGTCGGCGTGCGGTCGCATTATCTGTCCATCCTCTGGGAATGCGTTTGTTGGAAGGAGGGGTGGTGCTGGCTGCTGGAATCTCCTTGATCGTCAAAAACGGTATCAGCCATCTTGCAGGCTGGATTCGAGATGGTCGTGAGAGGGTGAGCGGTTCCGATGAAGAGAAGTACGCTTCTTGGGAAGAGGATGTGGGTGAAGAGTCTGAAGAGGGAATCTGGGAGGGGGGTGACGTCGAGAGAACCGGTAACGGTGTGACGAAATCTTTGCGCGTCGCAGAGAATTTGTCCATGTTGCCCCCATTACCTTTGCGTGAGGAGGTTGAGTTCAATAAAGTCCAGCTTCTAGATGCGGAAGAGGATGGGCTGCCTGAGGAGGAGCTTGATGATCAGGCTGGAGCCTTGCGTGCTAGGCTCTCTGATCCGTCGCGACACGTCTGACTCGGTATGGTTTCATGAATTCAGATGCTTTCAATAGTGCGTTGCCACCTGGAACGAAACTGCTTTGGTTCGAGATTATTCGTGTCTTGGGCAAGGGCGGGTTCGGAATCACCTATCTTGGGCGTGATATCAAGCAAAACCAGGAAGTGGCCATTAAAGAATATCTGCCTACGGCTTTTGCTTCTCGCCGGGCCGATAACGAGGTGTTTCCAAACTCCCCAGAAGACAAGAAAACCTTTGAATGGGGGTTGGACAGCTTTCTCAAGGAAGCTCAGACCGTTGCCCGTTTCAAGCATTCCAGCATTGTGCGTGTCATCAGTTTTTTTCGTAATGCCAATACCGCCTACATGGTGATGGAATATGTGAATGGGGAGGGGTTGGATGCCATTCTTAAACGCCGCAAAACCTTGTCGGAAGTAAATATTAAAAGGATTTTACCCCCCTTGCTGGACGGTCTGGAGTTGTTGCATAAGGCCGCCTATATCCATCGTGATATCAAACCCCCCAATATTTTAATCCGCAATGATGGCTCACCAGTCATTTTGGATTTCGGCTCGGCCCGACAGTCCATTGTTGGACAGAATGCCCAAATGACGAGTTTGCTGAGCCTGGGATACTCCCCTTTTGAACAGTATGACTCTTCAGGAGATCGTCAAGGGGCGTGGTCGGATATTTATGCCATGGCTGGTGTGTTGTATCGCTGCATTGTGGGCGATAAACCACCCGATGCCTCTTTGCGTATTGCCGCACGGTTGCGTAGTGAACCCGATCCCATGAAATCGGCTGAAGAGATGGGTCAGGGGCGGTACTCTGCCGAATTTCTTAAAGCCGTAGATTGGGGTTTGATGGTGATGGAAAAAGATCGTCCCCAATCCATCCAGGAGTGGCGGCCTCGGCTGCTGGGTATCTCTCAAAGTGCGGGTGATTCGGCGGCGGAGATCACCACTCTTGCTCGTCCCCAACTGGCGGGTGTATCGGGAGCGGGGGAGGCGGAGTCTGCGGGGGCGCGTAAAAAAAGCAGTTGGAGAGGGTTTATCTCCTCTATGAATGAGGCCACTCCCCAGGCCGCAACCCCTGAAAATGATCCCACTAAGATCGCTGTTGCAAGGCCAGCCCCTTCGCAGGCCCCTTCTCCATTGGACCCCTCTTCTCAGGTTGCTCCAGTTCAGGGAGAGAAACCTCCTATAGCCGATGTAACCGGAAACACCCTTGCCAGAAATACCCTGGCTGGATACACCGGAATGCGAACCCGTAAACTGGGGTCGGTTTGGGTGGATCCTGTGCTGAAAATGGAGTTTGTTTGGCTTCCAGGGGGTACTTTCAAGATGGGTGCCTTGAATGGAGAATATGGACGGCGACCGGATGAGGTGCCACAGCATGAGGTCCAATTGGATGGTTTCTGGATAAGCAAATATTTGGTAACATGGGGTAGATGGAACAAGTTGATGCCAGATTATCCAGCGGGTCAATATCGGGAGAGCAAGCAGATGCATCCCGTGGCCAAGATTTCTTGGCATGATGTGCAAAAATTTTTGGCTCAGTTTAATGCTCAACTGGGCGAGGGGATCACGGTGCGTCTACCCACAGAGGCTGAGTGGGAGTATGCCGCCCGTGCTGGACATCGCTCTTCATTCAGCACTGGTGATATGGACCATTGGAGTTTGACGGATTATGCTTGGGTTAGAAGCAACTCTGGCGGCCAACTACGCCCTGTTGGGGGAAAAAGTCCCAATGACTGGGGATTGTATGATATGGATGGTAATGTCCGGGAATGGACGGATGATCGCTATCAGATGGATTATTATGCCAAATCGCCTGTTTTGAATCCCCGTGGCGGGGAGAACGATGAAGCGAGAGTTGTGCGCGGTAGTGGTTTTAAATGCAAAGCTACGGATTGTCGCGTTGCCCGCCGGATGCGGGTAGAATCCTTTGCCGCTTATGATGACGTCGGATTCAGGGTGGTCAGAGCCATTTGATCCGCCTCACTCATTAACTGATAATCAAAATCCAATCCGATCCCCTGGGGAGTGATTCTTGCCACGACACAGGGGAACGAGACATCGTAGGTTTCATCTCCTTCTTTTGTTTCGATAAAGACGTTTCCCTTGTCGTCGATTTGACACTCTTCTGTTGACTGGTCGGTTTGCAGGAAGGCCCCGCTTATACTGACATCGGTGGTATATCCTGCGATGGTTTGTCCCAAGGCAATTTCCAGGCGGATTTTGGTGCGTAAAGCAAAACGGTCATTGATCCGAAATGGGGGCATGGTGGGTTCCCTTGGTCAGTTAATGGATGTTGGATATCCTTTTACCCTGTTTTGTTGGTCAATGCAATCCGTCGAGACTTTTGGAGGCGATCTCATAGGTGTTGCGAGAGAGCGTTGGGAAACGCACGATTTCTTCCAATGCGGCTTTCATGGCCTGTTGGCGGATGGGTTCAAAGCGACGCCAGCGACTGAATGCCCCGGTCAGTCGGGCCGCAACTTGGGGGTTTTTGGGATCTAGGGAGAGAATCTGTTCGGTCAGGAATCGGTATCCATCACCGGATGGGTCATGAAATCGGGATAGATTCAGCCGACAAAAGGTGGTGATCACTGCCCGTACCCGGTTGGGATTGTTGGGATCGAATTTGGGATGGTTCATCAAGGCGCGGACCTGCTCCAGGGCATTTTCCAATGGAGCAGAGGCTTGAATGGCAAACCATTTGTCTAGGGCTAGGGGATTGTTGTTCCAACGGCGTTCCATGGCGGCCAGCAGTTCAAGAGCTTCTGGGCGGCCTGCATGGACCAGTGGGATCAATGCTCCAAGACGGTCGGTCATGTTGTCGGCTTGACGGATCTGCTCTACCGCCAGTTGAGCCGGGAGATCGTTGTTTGGCAGGGCCATCAGATAATTTAAAATCAGGTTTTTCAGGGAACGACGCCCTATGCTTGCTGGGTCGCGTTCATAGGGTCTGGGAGTCAAGTTGGCGGTGTGAACTCGTAACAGGGGTTCTTGGCAGGCTACGGCAATTTGGCGGCGTACTGCCTCGCGGGTTTGGTGCAGGGCGTTGGGATCGGCGTTTTCCATCGCTTCCACCAAGAGGGCCAGAGTGGGTAGGGTCAAAGCCAAGGCAATCATGGCGGGATCCAGAGTGGTCTCTTGTAAGGTGGCAGTAAAGGCGTTGAGAAAGTGTGCGGGCAGTTCGGGTTTGTCAGCTTGGAGCAAAATGCGGGTGAACAAGCGTTGTCCCGCATCCCATCGGTTGAAGGGGTTGTTGTCTGCGCCCCACAGAAAGGTCAGTTCTTCATCTGAATATTCGGCTTGAAGCTTGACCGGTGCGGAAAAGTCCCGCAGCAGCGAGGGAATGGGGGTGCGGGAGATTCCAGTAAAACGGAATTTCTCCACCGGACGTGTTATTTCCAGGATGCGTTCTGTCGGGGCGTTGGCCGGATCTTCTCCTTCTAGAATCAACGGCCAAGGTGTGGCGGTGATCGGATCCAGAAGTGCCATGGACAGAGGAATGAAGAAGGGTGGATTGGGTTGTTCAATGGTCAATTCCAGGCTGTTGGATGCGGGAATCGGGTTTAAATGAACGGTCAATTCCGGGGTTCCGGCTTGATGATACCAGTGCATAAAGTGACTCAAATCCCGCTTGGAGGCATCTTGCATGGCTTGGATAAAGGCCTCCACGGTGACGGCCTGACCGTCATGGCGCAGAAAATAGAGGTCCATGCCTTGGCGAAACTGTTCTTTGCCGAGCAAGGTTTGCAGCATGCGCACCACTTCCGCCCCTTTGTTGTAGATGGTCGTGGTGTAGAAGTTATTGATTTCCATGTAGGAGTCTGGGCGTACTGGGTGTCTGGTTGGTCCAGCGTCTTCGGGAAACTGGTGGATGCGCAGATCTTGTACGTCGCGAATGCGCTGCACAGCCCTGGAACCGACATCGGAAGAGAACTCCTGATCCCGAAAAATGGTCAGTCCCTCTTTGAGGCTAAGTTGAAACCAGTCGCGGCAGGTGATGCGGTTGCCGGTCCAGTTGTGAAAATATTCGTGGGCAATGACGCTTTCAATCTCTTCGTAGTTGCTGTCCGTGGCGGTTTCGGGGTCAGCAAGGACGTATTGGGCGTTGAAAATATTGAGTCCTTTGTTCTCCATAGCCCCCATATTGAAATCATTGACGGCCACGATCATGTAGAGATCCAGATCGTATTCGCGACCGAACCGTTTTTCGTCCCAGGCCATGGATTTTTGCAAAGAGTCCAGGGCATGCTGGCATTGGGTGATGTTTTCCGGTTCCACCCAAATTTGTAAACGGATGGTGCGACCAGAGCCGGTGACAAAGCTCCCTTCGTGGCAGACCAGAGTGCCAGCCACCAATGCGAAGAGATAAGACGGTTTGGGAAAGGGGTCTTCCCAGAGGGCGAAATGGCGGTTGTTGGGTCGGGTTCCGGTCTCCTTCAGATTGCCGTTGGAGAGCAGTACTGGAACGGTTGTTTGGTCGGCCTCGATCATGACGGTGAAGCGGGCCATGACATCGGGTCGATCTGGGTAAAAGGTGATCTTGCGGAATCCTTCCGCCTCGCATTGGGTACAAAAGAGGGAGTTGGAGCGGTAGAGACCTTCTAGGGAGAGATTCTCTTGGGGCCGGATGCGGGTGGTAGTTTCTAGTGTAAAAGAGGGCGGAACGTCTGGTACTAAAAGGTGTTCCCCGGTAAGGGTGAAGCGATCTTGTGAGAGGGGTTGGCCATTTAAATGGATGTCGAGCAGTTCTAGTTCTCGGCCATCCAAGCGTAGAGTGGTTTCGGTGGAGCGGGTTTCTGGGTTGCGGCGCATGACCAGACGGGCGTGGACACGGGTTTCGGCGTCGTGGAGTTGAAATTCCAGGTGGATAGCGTCCACCAGATAGACCGGCGGGGTGTAGTCTGCTAGGCGGGTGATCTGTCTTGATGTTTCGTTCATGATGTCGGGTATCTTGTTGGACGTTTGGCAATATCTGGATCCCCATTTATCCAGAACCTAAGTTCTGGTTTCTAAAATTTCTTTCCATTGGCGGTGAGATTCTGAAACCAGATTTATATAAACCGTTTTTATTGATTCATCCACATCATCATAGGCGGCAAATTTTGTAAAACTGATTTTGTATATCATTGTTTTTTAGCTTTAAGTTAAAATTTTTCTTCAATCATGGCTATTTTTCTTTCAAAGTAATCATCTATAGGAATTGTATCACCACTTGCAATTTGTTTTCTTGATGCTTCTATACGATTCATCAACTTGCTTTTCAAAGGATTGTCTTCTTTGATTTCTAAGGGCATCAGTAATAACATCACTTTCAGAGTTATAATGCCCTGACCTAACTTGTGATGCCACATAATCTTTAATATCTGTTGAAAGTATAATGTTCATGTTTTTCTCCATAATTTAGAATATGAGGATAGTGTCCTCCTGCAAAAGTCGTTTCTGCTCTAATAAAAGGATGCCGCATCATGAATATTTTGACGCCCCTCTGTCCTTCTTGTCAAGGTCGTGAGATACGTCATCTGGCTGGAGCAGTGGTTTGACTGGATATATTTTTTTACTTAAAAAAAACAGAATGATGGTTGCTCCCGTAATGGGAACGTGATACGATCCATTTTATGAGAATTATATCAATCAAAAAATTGAGAGATTTCTGGGAACAGCCAATCTATGCTGACAGCGAACAGCCTCTTAAATCTTGGTTCCATGAGGTTAATGCTGATAATGCTGATTGGAAAACTCCATCGGATTTGAAATTGCAGTATAGTAGTGCCAGTATTCTAAAAAACAGTCGAGTCGTGTTTAATATATATGGTAACAAATATCGATTAGTGGTGAGTATTAACTATGCGTATAGGGTTGTCTATATTCGCTTCATTGGAACTCACAAACAGTATGATGCAATTGATGTGGAGGCCATTTAATGGACATTAAACCAATTAAATCAATGCAAGATTATGATAATGCTCTTGTTAGAATTGATAGTCTAATGGATGCCAAATTAGATACCAGTGAGGGAGATGAATTAGATGTTTTGGTTATTCTTGTTGAAGCATTCGAGAGACATAATTTTCCAATTGAAGCACCAGACCCAATTGAAGTAACCGTTCAGACCCCCCG
>JADFYY010000107.1 GCA_015232825.1 Magnetococcales bacterium
TTTTCGCAAAAAGCGCGAAAAAAAGCTTGTTAGAAAGCGCGCAAAGGCATTAAAAGCAAAGTCAAAAGCAAAACCCTGGGAGATGAATCTCCCAGACCCTCTCTTTTTTTTTAATAGTTAAAAAATATCAAAAGCTACGGTTTCAAAAACGGTTGCGGCATACCCACCAACCCTTTAAAAAACTCCCCAACCGCCTGAGCCCCACCCCTCGCATGAATCTCCAAAGCAGCCGTACCAACAACGGCGATTTCCGCTTGTCCAACCAATGACTGAACATCTTCCGCTGTTTTGACCCCAAATCCCACAGCCAAAGGTGTGGTCGTAGCCCCTCGACACCGTTGCAGAAAATGGGTCAACTCTGCGTCAAACTCGGTTTTTCGCCCAGTCACACCCTTGCGGGCCACACAATAACAAAATCCTTGCGCCTGATTGCCAATATAATTTAACCGTTCATCCGAACAGGTAGGGGTCATCAATTGAATCCACTCCAAACCCTCGGCGCGACAGACGGCCATGGCCTCCTGGGCCACCTGTGGCGGCCAATCCGGCACAATGACACCCCGCACACCCAACCGGGCGGCCTGCTGAATGAATCGCTCCACCCCATATGCCATCAGAATGTTGCAATAGGTCATGATCAAAAAAATCACCTCTGGGTGACGCTGGACGTTCTCACCAATAAAGGCCAAACCATCCGCTACCCGAAAGCCGTTATCCAACGAAACCTGATTGGCCTGAGCAATGACCGGACCATCGGCTATGGGTTCAGAAAAGGGAATCTGCAACTCCATCAGATCCACGCCATTATTGGCCATGGCGTCAATCACCTGCTGGTTCTCCTCTAAAGAGGGAAAACCCAACACCAAATGAGACATAAGCAAAATAGGCGCGTGACCCTGCGTGACACGCTCTGCGACACGACTACGAATGAACGATTCTATGAAAGATGGGGAAGATTGCATCATGTCACGCCTCGCTCGCAGCATAGGCTACAGCCTTTTTGCGGATAAATTGACGCCAGCCCGGATCATTCAGGGCATCGGCTATGGTAAAAATATCCTTGTCCCCCCGCCCGGATAAATTGATGATCACCACAGCATCCGTCGGCAAAGTCGGGAGTTCCTTGAAGGCTTGCGCCACAGCATGACTGGATTCCAATGCCGGGATCAACCCTTCGGAACGCATGAGGTGTTCCAACGCAGCAATGACCTCCTGATCGGTGGCTGCCTCAAAACGAACCTGTCTGGTGGTATGAAGATGGGCCAGAATGGGCGAAATCCCAACATAATCCAAACCGGCTGCAACAGAATGGGTATCTTGCATCTGGCCATCGGTGTTTTGCAGAAAAAAGGTCTTGTATCCCTGTGCTACACCAACCGCTCCCGCACCAGAGGCGATGCGTGAGGCATGCCGCCCACTCGTCAATCCCCCTCCCCCGGCCTCCACACCCACCAAATCAACCTCTGGGTTAGCAAGGAAACCTTGAAAAATCCCCATAGCATTGGAACCGCCCCCAACGCATGCATAAACATGAGTTGGCAAACGACCTTCGGCGGCCAAAATCTGCTCCCTAGCCTCCAAACCAATGATGGATTGAAACCAAGAGACCATTTCAGGAAAAGGATGGGCTCCGCAAGCAGTCCCCAAGGCATAATGGGTAGTATCCATACTGCCAACCCAATCCCGCAAGGCCTCGTTGACAGCATCCTTGAGGGTCTGCGAACCAGAAGTCACCGGAACTACCGTCGCCCCCAACCGCTCCATCCAGAATACATTGGAACGTTGCCGTTCCACATCCTCGGCCCCCATGTAAATAACACACTCAAACCCCATGCGTGCCGCCATCGTGGCGGTGGCCATGCCATGCTGTCCGGCTCCGGTCTCTGCGATAACCCGTTTCTTGCCCATCCGTTTCATGAGCAGTCCCTGCCCCATGACGTTATTGGCCTTGTGCGCCCCGGTTTGATTGAGATCTTCACGCTTGATATACACCCGTCGCTGGTATTCGCAAGAAAGATTCTCCGCAAAAGTCAACGGTGTTGGCCGTCCTGAATAGTTCTCCATCAAACGGACATAGGTATTCCAAAAGTGCGGATCTGCCCGCGCTTCCTCATAGGCCGCTGTCAGACGACGAAAAGTTTCGTCGAGAATTTCCGGGATAAAGGCCCCGCCAAACGCTCCAAAATATCCTGTCTCCATGCCTACTCCCCAACTTGCCCCATGGCCTTACGATGCCAAAATGCCGCCTGGGTGGCATCCTTGGCAACACCACGTCCAGTCTCATACATAAAACCAAGATTGCTTTGCGCATTAACCAACCCTTGTTCTGCCGCCTTGCGATAAAGCGCAACAGCCTGGGCTTCATCCTTGGCAACACCACGCCCTTTTGAATACAGAAGACCCAAATTAAATTGCGCCCGAGCATCCCCTTGTTCTGCGGCTTGACGATACCAGTGTGCAGCCTGGATGTCATCCTTGGGTACGCCCTGCCCCAACTGACACATCACACCCAGGGCGTTCTGCGCTTGGACATCCCCCCTTTCGGCGGCCTTGCGATACCAATAAGCGGCCTTGGTATCCTCCTTAGGAACCCCACGCCCCTGTTGATACAGCAATCCAAGGGCGAACTGGGCATTGATCATCCCTTGATCCGCCGCTTTGCGATACAAGAGTGCAGCCTGGGCATCATCTTTGGGCAGCACGCCTTGCCCGTTTTGATACAGATAGCCAAGAAAGGTCAAAGAGTTAGCCTCTCCCTGTTGGGCCGCCTTGCGATGCCAATGCACGGCCTGAACGAAATTCTTAGGCACGCCCAACCCGTTTTGACACATAAACCCGTATGAAGATTGTGAAAGTGCATCCCCCTGCTCCGCCGCCTTGCGATGCCAATAGGCGGCCTGGATGTCATCTTTGGGCACACCATCCCCTTCCCGATACATCCAGCCAAGGTTGAATTGGGCCTTCACCTCCCCCTGTTCAGCCGCCTTGCGATACCAAACCGCAGCCTGTCGGCTATCCTGAGAGACCCCTTCCCCTTCTCGATACATCCAACCCAGATTGAACTGGGCTTGAGCATCTCCTTGTTCCGCTGCTTTGCGATACCAAGCAACGCCCTGGGCATTATCCTTTGCAACACCACGACCAAAAATATACAGATTGCCAAGATAAAGCTGAGCCTTGGCATCCCCCTGTTCCGCTGCCTTGCGAAACCAGATGGCCGCCTGATGGCTATCTTGCGCAACACCACGTCCAACCTCATACAGGGTTCCAAGTTGATACTGCGCCTTGACATCCCCTTGTTGGGCCGCCTTAATATACCAAGCCGCACTCTGGGTGTCGTCTTTTGGAACACCACGCCCAGCAGCGTACATCATGCCAAGGCTCTGTTGCGCCTTGACATCTCCTTGTTCTGCCGCCTTAATATACCATGCCACGGCCCGCTTGATATCCAGTGGCACACCTCGCCCAAACTCGTACATACCACCCAGATTAAATTGCGCCTTAGCATCTCCTTGTTCTGCGGCCTTACGATACCAAGCTGCTGCCTGAATGTTATCTTGCGAGACCCCATACCCAGAAAAATAGAGGGTGCCTAAATTACATTGCGCCTTGGCCTCCCCCTGTTCCGCTGCCTTCAAATACCAAAGCATGGCCTGTTTATAATCCTTAGGCACGCCCCGTCCCTCTTGGTACATTGTACCCAACAAAAACTGTGCCTCCACATCTCCCTGTTTGGCTGCTTTATGATACCAAGCCGCCGCCAAATTAGTGTCAAGATCCTCTGATTTACAAAGCTCATTAACTGTTGATTCACCTTTCAATTTCGATAAAATATATTTGAATATGCTCATACACCCTCACCAATTTGATCCTTATCGACTCTGCAAAAACAAAATTCCATCATTGTTAAGGCTAACCTTTCAGTAACCCTCTTGCAAGTGAAAATTACCGTGAAAAAGCAGGAATGGCCATGATCATGGGTTTGGCCATTCCTGGGGGGGGGGGGGGGGGGCGGCCCCCCCCCCCCCCAGGAATGTCAAAGGCACGGACAAATAAAGTTTAACCCCGTTCTTTCAACCAGTTGGCAATAGCCGGTGGCACTTCTTTTTGAGAGCGTCCACTAACATATAGCCCGATATGACCGCCATTAAAGGGGAGTTCCTGATAATCTGAACTGCCCACATATTGTTTCAGTGCCTTAGAGGCATCGGGTGGGACCAGATGATCCTTGGTGGCATAGACATTGAGAACTGGCATGGTGATATTGGCTAGATCAACACGCCGTTCACCGATCTTGATGGTTCCTTTGATCAGACCGTTTTTCTGGAAAAAATCCTTGATGAACTGCCGAAAGGCCTCACCAGCTTGGTTGGGTGAATCGAAGATCCATTTTTCCATGCGCAGGAAGTTTTTCAGTTGCACAGGATCATCGAGCAGATCCACCATATCCACATATTTTTGACCGGTTAACCGATATGGGTTCATGGAGAGGAAGGTGATATTCAAAAGATCACCCGGAATGTTGCCCATGGTATCCACCAACAGATCAACATCCAATCCCCGCGCCCATAAACTCAACAGATTATCCGGGGTGTGGAAGTCCACCGGGGTGACCATGGTCACAAGATTGCGCACCCGATCCGCATGCAGGGCACTAAAACAGAGGCTGAAAGCCCCACCCTGACAAATACCCAACACGTTGATCCGATAGATGTCGTGACGGTTGCGAATGAAATCCGCACAACGCTTGATGTAGCCGTTGATGTAATCATCCAGATCCAGATAACGATCTGAGGCGTCAGGATATCCCCAATCAATCAGGTAGACATCCAGGCCCGCATCAAGCAATCCCCGGATCATGGAGCGATCCTCTTGGATGTCGGCCATGTAAGGACGATTGACCAGGGCATAGACCACCAAAACCGGCACGCGATGCGGGGATTCTGTCCTGGGGGTGTAATGGTACAGAGTGACCTTATCTTCGCGATAGACCGCTTCTTTGGCACTGACGCCAGACTCGATTGGACCCACTTCGGTGAACGTCTTGATTCCCGCAGTCAACTTTTTGTTGAAGCGGGCCAGCTCCTCCACCGCCTTCTCGGGATTGATGGCGAACGGGAACATGGGTTAATCTCCTTTTTGGGTAGAACCGACGGCGGCACCCGATGCTTTGTTCACGCCGATGCGAACCGTCTTTTTGTTGGCTGATGTCGAGGCCTCCGCAAGGGAACCAGGTGGCTCCACAGGGTCTGCCAACAGGGATTCTTGTAATTGTCTCTTCAAATCCGCCACTTCTTCCCGCAAGCGACGAATACCAAGTTTCTCCATGTCGTCACGCAGGGCATTGATATCCGCGCTAGAGTCCTTGGAACGCAACTCCTGCATTTCATCTTCCAAGGCCTGTATCCGTTTTTTTTGCAGACTGATCTGTTTGTGGGCACTATCGAGTTCACGGCGGGTGGGCATATTCATGGTACCCAGGGATTCATCAACCACGTCTCCCATATGTTTCCGAACCCGCATCAAGGCGTTCGTCATCCGGGCATTGACCTCGTTGAACTCCTTGCCAGAAACGGTTGCGGCATTGGCCTCTTCGTTGCAGTCCACCCACAAAACATAGAGATCATGCAAAGTTTGCAATGACTTGCCCTCAGCTCCCACTTCCAGCAACTTGCGATGCAACAAGTCCAGAGCGCGGCTAGTCGATTGGTTCATGAGGGTTTGGAATTCTTCAAAATGTTTGCGGTACTCCAGACCCAACCGCAGGCCTTCCTGAAATTTTTCTTGTTTTTCCCGATTGGGCCCCAGTCCCGGCATTGAAAGAAAGCGTGTCATCAGCTCATCAGCCGATTGACCACCCGTCAGCATGGAACGCATGATGTCATTGGAAAACATCGGATTGGAAGAGAGCATGTCCGTCCAGGCCTTCATGGGAGTACTCCACATGGCCGATAAATCGCCCATATTACCCATATTGCCCATGTTCGGCATGTTTCCCATGGCAGCGAGCGGGGAAGCCCCGGATTTGGCAAACATTTCTTTGGTTTGTTGAATAATGCGATCCAACTGAGTTGTCCAATCCTGACTGGCGGCTCCGCTCTCTGTCAGGTTTTGAAAGACTTTAAACACCTCACGACCCATACGCATGAATCCCTCCATGGAGGACATAGCGTTTTGCATCGCCATGGCTTCCGGCGTCTGAGGGGCACTGCCAAACGCACCTGCTCCTGGCCAATTTTTCATGCCCTCACGGAAAAAATTCATCGGGGTCTCTTTTTGCCAGGTTTTTGCCCAACTGTTTTGCGTTACATCAGACCAATCTTCCCACATTTTCTGTTGAAGATCGCTCCATCCTTTCATCCAGTCAGTGGAAAACGGATTGTTGTCCATTGATAAACTCCTTGGTGAAGGTCGATCATGAAAAAACTATTGCTAGATTTCACAACAAACCCAATAACTTTAGGCGTCGTCTTGATTGCACGCATCAGATTTGAATATGTCCACAATCCAGACGGAAATTGGACGGCGCGTCCATGCGCCGCGACAAGGGGCAGTTTCCGAACCTCACGAAAACGTTGAGGCCGCCCCGAAACCGGCAAGAATAAGGTCGATTATTCCAAACCGGCTTTGGCTTCTTCGACAAGCTTGGTGATATTCTTTTCAATCAGATCTTTCAGCTCGTTTTGACCCTGGGTCAAGACATCCATGGTCCGTTTGGCGTTGTCCACCATCATTTTGCCAAGATTGGTCGCGATATCGGCTTGGGTGGAAACCGCTTCCTGGATGGTTTTGGCAGAACTTAAGTCTTTGAGTTGTTTTGCCCCAGCCTGGATGAATCCTTCCGCAGCTTCGAGCTGCTGTTTGGTCAATTCCTGCACGGTGCGGTCATTAATTTTTTGCAGATCGGAAATTGAATCCATCATTTTTTTGGTCAATTCCGTCATACGTTCGGCAACTTTGTTATTATCCATAGTCGTGATCCTTTTTTTGTTGGTTTCACATGTCGTTGCAGTTTTACCGCAATGCAACAATGGTGCAATGCAGCATAAAGGAACAAACGGGGAGAGTCAAATATTTTTTTTTGCTGAATCAAACATAATGCAATCAAACCCTCTCATGCGTCCTCATTTGGGTTTGATTTTCCGGTCGAACTCAAGGTAAGGGAGAACAGATTCCCTTGAAGTGAATGCCAAATTTCCATGTTGCGTCGTCCCATTTCAGCGATCAAGCTCACGGGATCTGGGTCAGACTGAAAAACATTTTTTTGTTCAATGAAGACATCCATGCTTTGTTTCATCCATTCTCCCAAGGCCTCCTGCAGGGTATCGCCATAGAAGCGAATGATCATTTGCAAGGTATTGGAGTCAAAGACTGGATGGCCCTTGTCTTCTTGCTCACTAATGATTTGGAGCAGGATCAAGCGCGTCAGGTCTGCCCCGGTACGGTTATCCACCACCTGGAAGGGGATGCGGTTTGTGACCAGATCCCGCACCCCATCCAGCGTGATGTAAGCCGACTGCTCGGTATCATACAGGCGTCGGTTGGCATATTTTTTGATGATGCGAACAGGGGTCTCATCCATAACAAAAAGCTGCCTCGTATCGCCTTGCAGATGAATCAGTGGATAAACTGGCCGCCATTGATGTCAATATTGGCTCCAGAGATGAATCCTGACTTTTCGGATGCCAAGAACGCCACAACCCGTGCGATCTCCCAAGGTTCTGCCAAGCGACCGGCTGGAATCTGGGCGATAATGGACTGCAAGACATCTTCACGAATTTTTTTCACCATTTCGGTGGCCACATAGCCAGGGCTGATGGTGTTGACTGTCACGCCCTTACGGATCCCTTCCTGGGCCACGGCCATGGTAAAGCCATGCATACCGGCCTTGGCGGCTGAGTAGTTGGCCTGACCGAATTGGCCTTTGCGTCCATTGATGGACGAGATATTGACGATGCGACCAAAGCCACGATCCAGCATACCGGGAAAGACCTGACGAGTCATGTTGAAAACGCTGTCTAAGTTGACGCTCAACACCTGTTGCCATTGATCACTGGTCATTTTTTTCAACACGCTGTCACGGGTAATGCCCGCGCAGTTGACCAAGATATCCACGGGTCCAACCTCTTTTTCGATTTGCTCTACGGCCAAGCGGCAGGATTCAAAATCAGCGACATCCGCTTCGAAGACCGGGACATCAAAGCCTTCGGCTTTCATATTTTTTTTCCAATCGGCCAGATTGGGGCATTCAAAGACGGGTGCGCAGGTAGTGACGACCCGATGACCTTCACGAGACAAGGTTCTACAGATTTCTGTACCGATACCGCCCGCACCACCAGTTACCAAGGCTATTTTTGCACTCATGATCGTTATTCTCCTAAACTTCTTAGAAAGGGGTCAATTTTTTATAGACAGGGGAATTACCGTTCCACCGCCATAGCCACACCCATGCCACCGCCGATGCACAACGTGGCCAGACCTTTTTTGAGGTTCCGTTTTTCCATTTCGTGCAGCAGAGTGACCAGAATCCGTGCGCCAGACGCGCCGATGGGATGACCCAAGGCGATGGCTCCACCATTGACATTGACTTTCGACAAGTCCCAACCAAGATCTTTATTGACGGACATGGCCTGAGCGGCGAAGGCTTCATTGGCCTCGATGAGGTCTAAGTCATCGATGGTCCAGCCAGCCTTTTCCAGACATTTCCGCACCGCTGGAATCGGACCGGTTCCCATGATTTTGGGATCCACGCCTGCGCTGGCATAAGCGACAACACGACCCATGATTTTCATACCGAGCTGTTCGGCTAGTGAGCGGGCCATGACGATCACGGCGGCGGCTCCGTCATTGATGCCAGAGGCATTACCAGCGGAGACGGTTCCGGCTTTGTCGAAGGCGGCTGGAATTTTAGCCAAGCTTTCAGCCGTAGTGCCTGCACGGGGAAACTCATCGGTGGCAAACACGATGGGGGGCTGTTTGCGTTGTGGGATGGAGACTGGAATGATCTCTTCGTTGAAGCGTCCAGCTTTTTGGGCGGCTTCGGTTTTTTGCTGTGAGGATGCGGCAAAGGCGTCTTGTTCGAGACGGGTGAATTCATATTTTTTGGCGATATTTTCAGCCGTGTTGCCCATGTGATAATCGTTGAAGGCATCCCACAAGCCATCGCTGATCATGGTATCATTTAACTTCCACTCACCCATTTTGGCTCCAGAACGGGAGTTTGGCAGGGTATGAGGGGATGCGCTCATGTTCTCCTGACCACCGGCAATAACCGTTTTGGCATCACCGCAACGAATGGCCTGAGCAGCCAGGGCCACGGCCTTGAGTCCACTACCGCAAACCTTATTGATGGTCATGGCCGGTGTCGTCTCCAGCAATCCCGCTGACAGGGCGGTTTGACGAGCTGGATTTTGACCGAGTCCAGCGGTCAAGACATGGCCGAGAATGACTTCATCGATTTGTTCCGGTTTCAACCCGCTTTTTTCTAAAAGACCCTTGAGTACCACGGCTCCGAGTTCACTCGCTGGCACGCCTGCCAGTGTTCCCAGAAATTTGCCGATGGCGGTGCGTCCTGCAGCAACGATGACGACGTCCTCCATGCTCTTTTTCTCCTTAAGCTTTTTGGTGACTGATAGAGTCGGCCCATCTTAACAATGACCGATTAGGGTAGCTTATGTTAATTACCTCTTTTTCTGTCGTTTGGAAAGGGAACGCTTATCGCAAAGGTGAATTCTGGTGCAAAATCTTTTTTTAGTGAAGGTTTGATTGATTTTAAATGGTCATCTTTGGGGTTCAGAACGAGGGTTGCCATTCGCGGCTAGTTGCAGCAAGATATTCTATGTATGAATTCCCGCACTCACCT
>JADFYY010000108.1 GCA_015232825.1 Magnetococcales bacterium
TTTTTGATAATGTCATCAAACATCAGCACATCTACCTTTCATACATCCTGATAAGGAGCAGTCTGTGGCTACCCCTTAACCAGCGAACGGGTACGAGGCGAAATTCATGCCCGTCTGGTACGCGAAGGGGCCTCCCCACACCATACCATTGTCGCTGGCGGACCACAGGGCGCAGACCCACACGAACAGGGCGAAGGTCCATTATACGCCCATACCCCGATCATTCTGGACATTTTTCCCCGCATGGAGAAGACCGGTTACTGGGGCGACATGACCCGTACTCTTTGTCGGGGAGAGGCTCCACAGCGACTCCGTGAGATGTGGGAGGCGGTCAAGGCCGCGCAAGAGGTCGCCTTCAAGCTGATTCGCCATGGGGCCTCTGGCCAAACCGTTCACGAAGCGGTCAGCGCATCCATGACTTTGGCCGGTTTTTTTACTGGAACGGACAGCTTGGGCCGTCAGGAAGGTTTTTTTCACGGCACAGGGCATGGTCTGGGATTGGAAATCCACGAATCCCCACGCATCGGCCTCAAAAGCCAACCTTTGCAAAGCGGTCATGTGGTCACGGTGGAACCCGGACTCTATTACCCGGAGTTAGGTGGGGTACGACTGGAGGATGTGGTGGTGGTGGAAGAGAACGGTTGTCGCAACCTGACACAGGTTCCCAAATTTCTTGAGGTTTGATTTTGTCTTGTCGCTTGTTGTTCGTCCATGGTTGGGGATGTGGAGCCGGGGTATGGCGTCCCCTGTTGCGCTTTCTGCCGGAAATCGAGGCTGACATTCTCGATCTGGGATTTTTCGGACGCCCTAACCTGACCATTCCGACCCAACACCCCTTTATTGCTGTCGGTCACTCTTTGGGTTTTTTGTGGCTATTGAACCAACTCGACAATGAAATTTTTGCAAAACAGTGTCTTGGCCTGATCAGCATCAATGGTTTTTCACGTTTCTCTTTCAGCCATGATTTTCCCCATGGCATAGCCAGCCGCATTTTGAAACGAATGACCCTGCGCTTAACCACTGAACCCGTTGAGGTGATCCGCGAATTCGGGCGTCAAAGTGGTTTGGAGCAAGCCCTATCCATCCCGGCCCGTGTGAATGTCGAAGCATTAAGTTTAGGCTTGTCGTGGCTTGCCCAATGGGATCAGCGCACACAATTGACCCAATGGAGGGGCGAATTGTGGGCCCTAGCCAGCGAGGATGACCAAATCGTGACCCCTGCATTAACCCGTGACGTTTTTGCCCAGTGCCAACCCGGCGTCATCCATTGGTTGCCCAGCGGGGGACATCTGTTGCCTTTGACCCGCCCAGAGACCTGCGCAGCCCTGATTGCCGATAGTATCAAAACCTTGCCATGATGCGTCATCAAAAGATTGCTGCCACCTTTGGCGCGGTTGCCAATCAATACGAACAGCGAGCCGAAGTACAGCGTTACGCAGCCGAAGCCTTGACTAGGCGCATCAAACGTCTGGATCTTCCCGCTACTCCCTTGATTCTAGAAATAGGGTGCGGTTCTGGGTTGGTGAGTCGTCCTCTTCTGCGGCATTATCCCAAAGGCCGATTCTTATTGACGGACCTCTCCTTGGCCATGATTCAGGCCGCACAACGTCAAAATGGTCATGAAGGCAATATCTGGTATGCGGTGATGGATGGAGAGCGTCCGAGTGTGGCTGCGGGTTTTGATTTAATTTTTTCTGGTTTGACTTGGCAGTGGTTCCAGGATCCTTTAGGCAGTTTTGCCCGACTGACAGCCTTGTTGCGTCCTGGCGGGTGGTTGGTTTTCTCAACCTTGGGGGAGCAAACCTTTCAGGAGTGGCGCAAGGCCTGTGAATCCGTTGGGATCCCTTGTGGAGCCATCACCCATCCCGCCCGTTCGATCTGGGAGAGTGCCAAAACCCTTGTGGAAGAGGAAATCCTCATCACGCGCCATGCCTCTGCGTTGGACTTCCTGCAAAGTCTGCAAGCCATCGGGGCAAATCACCCTTCACCCGGTCATTGTCCGGTACCTGGCGGTGCGCTAAGACGCTTGCTACGAAGACATCCAGCGGGATTCAATGATTGCTACCATCTGTTGTATGTTTCTTATCAGGCTTGACCGGGATAAAGGGCTCCTGCCCTGACGGCAGGCTTGACTTTTGGTGCAGGATAATACATGTTGTAAGGAGGTTCCCCATGAAATTCAAAATTTATATTGAGAGCAGTATTTTTAGCTATTTGTCCGCACGCCAAAGCCGAGACTTAGTGGTTGCAGCCCACCAGCAGATTACTACCGAATGGTGGCATAGACAAAGACATCGTTTTGACCTGTATGTTTCAGAACTCGTGATACAAGAAATTAGCGCGGGAGACCCAGTGGCTGCGACCAAAAGGTTGGAATTCTTGATTGGAATTCCCAGCCTGATTTTGACTGAAGACGTGATGTCCCTAGCCATTGCTCTGCTTAACTCACAAGCAGTCCCGCAACAGGCCGTTGAAGATGCCTATCATATTGCCACGGCCACTGTTCATGGCATGGATTTCCTGGTGACATGGAATTGCAAACATATTGCCAACGCAACCTTGAGGAACCGGATTGAACAAACCTGCCGCAACCATGACTTTGAACCTCCGGCTATCCTCACTCTAGAACAACTTTTGGAGGAATAATCATGTGGAATGACCCTATCGTTGAAGAAATCCGCGAGATCCGTGAAAAACACGCTGCCCGATTCAACTACGATCCAGTAGCCATTTACCAAGATCTGAAACGTTTGGAGCGGGAGTCGGGCCGTGAAACCGTCACTCTCAAACCCAGGCCAGCCCAGAAGATTTACCAGAATCTAAAACGTTTGGAGCGAGAATCGGGCCGTGAAACCGTTTCAGGAGTGACGCAAGGCCTGTGAATGACGATAGCAAATCACTGCTGTTAACCGGAAACAGCAGGCATTGGCATATCTGGCGGCATTTCACCTCGTCGTCGCGCTATGATCACCTGGGTAAGAAAATCCCAGATTTTTATCCCTCGTAGTGTAATCATTCAGGTCAGGCCGTAAAACCGTTACACTCAAAACCCAGACCCGCCCAAAAGAGAATCAAACACCCCAATCAGCGGACCACACACAACAATTCTCCCTGCCTCCCCTTGGATTCATCGGATGCTAGGTAAAGAAACAAATCAGTGGCCCGGTCTGGATGAGGTACGGTAGAAATATCTTCACCCGGAAACACCTTAGCACGCAAACGGGTGGCCATGGGACCAGGGTCCACGGCGTTCATGCGCACCTCACCATGGGCAATTTCGGCGGCCCAAGTGCGGGTCATATGCAACAAGGCGGCCTTGGAGGTTCCATAGGCTCCACGAAATGGCGTGGCAGTAACCCCCTCCTGGCAGACGACTTGAATAACGGACCCGGCTTGGCTTCGTTTCAAAAGGGGGAGCAGTTCACGGGTGAGAAAAAACGGCGCGGAGAGGTTAACCCGAAACACCGCCTCCCAATCTGCCGGGCAATGCGTCTCTAAAAGGGTGCGAGGACCGGCTATGGCCGCTGCGTTGACCAGCACATCCAGACGTCCGAAACGCTCGAATAAGGCCTTGGCCACTTCGGGTACACGCTGGAGTTCGGTTTCCAGATTGAGGGGGATGATCCCGGCCTGTCCACCCTCCTGACGAATGATGTCATCGGTCTCCTCCAGACTCTCCTGACGGCTGCCGAGAAGAAAAACATACGCCCCGGCATGGGCATAAGCGCGTGAAACGGCACGACCCAGACCAGACCCCGCGCCAGTAACCAAAATAATACGGTTGTCCAGTGACATGAGACCTCCTTTTTTGCGGCTAAGATGTCGGTGGAAGAGACAAGGAGCCTGACAATGTATCATAAACAGACCCAAAACAACCCAGTAATTTTTCTCATGGGTCCAACAGCCTCTGGCAAGAGCCATCTGGCCTTGCAACTGGCCCACGCCTTTCCTCTGGAAATTGTCAACGCCGATTCGGTCCAGATCTATCGAGGAATGGATATTGGTTCCGCCAAACCCTCCCTTGAAGAACGGGCTCAGGTGCCACACCATCTGTTGGACGTAACCGACCCAGATCACCCCTGGTCAGCCGACCGTTACCGAGAAGCGGCCTGGGAGACCATTCATGCGTGTCACTCCAGAGGGGTGCTGCCCCTATTTGCCGGAGGAAGCGGACTCTATTTGCGTGCTGTGGAACGTGGTCTGGCCTTGACCCCACCCATTGCCGATGCCTTGCTGGCACGAATTCGTCTTGAAGGCGAAACCCATGGCTGGCCCCTTCTGCATGCCCGTCTGACAGAAACTGACCCCCAATCTGCCCAAAAGATCACCCCTGGAGATGCCCAGCGGATTCTGCGTGCCTTGTCGGTATTTGAAGCCACTGGAATTTCTTTAAGTGAATGGCAGCGGCGTCAACCCCCTCCCCCGCCATTTTCTATTCTTAAACTGGCCATTCTTCCAGGACGTGAGATTCTCTACCCACGCATTGATGCCCGCTTTGACCGCATGATGAACGAAGGGTTTCTGGAAGAGGCCCAAGCCCTGATACAAAAAGGGTATGACCGGACACTTCCAGCCATGAAAGCGGTGGGTTATCGACAGATTTTTCAATACCTGGATGGCATGGTCTCTTTAGAGGTTGCCGTGGAAAACGCCAAACGCGAGAGTCGGCGTTATGCCAAGCGTCAAGAGACTTGGCTTAAACGGGAACCCGACGTGATCCCCCTCACGGAAGAGAATCGAGTGGCAGAGGCCATCCACCATGTGACACAATTTCAGAACTCCTGATCACGAATTCTGGGTACCACCCCACTTAACCGTGGACGAACAAAATCTATTGACTTTCGTTATTTTTAGCATTATTTTAACCAAAAACCTCTTGAACTTTTTGGGGCTGTTTTTTTTGGTTACTTATTTACCTTGTTTTGGCTGCAGGAATGCGAGCTATAGCACTTTTTATGTACTCTTGGAGGGAAGAAATGGGTCTTGTCAATTTTTTAATTCTGGCTATCGTGCTGTTGATTGGTAGTTCGGAAACTTTTGCGGAGAGTACTAAATTAGACGCGGAACTTGGTGCCCGCTTGAAACAGTTTCAGAGTGCGCAAAAGAGTCCTTTGGCCCGTTCAACTGAAGGGAAAGATACGTTGATAGCCGCTACAGTCCAGTTTTCTGGTAATGGACTTGCCGCCTTG
Organism: Magnetococcales bacterium; assembly: GCA_015232825.1. Taxonomy (GTDB): domain Bacteria; phylum Pseudomonadota; class Magnetococcia; order Magnetococcales; family Magnetaquicoccaceae; genus Magnetaquiglobus. Next base: position 5,190 of record JADFYY010000108.1, read on the forward strand.
CGTACCCTAGGGGTGCAGATCCGTTCCGTTTTGGGTGATGTGGCTACGGTATTAATTCCGTTGAATCAACTAGAGAAAGTTGCGGCGTTACCGGAGGTGCTACATCTGGAAATGCCCACCCGTCCAGTGGCCCGTCTAAACAAAAGTGTGACGAATACGAAAGCGGATCAGTTACGTACTGGTTCGCTTGCGGCGGGTTGGGGAGGCAAGACGGGTAAGAATGTGCTGGTGGGTATTATTGATACCGGGATTGATATCAGTCATGGTGATTTTCTGGATGCGAATGGCCAATCCCGCATTGTGCGCTTGTGGAACATGCGTAATGATACCGGTGGAACTCCACCCAAGGGTTCAGATGGCACCACCTCCTTGTATGGTGCAGAATGTGATACTGCGGCGATTAATGCTGTACTAACGACTACGGCCAGTAAAACCAGTGCCTGTAATCCAGATGATCCCGACAATCACGGTACTCATGTTGCTGGTATTGCTGCGGGTAACGGTGGTGGAACTGGAAATGGGCAGACGGTGGGTAGATTTGTTGGCATGGCACCAGAAGCAGGTCTGTTGGTGGCCAATGCCATTGATAAAAGTGTCAACGTTCCGAATGGTGGGGATGCGGTTCTGGATGCTATCTCCTGGATGACCCGTGTTGCCACGGCACTTGGAAAGCCTCTGGTGATTAATTTGAGTCTTGGTTCCTACTATGGAAACCGTGATGGTACAGGAAGTTTTCAAAAGGCCATTGATAATACCTCTGCTGCCGGTGTGGTTATTGTCGCCGCTGCCGGTAATGAAGGCCGTGCGGCCATTCGTGCCGAAATATCGCCTATGACAAAGGACCAGGTTGTTGCCGTTACTTTTAATATTCCGGCGGGAAAAAGTGCTGAAAAACTGGAGTTCTGGAGCAATGGGGATAATCAGTATGCCGTACAGGTCGTCTGTCCTGATAACACCACCACAGATTATATCTTGGCAGGTGGCACCCTGACTAATTTTAATAATGCTGGGTGTGGTTCAATCGCAATCAGTTCTGCCGCACCGAGTACGACCAATGGAGATCGGCAGTATGTGATTGATTTGGGCAAAGGAAGCCTCAATGAGATTGCTACAGGTGGGTGGAAACTGAATGTGCGTGCGGATACTCTGTTGGTTGCTAATGAGACCATCGGTATTATTTCAGGAGAGCAAGAAGGTGGAGCGGAGTTTACGGGAACCTTTAAACCTACCGTCACCAAGGGGATTCTCACGGACTCCTCCAGTGCGCGGCGCGCCATTAGCGTTGCGGCATTAAATACCAATTATGTTTGGAATACGAAGAGTGGGCAGACTGACAAAAATTTGGACAATGGCCCATTGGGGGATGTGGGCAACTTCAGCAGTCGGGGACCGCGCCGTGTTTGTAGTGCCAACACCAAATACGTTGATGTCAACACCGCTGCGGGGAAGAAAAATTATGATGAATGTACCAAACCGGTAATGAAGCCAGATATCACCGCTCCCGGTTCGTATATTATGTCTTCTTTGGCAAAAGCGGCTACAGCGGCGGCTACGCCAGCTGACATTGAAGCGGATGGGGTGCATGTCGCTTATATGGGCACCAGCATGGCCACCCCTCATGTTGCTGGGGCCGTGGCGTTGATGTTGCAATCCGATGCGACGTTAACCCCAGAGAAGGTCAAAAGTACGCTTTTTACGACTTTGCAGTCCAATCAATACTCGCTAGCGGCCAAACTCCCTACTTTTACCAGTGGGGTGGATATGCCGACCTCCCCCAATGATGCGTGGGGGTATGGCCTCATGGATGCCAAAGCCGCTGTAAGTGGTTCGGTTGATGGCTCCTGCGGCAGTTCTAATAGTCAATCTTTCACCACCGCTCCTACCACCAATCTCTGTGCAACGGGTACTGCATCCACATTGACGGGGAGTGGTCCTTGGAGTTGGAGTTGCGCTGGAGTGAGTGGCGGTGCTACGTCCAGTGATTGTTCAGCAAAAGTGACGGCTGGCATTACCAGTGGCAGTTTGGTGAATGGTGTGACCAGTACCAGTCACACGGCATCGGTCTCCTCGACCAACAGCACCCTTGACTTTTCCTGGACAGCAGCAACATCCTCGACAACTGGGTCGACGATCACTTATGAATATGTAGTGAGTACAGACACTTCCCTGGATGCTGCGACATTTGAGACACGGTTGGCCACGGCAGAGACAACCTCACTGAAGCGTGGAACCCTCACCAACAGTACCACAGCCACAGCGACTTCGTTGGCGGACGGGAGTTATTATTTTTTTATCCGCGCCATGGACGCAGGGGGGGTCACGGTTGGAACTGGGATTACTAAATCCGGTCCTTATATTTTGAACAGTGCCCCCACTTTGGATAGTACCACGCCGATCTCGCCAACCTCTGGGGCGCATCAGTCTGCCATAACGGTCACCATAAACGGGACCAATTTCATGAATGGGGCCACGCTGCAACTGGTGAATGGCAAACGGACATCGGGTGGCACAACCGTCACCTTGTCGGATGTTTCATTGACCAACGTGACATGGAAGAGTGCCAGTCAACTGACAGCAACGGTTCCGGCCAGCACGCCCCCCGGTCTGTATGATGTCAAGGTGACCAATGCCGCGCCCTGGTCCAAGACGGCCTCAGCCACGGGTAAGTACACATCGAGTAATACCGCTCCTACAGCGGCTACCGGTGGCAATCAGACGGTCTCTTTGAGCAGTGGTCAGGCCTCGGTCTCTTTAAGTGGAGCCACTTCCAGCGATACGGATTCCGACACCCTTTCCACTTACACTTGGACCCTGACCAGTATGCCAACGAGTGCCATCATCACCTCTGGGGCCTCCACTCTGACCACAAACTCTACTTTGACCGGCTCCACACAGACGGTCGTGGTTAAAACTGCGGGAAACTATACGTTCAGCTTGGTGGTCAATGACGGATTTGAGAACAGTTCCGCTTCTACAATGACCTTGACGGTGAACGCCTCTGCTGGCAGCAACAATGCCCCGACTGCCGACCCAGGCAGTGATGTCACGGCTGTCCCTGGAACGGCAGTGACTTTGAGTGGCTCCAAATCCTCTGACCCGGATGGGAACACCTTGACTTCTTATATTTGGACCCTGACATCCAAGCCAACGGCGTCCAGTTTGACAACCGGGACAGCGGGAACCGCCTCTAGTGCGATTACTCAGAGTTCTCCCCCGGCTGCATCGTTTACCCCAGACGTCAAGGGAACCTATGTGGTCACCCTAGTGGTCAACGATGGCACGGTGGCGTCAGAGGCCAAGAGTGTGACTGTGACCGCCAACAACGCCCCGGTTGCCAATGCGGGTTCAACGCAGACCATGGCTGTAGGGGATGTCGTCACCTTAGATGGAACCACATCGGTCGATTCCGACAAGGATACCCTGACCTATGCGTGGACTCAGACCAGTCCCACCTCACCCGTTGTTACGCTTTCATCCGCTACCACTTCCAAACCGACCTTCACCCCATCGGCTGCAGGTACTTATATATTCAGTCTGGTGGTGAATGATGGTGTGCAAAACAGCACCAACACGGCCACAGTGACCATTACGGTCAACACCCGCCCGGTTGCCAATGCTGGCAGCAATCAGGCGGTGGCTCCTTCTGCCAAGGTGACTTTGGATGGTTCTGCTTCTTCGGATGCCGATGCTGGCACCACTCTGACCTATGCTTGGAGTCAAACTTCTGGTACCACCGTGACCCTTTCTTCCAGCACGGCAGCCAAGCCCACTTTTACGGCACCGAGTGCGGTGGGTGCCTTGGTGTTTAGTTTGACGGTAAATGATGGCTTGCACTCCAGTGCATCGACCTCCACCACCACTGTGACGGTCAACAATGCCCCGACAGCCAACGCTGGATCCGCGCAAACCGTGACGACGGCGGGAGCCATTACCTTAGACGGTTCGGCCTCCTCGGATCTGGATGCTAGCACGACCTTGACCTATAAGTGGAATATTACCAGTCAGCCTGCGGGTTCCAATATTTCCTTGTCGTCCACAACGGTTCAAAAGCCCACGTTCACACCAACCTGTAACGGGGATTATAAGTTTAGCTTGTTGGTTAATGACGGAAAGCAAGATAGTGTTGCGGCCTCTTCTGTGACCATCACGTTTAGTGGTGGTAGCACATGTACCTCGACTGTGACTTGGACGCTTCGGCCAGGGTGGAATCTGGTGCCTTACACGGTAAATGCAGGGTATGCCGATTCCAGTGCTTTGATTACGGCGATTCAAACCGGGACTTCATTCACGGTCGCGAATTTCTTCGGAATGAGTTTGGGCGGGTTGGTGCAACATAGTGCCTTTGGGACAGTTACCTTGGTTCCAGGGAATGGTTACCTGATGCAACTGACCAAGAGTGGCAGTACCGCAGAAAGCTTTGCGATTTCTGGCACGGCCTATACGTCGATCAGCATACCTGCGGGTTGGTCCTTTATCGGATTGAAATCTAACAGCACCTTGGCCA
>JADFYY010000109.1 GCA_015232825.1 Magnetococcales bacterium
TTTTAATAATAATAAATTATTAGGGGTCCAGGGGGATTATCCCCCTGGTGGGGTCCAGGGGCAAAGCCCCTGGTTTGGCCGAAACGATGCGTTTTGTTTAATCTGGAGGCTGTATGGCACTGTACGATTATAAGTGTGATGGTTGTGGTGTACGTTTTGAACAAAACCACCCCATGTCCGCCCCGCCTGTGCGGATTTGTCCTGAATGTGGCGCGGAAAAAGTTCGCAAGATTCTGACTACGGGAGGGGTATCCATTTCAGGAGGGAGTGCGCCTTCTGGGCCTCCTCCGTGTGCCACAGGCGGTTGCGCTGGTGGCATGTGCGGAATGTGACGTTTTAAAACTCTTTGCCAGCAAGATGAAAATCCATGGAGAGGTGATTCGTCATCTCTCCATTTTTTTTGGTTGGTGCAGGAGATAATCTCTATGAATGTATCAAAAAATGACCTTAAGGAAAAATTTGACCAAGAGTACCGTTCTGGGAGATGGGAATATTTAAGCAAGCACATCAGAGAAGTGCCTCGTTTAGGAACCGTTGCGGCCTTTACGGAATGGGCCTTTCTTGATGGGGAAAGTATCCTTGAACTGGGGTGTGGTGAGGGAACACTTTTTCAGTATCTTTCCGAACGGTGCAAAAAAAGCTATGCAGGAGTCGATCTGTCAGAAGTTGCTTTGGAACTCGCGCGAAGTCGTGGCATTTCTGAACTTTATTGCGCACAGATAGAAACGTTTATCCCTCCTCGCAAATTCGGCGTCATCTTAATCAATGAGGTTTTATATTATATCCCAGACCAACAGCAATTGGCGGTGTTGAATCGCTATTTTCCTTATCTTGCGCCGGGTGGCAGTGTGATTTTGTCAACCTATCGTTCCAAAGGCGCGGAAAGCGCAATCTGGCAGCAGATAGACCACCGGAGTTGGGAAGTTTTGGGCCGTACAATAATATCGACTGCCAGCAGGAATTTTACCTGGGATTTGGCTGTATTAAGACCACGGCCAGCAGGCTGGTTTCCCAATTTAGCCCCGACACAAGAATATCTGGGGAAACGGTCGCTACCCATCCCAACATACAAACAGTATCATTCCGATGGTATTTTATTGACCATCGATGACGGTCCCTCGTCTGAATCCACATGGGCCTTGCTGGATTTGCTGGATCGCCATCAAGTTCATGCGATTTTCTTTTTGATCGGATTGAATGCCAAGGCCCATCCAGACTTGGTGGCGGCGATTGTGGCGGCGGGTCATTGTGTCTATTCTCACGCTTTTTCGCATCAAAAATTCAAGAGAATCACCGAACAAGAAATCATTGACGAACTGACCACCACTGAAGAAGTACTCTCACACTATCGTCCAACACCCAAACCCTATTTGCTGCGTCTGCCTTACGGTAATGGTCACAACGATGAGAGGGTACAAGCCATCGTACATGGATGGAACTCGGATGCGGTGTTTATTGATTGGTCCAATACGGGGCGCGAGTGGGATGTGTTGAGTACCGATCTGCCCGGTTTGCAGCAAGAGTGCCACAAAGCCGCGATGAAGCTGGTGAATAATATCCAACCAGGGGCGATTTTGTTGGCTCACGACTGGAATACGGAACTGTTCCCTGGAGAGTATCGTGGTCCGTCAAGCAGTCAAGTTCCTTTGAATTATTTATCTGCTGTGTTGGCGGGAGTGAAGTCTGCCAAAATATCGGTTTTATCCATCGCTCCAGGGGTAAGCTCTCCACAACTTTCTCTTCTTTCTCCTGAAGGTTTGCTTAAAGCTGCTACACAATTTGAATGGGCGGGAATGGGGGATGACGCCCAAAATTGTCGCATTAGAGCCGAATCTATTGATAATATTATTGTCGATCAGAAACAAAAAAAATTATTAAAAGGTTCCCGTGTGGATTGGGAGAGCGATGTCTTGGCGTCATGGCGACGTTCAGCAGGTGGCGCAAAGTTTCCTAAACAAAAAATATGGGAATTATTGCCGACGGGAGTAAACTGGTTCATCTGTCGTATCGATGCGCAAGATATTGACAGGATGTATCTGTTTGGAACCTATGATTGGGAACAAGCATTTGCGTCTGGTTCTTATCATCTGAGTACCATCGCGGCGGATCCTTGTCAGGAAAATGCAGAAGAACAAAATAATTTTAGACATAAATTCCGCATAAACGAAATAAGAAAGATGTATGCATCCGGTTTACGCTTTGAACCCATCATTCTGACGGCCTGTTCAATGGAGGGGCCGTTTGTGATCATCGATGGCAATCATCGCGCCATTGCCATGCAGCAGCTTGGGATGCTTGTTGGGCAAACGGTGTTTATTGGGCTTCATGACAAAATGGAGAGTGACTTTGGTTGGTTTCGGGAAACGGTGAATCGGGCTGGGATCAAAGCGGGTCTTTCAATGTGATTTGATTCTGGTTTGATTCTTGCATGAAAGCAATGTGCGCACAAAAGTCCGTTTTCATTTTTCAAAGCAACAGGGAAACCCATGAGCGGTTGCATGCTATTGAACGCCAATCTTGATCATCAATCATCTATCCCGATGAGCGGTCTTTACACCCTAGATGAGGGGGATTACGCCGCCACATTGGCCACTTTGGCCGAATGGGGGGACGCCAAGGCCCAGCACAATCTGGGGGCCATGTATCTGGAAGGGATGGAACTTCCCCAAGATTATGCCATGGCCATGCAATGGTACAGTCAATCAGCCAACCAGGGTTATGCCCCAGCCCAGTATGATATCGGCACCTTGTATCTCGAAGGAGTGGGGGTGGATCCAGACCCGGTGACTGCGGCGGAATGGTTTTTGGCTGCAGCCAAACAGAATGACTCCAAAGCCCAAAATAATCTGGGAATTCTCTGCGCCACAGGCGAGGGTGTGCCGCGTGACATGGTGCAGGCCCGCATGTGGTTTCTTTTGGCCGTACAGGGCGGATTGTCTGATGCCATTGAAAATCTTGAACTCTCATCCGAAGAGATGACCCCAGAAGAGATGGACTACGCCAAAAGACTTGCCGCAGAGTGGTGCCCCAATCAACACAAGCGGATCAATATGATTTGATCTTAATTTAATCAATCGTTCTGGCTTCATCCACCAGCATGACCGGAATATCATCCCGAATGGGAAAGGCCATGTGGTCGGGTTTGCAAATCAACTCCCCGGCCTTGGCGTCATACTCCAAACTCCCCTTGCACTGGGGACAAACCAAAATCTCAAGCAATGCCCTGTCGATCATGTTGAACTCCTTTCATAATAATACCAGCGGCATCCACACCCGCCAACTGGCGAAACGGAAGATCAGAGGCCAATGCACGCCCCCCATTCAAAACCAAACTGGCCACACCCAATTGATAAAACGCGGATAAATCGGCATGGGTCAATCCCCCCAACTCAGGAGGCCAGCGCAAACCCGCCATTCCCTGACGCAACGCCTCGCACAGCCCAAATAATCTCCGCGCATAAGGCCCACCGCAGAGATCACAAACCACCGCCCCACGCCGTACCGAAAAAAAAACCAACGACTCCCCACGCCCACACCCAATGCAGGCATCCATGCGCCATCCATAGCCAAACAAACGCAACAAAACCCCCAACGTTCCCCCCGCCACAGCCAATGGCATGGCCCCTGAATCCAAGGCATCCAGGGCATCCCCCAGCACGGCAAAAACCACATCCTGTTGCACATCACCCGGCAAGGCAAATCGATACACCGCCTCACCCAAAACCATCGCCGCAGCAGCAGCCACAGGCATAAAGGGCAATCCATTCCTCACCCGCACAATCTCCGCACGGACCAAGGTTCCCATGGCCTCCACCCCGCGTGCGCGGACCTCGATCCGCACCGTGTGAAAACCACTCAAAGCACCCCGCACCTCCCCTCGTCCCTGCCTCACACCACGCGCAATCGCCGATACCATCCCATGATGCGGCGTCAAACAAGAGACAATCCACGAGGCCTCGCGAAACGGAATACGCCGCAAGATCAAGGCGTCATCTTCAGTCCGCATCCCCCACCGGCTCCGTATACCCCAGATCCATCAAAACGCGCGGGTCGCCATTCCAATCTTTCTGCACATGCACCTGCAAACGCATAAAAATCGATCCACCAAACATGGCCTCCAACTCCCGACGCGCCATGGATCCCACCCGCTTGAGAACGCTCCCCTGATGGCCAATGACAATCCCCTTTTGCGACTCCCTCACCACCAGGATCTCTGCATCCAAATCCCACACCAAAGAGGGCGGCGAACGCTTTTGCCAAGTCACCACCCGCACGGCTAGGGCATACGGCAACTCCTGCTGCAATTGCAAAAACAACTTCTCGCGGATGACCTCGCCAATAATAAACGTATCCGGTTGATCCGTCTTCTGCCCAGTGGGAAAATAACGCGGTCCTTCTGGCAAAAATTGCGGCAATAGATCCAACAACCGTTCCATATTTCGGCCTGTCAACGCGGAAATCGGCACCACCTCGGCAAAGGCCTCTCCCACCAAAGGAGCGACGGCAGCCAACCGCATCATCAGACGATCACGCGGGGTGCGATCCATTTTGTTGAACACCAAAATCACCGCCGAATCCTTCAATGATGGAGTCGCGAGAATCTGTCGGTCTTCATCGGTCAACCCCGTGCCAGCCTCGACAAAATACAAGGTGACATCCGCATCCCGGCAGGAGTCATACGCGGTTTGCACCATGGCCTGATTCAACAAAACCCGCCCTGGATTGTGGATACCAGGGGTATCCAAAAACACCATCTGCACCTCGCCTTGTTCATAAACCCCCAAAATGCGGGTGCGCGTGGTCTGGGCCTTGGGCGTAACAATGGCGACTTTATGCCCTAACACCCGATTCAAAAAGGTGGATTTCCCGGTATTGGGACGCCCCGCAATGGCAATGTAACCGGAACGAAACAACTTCTGTGTACCTTCCCCTACTCCATTCTCTACCAACTCACTCAAGCCGCCCCTCCTGTTGATCCATAAACAACAACGCCTCGCGGGCCGCTTCTTGCTCGGCCCGCCGTTTGGTATTTCCATTGCCTCGCCCGGTTATCGAGCCATTCACTAAGACCCCTACGCTAAATCGACGCTCGTGAGGATCACCGGAAACCGCATCCAACGTATAACAAGGCAAAGGCCTTCCCACACCTTGCAGACGTTCCTGCAACACGGTTTTATAATCCTTGCTCCCCCCATTGGCGGCGAATTGATCCAGACGATCCCGAAATAACCGTTCCATCACCGTCATGATCCCGGTCCACCCGCCATCCAGAAAGACCGCTCCCAGAATGGCCTCCAAAGAGTTGCCCAAAATGGAGGCCTTATCCCGCCCACCACTCATGGCCTCGCCCCGACCGAGTCGCAATCGGGATCCCAACTCCAACTCCCGCCCCAAGTGACTCAAGGCATTGGTGCTGACAAAAGTCGAACGCCAATGGGACATCTCTCCCTCGGAGGCCTGCGGAAAACGGTGATACAACAGCACCGAAACCGCCAGATCCAACACGGCATCACCAAGAAACTCCAACCGTTCGTTATGCGGTTGCACCTCCATGACCTCGCTCGCTTCATCCGGCTCATCCTGGGCCACAGAGCGATGGGTCAGGGCCTGACGCAACAGCGTTATATCGGAGAAAATATATTCAAGGTGCTGACACGACCACTGCATCAGGAGATCCTGATCCAAATCATCCTCAGCCATCAATCTAAGATTCCACCTTATAGGTCATCACCCACTCTTCATGCCCTGGCACTGCCAACACGGTATCGCCAAATGTCAGAGCCAAAGGAACCGTATGTTCCACAACCACCCGATATCCTTTAGTCGTTTTGGTCAGGCTCAACGCATCCGTAGGCAGTTTCGACCGATTTGTTTCAAAGTCGATCCGTCGTTTGACCTCTTCGACAGGCAATTTACCATACTCCTTGGCCACTCGATCCGCCAAATCCCGCAACAAGAAGTATTGATAAACCTCTCCTCCCACCTGCGTAATCGCTGTCATCCCAAGGCCCAAAATCACGAAGATCATCATGACCTTCGTTAAAAATCCACCGGCCTCGCGATGGCTGATACTCTGTTTTATATTCATTGGAGATTACTCCTTTATCATTCTCATTTAATCGCCTGACCCAATCTTTCCCAACGCGGTTTTCCCTCATTTCGGTCCCAGGACCAAAACATGGCCACAGCCCTTCCCACCAACCGATAACCTGGAACCAACCCCCAAAAACGGCTATCATTACTGTTGTCCCGATTGTCTCCCAAGACAAAGAAATGGCCAGCAGGAATCACGATGTCGGTAATGGGCTCCAAATTGCCATACTGACGCAACAAAATGGAGTAGGCGTTACTCCCCAAACTCTCCTGAAGACGTTGGGCCTCCACCTGCATCTCATTTTCATTGAGATAGGAATAAGGGCCTTCTGGCTTTTGGGACACCTGTTGTCCATTCACATACAGCACTCGATCACGATACAAGATGCGATCACCCGGCAAACCGACAATCCGCTTGATGTAATCCTTGGTTGGATCCTTCGGGTATTCAAAAACCGCAATCTCGCCACGCGCTGGCGACCCAGACATGAAAATCCGCTGTTGGGTAAACGGAATCCGATAACCATATGCAAACTTATTGACAAACAGATAATCCCCTACCAACAAAGTGGGAATCATGGAGCCAGAAGGAATTTTAAAAGGCTCCACCACAAACGTTCGGACCATAAAGGCGATCCCCACGGCCATGACAATGGCCTCGTAATATTCGGCCACCACGCCGCCATTTTCAAGAAATCCCTTACCAGCAAACAACAGAAACAGGCCAAACAGCAACAAAGCAATCGCAACCACCACACCCCAGGAGTGGGAAATCCCCTCCATGGAGAAAATTCCCATGGAAACCGCATTGCCAAACACAAAAATGCTGACAATTACAAACAATATGCCATGCCACAGATGCTTTTTGCGGCTCAACTCAAGCAGATTCACCACGTTTCAGATGCCTCCATTCATTCCACTTTCAAGACCGCCAGGAAAGCTTCCTGAGGGATCTCCACTTTGCCGATCTGCTTCATGCGTTTTTTACCGGCCTTTTGTTTTTCCAACAATTTACGTTTGCGTGTGATATCACCGCCATAGCACTTGGCTGTCACATTCTTGCGCAATGCCTGAACACTCTCCCGTGCCACGATTTTGGCACCAATGGCCGCCTGAATGGCCACTTCGAACATCTGACGATGAATGAGTTCCCGCATTTTCTTGACTAGATCCCGACCACGGATCATGCTTTTCTCCCGATGCACCACCACGGATAAGGCATCGACCGGCTCTCCATTAATCAAGATATCGAGCTTGACCAGATCACCAACTCGATATTCAAGGAATTCATAATCCAGCGAGGCATAACCACGAGAGACGGACTTAAGGCGATCAAAAAAATCGAGAGCCACCTCATTCAAAGGCAACTCATAACGCAACATGGTACGAGAATCGGAGATATAATGGATATCCCTCTGGGTGCCACGGCGATCCGTGCATAGTTTCATCAACCCACCGACAAATTCCGGTGGGGTAAGAATGGAGGCGAGGATAAAGGGCTCCTCAATGTGATCTAGCTTGTTGGTGGGGGGCAGAGATGAGGGATTATGCACCTCCATCACGCTCCCGTCCGTCAGATGGGCGCGAAAAACCACGGTTGGGGCTGTGGTTACCAGATCCAGATCAAACTCACGTTCCAGGCGTTCCTGGACAATCTCCATATGGAGCATGCCCAGAAATCCGCACCGCATACCAAACCCCAAGGCTGGGGAACTCTCTGTCTCAAAAACAATGGAAGAGTCGTTCAAGGAGAGTTTTTCCAGGGACTCTTTCAACAAGACATAATCCGAAGAGGTCACTGGATAGAGACCAGCAAAGACCAAGGGTTTAATTTCCTTAAATCCCGGCAGCAGATCCGAAGCTGGTCGTCCAGCATCGGTGATGGTATCCCCCACCCGCGCCTGAGAGACCTCCTTGATGCCAGCCACCACCCATCCCACTTCTCCAGCGGACAGAGTGGGAACTTCCGTCAGACGCGGGGTAAAAATCCCTACTTTATCCAGGGTATATTCCATACCCGTACTCATCAGACGAATTTTGCGGGTTCGGATGGCCGGTTCCGTGGAGATACGGCCATCAAACACCCGCACCAAAGAGACCACGCCCAAAAAATTGTCGTACCAGGAGTCGATGATCAAAGCGGTCAGGGGTGCGGTTGGGTCACCTTTAGGAGGCGAAATCCGAGTAGTCACCGCTTCTAAGATATCCCCGATCCCGATTCCACTTTTGGCAGAGGCCAAAATGGCATCCGAGGCATCCAGACCAATGACATCCTCAATCTGCTTGCGCACCTTTTCCGGTTCGGCTGAGGGGAGATCGATTTTGTTTAATACCGGGATGACTTCTAGGTTGTGATCCAGGGCCATATAGACATTGGCCAAGGTCTGGGCTTCCACCCCTTGCGCCGCATCCACGACCAACAACACCCCCTCGCAAGCGGCTAGGGAGCGGGAGACCTCATAGGAGAAATCCACATGTCCAGGGGTATCGATGAAATTAAACACATAGGAGCGACCATTTTTGGCCCGGTAGTTCAATCGCATGGATTGAGCCTTAATGGTAATGCCCCGTTCCCGTTCCAGGTCCATGCTGTCAAGAACTTGAGAGGTCATGTCACGGGCATCCATGGCACCGGTAAATTCGATCAACCGGTCGGCCAGGGTACTTTTGCCATGATCAATATGGGCGATGATGGAGAAGTTGCGAATATGGTCCAGAGACATAAGAGAAGACGGCCAAGAAAAAAGGGGGAAAAAAAACCCGCATCAAAGGGTCGCGTCTCCCACATCACAGCAGAGCCGCACTTCTACTTATAATCTCCTCGATCCGTTTTCGCCAGTTCTACTGTTGCCAGAACCGCAGTTCGATGCAGCAATTCCCTTTCCGAGCCGCTTTCTGGGGCTTTGGCAAGGGAGTAGAGGGCCTGATCACGGGTTTCGCGCAACCGTTTACGGGTTTCTTCGGGTTCGGCCAGGGATTCCGAGATCAAATCCCGCCCCAAGGCTTCCAGTGAATCCAGCAACTCGCCGACCTGTTCGGCCTGTTCCCGACGTTGATAGGGGGTCGGTGACCGCTCCGAGTTTACCGCCGTGGCCGAAAGGGTGGCCAACAATGGAATGGCTTCCTGAATCCCAGAGGCCGCAGCCAATGACTTGGAAAAATTTACCCCTTCAACATCCAAGGCGGAAGATTTTGCCTTGGCAGTCGTTGAACTGGCCAGGGGCTTGTTACTTTTTTCCAGGCGACGAACGGTCATACGCAGTCCTCCCAGGGAAAATGGGTTGATAAGTGTTCCGGGAGTGTTTGATTGACGTCTATCCCACCCGATACCAACCCACATATTCAAGCATCATGCCAACCCGATCATTCGCACACTTAAGAAACAACACGCCACCCTTAATGACGAGCCAGTTTAGCCAACGCATTCAAAAAGGCCTTGGCTGAAGCCACCACCACGTCATTATCCACACCGCACCCCTGCACAGACCGTTCTCCCCGTTCCATATTCACGATCACATCGGCCTGGGCATCGATGCCGCCGGTGATGGCGCGCACTTCATACCGCTGCAACAAAACCTCGCTGG
>JADFYY010000010.1 GCA_015232825.1 Magnetococcales bacterium
AGTATCCGCAGTGGGTGCAAATCTCTGCGTTTTTAAACTGTTCTTTTAGTTTCTCCATCGGCTCGGAGTCATCCTATCGGTTATCGAGTCTGTTCCAGATAATGGTGGCAAGCGGTTAGCACATCATCTAGATGTTGATTTAAAGGGTGTAGTAGGGATTGGGAGGTGGTTGTATCCCCAGAACGTAACGCCGTTTCCAGTTTATCGGCCACTGCGACAAGTGCCAAGGCTTCGATATTGCCTGCGGCACCTTTGAGCTTGTGGGTCAGAAATGCGGCAGTACTTGTATCATTTTGTCGGATGGCATCTTGAATCTCTTGGGTGTTTTCTTGAAATTGTTCGACAAAATTGGCCACAAGGCGGACAAAAAGGGGTTGGTTTCCGTCACAACGTGCAATCCCTTGTTCGATGTCAATCGATTGTGGTGACGAGGGGGGCTCTTCAAGGCGGCTCCATTGGATTATTTTGTGTAATAATTGTTTGATTTCAATTGGTTTGGCAATATGGTCGTTCATTCCAGATGCCAGACAGGCCTCTACTTCCTGTTTCATAGCACTGGCCGTCATGGCGAGAATGGGCAGCGATTCCTGGCCGGGTAGGCCCCGAATGATGCGTGTGGCTGTGTGACCATCCATGACCGGCATTTGCACATCCATGAGGACAAGGGCAAAGGGGGTGGGAGTTGAACGCACGGCCTCCACGGCCTCTTGTCCATTGTGGGCTAGGGTAATGTTAATGCCGCGTTTTTCTAGAATTACTTGGATGAGTTCCAGGTTGTCTGACAGGTCATCCACCAGAAGAATTTTCTTACCGCGCAGACTTGCAATGCCCATGGTTTCTGGTGGGGTCGGCTCTGTCACGCAAGCGCGCTTTGTTTTCTGTCCAAATTGTGTCATCAGGGCGTCATGCAAAGCGGACGGAGTGATTGGTTTGTGAAGAAAGGTCTGAGTGGTCACATCCGTGAGATTCTGCGGGGGAACCATGAAGAGGATTGGAGTTGTGGCCAAGTCAGGAGTATTTAAGATGTGATGGGCTGCCTCGATTCCATTCATTTCTGGCATGGCCCAGTCCAAGAGGATCAGGTCATAAGGAGACCCTGCCAGTATAGCCTGTTGCAATGCATGGATGCCGGTTTTTCCTGAATGGACGTCGGTTGCATCCATATGAAAAGAGGTTAGCAGATTTCGCAATATCTTTCTGGATGAATCATTGTCATCCACGATCAAGACACGTTTGTTGTACAAACTTTCTGGGATGGAAACGCGAAAGGGAGGGGCATTTTTGGGTATTTCAAAGCGGGCATGGCAGGCAAAGCGACTCCCAAAGCCGGGTTTGCTTTCCACAGTGATGTCGCCACCCATGAGGATGAGCAGATTGCGACAAATCGTCAATCCCAGACCGCTGCCGCCATATTTGCGTGTGGTGGAGGAGTCTGCTTGTTGGAAAGGATGAAACAGTTTTTCAATTTGTTCTGCCGAAAGGCCGATGCCGGTATCTTGTACCGAGATGTTCAAGGTAACCGGGTTGCCCTCTACAGCCGAGTGTTCAACGGTGATAACAATCTCTCCTTGTTCGGTAAATTTAATGGCATTATCACACAAGTTGGTGAGTACCTGACCCAAACGGGTGGCATCCCCAGTCAGCTTTCGTGGAATGTCGAGAGGAATCGATACGAGGATTTCAACGTTGGCTTTCTTTTGGGCCTTGGCCATGACCCCATCGATGACTTGATCGAGCAGCAGATAAAAATCGAACGGGGAGTTCTCCAACTCAATTTTTCCCGCATCGATTTTGGACATATCCAGGATGTCATTGATGATGCGTAGCAGGTTGGCGGATGCCGTATGGATTTTCTTTAGGTAACTGTGTTGTTCTGGGGAGAGGTCGGTTTGCATGGCCAGATAACACATGCCCATAATGGCGTTCATGGGACTGCGAATTTCATGACTCATATTGGCCAGAAAGGCATTTTTGGTCTGATTGGCTGATTCCGCCACTTCTAGCGTGTCACCAAGTGAGCGTAGCAACTGTTTATAGCCGGTGATGTCACGGATAAAACCCGTAAAGAAAACCTCCTGTTGTACTGTCACGGCCACCAGCTTCATCTCTAGGTCCACCAGACGGCCATCCGCGCAGACACCTGGCATCATCAATCGCCGTTTCAGTTTGGATTGGTCTGATAGATTTTGGCATCGATAAGCCAAGGCTTGGTGATAGTTGTCGTGCAATTCTGGCGGAATAATAAACTGTGCAAGATCTTGACCGAGGATCTCTTGACGAGAAAAACCAAATAACTTTTCTGATGATTTATTAAATTTTACTACTTGACCATTTTTATTAATGGTAATAATCGCATCCATGGTCGTGTCGAGTATGGTCTGCATCTCCGCGATTTGCTCTCTGGATTGCAGATGATACCGGCGTAAAGAGGCTATGGCGGAACAGACAATGAGTTCATCGAGCAGGTAAAACAGGTTGCCGAAAACGACGGATGAACTGAATTCAAAGATAAATGAATGAAATGGAGGAATGTAATAATAGGAGGCAATGAAGGAACCCATCATTGCGGCAAACATGCCAGACCAGAATCCACCAAAAAATGCGGAGATAGCGGCTGCCGGGAAAAAAGTCAAAAAGGGGAGGCCCATTTCAGCAGAGCCGATTAGAAAGCGCAGTAGAAAAGCTATTAATATAATGATAATTGGAATTAATATGCGTTGTACAGTTGACCGTTCTGCGAACAAGAATTGGTTAATAAGTATCTTAATGGCATTACTAAAAATATTATTAATTAATTTCGTGTGATGCATGGTTACGGCCTTGATTTGAGAAACCATGAAACAAAAAAAGAGTGTCTGAGAGATGAATTTCCCAGATACTCTCATTTTTGTTTATGGTCAAAGTTACCCTACAAACCTTTTTACGCCTGAATATCAATCCGTCCAGGCTTGGGTGTGATTTGGGCAGTATCGACACTTTTATCTTTGATTTTGGAAGCTTGCGCCCCTTTGATTTGCGACATGACCGATGTGGGACGAATGATGCTGGATAGCTGTTTGTTTTCGTTTGATTTTGGCTTTTCCGGGGTGTCTAGGATTTCTTTGTTTTTGGCAACTTTGGAGACCTGTTCGGTCTTGATCTGTACGATACTCGAAGGACGACTGCTACTGCTGGCAACGGGTACGGCCTTAGCTGGCGTAGGCTTGTTCGATGGAGGGGCAATGGCATTGGAGTGACTTGGCGTGGCGGATACGGCGGTCAGTGACATAGTCGTTACTCTGTAGTTGAGGGTAATGGAGCCGTGGCGGAAGCCGCCCCGTTGGATTCGGGTTCATCATCTGTTGATGAGGATTCACCGGGAGTGGGTGTGGATTGTGGATGTTCTTCGGGTGCAGGGGTTGGAAGCATCTGGATACTGTTAGGATCTTGCGCACCGTTTTGCGGCGGCACAAGAATTGAGACGAATTTTTTCTCTTCGATGCGATAGAGATGATAAAAGCGTTCACTGATTCCGTTGGGCTGGAAACGGATGAGTCCCGTACTGCCGTGAAATCCGTTTTCTCGGTTAAGCCCCTTCTGCCACTCAACGCCACCGAGTCTTTGGTCTCGGAGCAGTTGCGCTAAAATGGCAATGCTGTCATAAGTCAGCATGGAGAGGGCTGGAACTGGAGCGACTCCGAGGATTTTTTGATAGATGGCGTTGAATTGATCTCGTGATGCCAAGTTGCTGTCACAGAAAATGGCACCATTGAGTGCGTCCGCCCCTTCCAGAAGTTCGGGTCGATTCCAGAGCGAGACCCCTAGCAAAACGGTATTGGGCGCGTGAATGTTGAATGTGACGGCTTGCGGCGCGATCAACCGGGCCTGTTTGGCGGTGACAGGAAGAAAAAGGGCCTCGAAATCGACCAGAGGTTCCAGATCTTTTTCCGTGCGGGGCATGGGGCGGTCAAGAGGGTCTAGGAGCGAGGAGGCTCGAGCCGTGGTCAGACGGGTTTTAATGGCGTCCGGGTCCAGATTGACCAGCATTTTGAGGGCGGTCGAAAAGTCAGTCTCTTGCTCAGGGAAGAGGACTGAGTGGGTGACAATGCCTCCAAGGGCCGCAATTTCGTTGGCAAAGGTTTGTCCTTGAAGCTTGCCGTAGTCTGAATCGGCTGCCAAAATGGCGAAACGGCGCAGACCGGCCTCATGGATGGCGTGACGCGCCATGATGCGCGCTTGAGCCTCTGGCTGAAAGGCGTTGAGATAGGTAAAACCACCCGTACCCGCTGTAAGAATCTCGTGTCGGGGATTTAAGGTGATGATTGGAATGCGTTTTGCGGCAGCGGATTTTGCAGCGGCCATGGCTTCGGGGTGAAAAACCGGACCGATGATCACCTTGCTGCCTCTGGAGAGGAGATTCTCCACCGCAAGCCGGGCAGATTCGGCTGTGCCGCCGCTGTCTGCGACCTCCAGGTGAAGATTGACATCCCGATAGTCAGCCAAAGCTTTACGGGCGGCCATGACTAGATTATTTCCCATGCCAGCCGATTGACCGCTCATGGGAATCAGCAATCCCACGACAAGAGGATCTTGACCTTGGGAGTCGTTGGCAATGCGTAACATGGCTTCGGCGTTGACAACTGGGGAGAGGGTGGCTTTTTTCCAGAGGGCCTGAGCCTCTTTCTCTTCACCTAAGGTTGCAGCCCGGTCACCCAAAATCAGGTGCAAAAACGGCAGCAATGGCGAAGATTGCGGTTGCCGGTCAAGTACACTCTTGATTTGTTCCCTTGAGAGAGGCTCTAGGGCTAGAAAGAGTTCTCGAATTTGTTGCGGTTCTGTGGGAGCCGGAGGAATTTTTTGGATAAAGCTCTTGCTTGTGTCTGGGAGCGGGGTGTTTAAGGTGTTTTTAATCAGCGTTTCCCAGTATGATTCAGATGGACTGGCAACAGCGGATGTCAGCAACACAAATACCAGAGACGCAAAGGATAGAACTCCATGGCGCAAGATGAGAAGAAAAGCCGGTTTTTTGATCAAAGCAATCATTGTGATTCAGAGCCCATGAAAGATCACGCAATTTCAGATGGCAGATTATACATCATTCCCACACCCATCGGCAACCTGGAAGATATGACATTTCGTGCTGTACGCATTTTGGGGGAGGTGGCGCGGATTTTGGCGGAAGATACGCGGCGCACACGGATTTTATGTGACCGATATGGGGTGAAGACGCCGGTGGTTCATTTTGATGATCATAATGCCAACCGATTGATTCCAGGGATATTAGCAGAGTTAGCCGCTGGGGCGCGTTTTGCTTTGGTGTCGGATGCCGGGACGCCTGGCATCAGCGACCCTGGAGTGCCTTTGGTGCGGGCTGCGATTCAGGTGGTGGCTGTGGAGGCGTTGCCAGGGGCTTCGGCGGTGACGACGGCCTTATCTGGGAGTGGGTTTGCTTGTGATCGTTTTGTGTTCGAGGGATTTTTGCCGCGCAGAGGTAGCGAGCGACGGCGTCGATTGGACTCTATGGCCCAGGAGACGCGGACTGTGGCCTTTTTTGAGTCGCCGCAGCGATTGGCCGCGACCTTGGCGGATCTGGTGGCGGTGGGAGCTGGGGAACGGGCTGTAGTGGTGGCGCGGGAGTTGAGCAAGGTGTTTGAAACGCTCTATCGGGGATCGGTGGCCGAGTTGGCGGCCCATTTTCATGGCGAAATGGTGCGCGGTGAGATTGTGGTGATTTTGAACGGCGGTGTGTTCACCCCTCCTTCAGCAGAGCAAGTTGAGGAACTGTTGGATGCTGCCTTAAATGAAGGCATGAGCATTCGGGATGCCACCCGTCATCTGGCATCTAGAACCGGACAATCGGCCTCCGAGCTTTATAAATTGGCCTTGGCCCGGCGACGGGTGGAGGAGTAATGTGGATCTGTTTGCAATTTTATGATTTTTCTCAATCAATCCATGCTTTTTTCAAGTCTCGCGCACTATGGATAATTCTGAAAACCTCAATGCCTGTTTTGAGTGCTTTATACAAAATTAAATAATCCCCGATAGGGTGACCACGGATTCCTATTTGTAACCCTGGATAAACTTTGCCCATTCTGGGTTGACTGGCCAACCGTTCAAGAGTGCGATCCAATGATAAAACCCAAGCATCTGCATTGTGGATATGATCCATGGCAATATATTGCCAGATCGCTTCAACATCCTTGTAAAATCTGGGCTGGAAAACTAAGTGTGACAAGGTGTGCCCTGCTTTTTTGCCCAGTCGCTATGTAATCTTTGTTTGATCTCTTGCAAATTCCATTCTAATGGTGGTTCATTATCGGCTTCCGCTTCTGCTACGGCTTGACGCAGGTATTCTATGTATTCAGGATCATGCATCTCATCTTCAAGGATGATTGACATGGACATGGCGTTACCCCTTATGAACAATTTTGCAAATTGTAATGCAGATCGGTTTTACAGCTTTTCAGCCCATTCACCAATCAAGGGGAATTTCCAGGCTCGTCCGACCAGAACCGAGAGGATGCCGATGATGGAGAGGATCAGGCAGGCCATGGAGGAAAATTTGAAAAACAGTTTGCCAAAGCCGGGCATGAGCAAGGTGTATACGGCCAAAACCTCCCACATCCACAAAATAGCCCCCTGGCGGGCGTGAAAACGGACATAGGTGTCGTCTCGACTGGTCATCATGGGGATCAGGCAAAGCACTCCCATATAGCTAAACAAAGCCATGGACCGAGAGAAGAGACCGGCTTTGCGTTGCAGAATAATCGATTGGCTCATGGCTTATGCATCTCCTTTCGCTTGAGGCTAAGATCAATGGGTGGTAATTTTAATGGAGCCTGGATTGGTGGATGGACGGGCCACACAGGGGGTAACGCGGGTGATGCATCCAGCCAGTCCGGTCACGATGGTCAATGTGCCAATGACGATGTCGCCGACTCCTGTGACCACGTTCCTCGCGCTGGCGCGTACCAACGCACCCATTCGGTTGGTCATTTGCGCGGTCTCTTTCATCGGGGTCGGGTCGGGTGCTGCCACTGACCAAACCGGATGCAAGATGACCTCCACCGCATCGGCTAGCATGTTTATCACACCGGGCAGAAGATTTTCCACGGGGATTGACTGGTAAATCTGCACAGCGGTCTCCTCTTGAGGCATGGGAGACTCTACAGACTTAGTGACAACGGCTTCTTCCAGGGGTAAGGATTCTGGCAGAATCTCATCGGCCAAAGGGGAAAAATCCATGGGTATGGGTTCTTCAATGGTTGGCGTCTCCAGTGGAGGGGGTTCTAAGGGCTCAGGAGTACCGATTTCTTCATTTATTATGAAAGGGTTGATTCTTATGGGTGCGGGTCGCTCTTCTTGAGGTGGTTCTGTGGAAATGGGTTCCTGATCGACAACCGGTTCCTGGAGAATTGGTGCGGTCTCTTCGGGAATTGGGTCGGGTTCGAGGGTTATCTCTTCTGGGAGGTCGGGAGTCGGTTCATCCAGTGTGTTGATCTCTGGTGCAGGCAGGGCCGGGAAGGTCTCTTCGCCGAGCAGCCATGGTTGATCGGTTCCAAAGGCACGTTTCACTAGATCCGCATAGACCCGCTGTCTGGCTGCTGGTCGGGATGCCGTGTTCATGACAGGAGAGAGATCTTCTGGGGCTATTACTGCCGGGAGTTTTTCTTCAACCTTTGCCTCAATCTCGTCTTCAACTTTTTCTTCAGTGATTGCCGGTAGATCCATTGCAGGTGGCTCTGGTTCTGGCTCAGGCTCTGGATCAGGGTTTGCCTCCTGGATTGGGTCATCGACTAAGCGTGTGGTCTTTTCTGGAAGGGGAGCCGGGGTAATTCGGTCAAGGGTGGTCCATGGATGGGGTCGATCATCGGATGATGGAAGGATCTCCGTCAGAAAACCGGTCTCCGACCAATTCATGGGAGGTAGGGAGAGCGGGGCAAACACGGTTGCGGAATTGTCAAACCAGGAAGAGGAAACGTTCCGTCTGGTGGTGGAATTGGTTACTCTCCATGGGTCGGCCTTTTTGAGCATTTTTTTGTTCCTTCCTCATGAATATTGCGGATAGTCTATCTTTGCTCGTATAATTGAACGCCATATTGGTTTGTCAGTCAAGCGATTACTTGAGAAGTGGAGCGATGGGGTATGAATCATGAGGGTCACAAAGCATTAGGCTTTTGGGCTGAAAAAATGGCGGTGGCCTGTTTACAGAAAAAAGGGTATCAGATTCTTGACCGAAACGTCCGTTTTCGGAGTGGGGAGCTGGATGTTGTGGCTAAACAGGGGGAGATTCTGGTATTTTGTGAAGTCAAGGCCCGTCGTGGCCAGGGAACTGGAGGGCCTGGGGAGGCGATTGATCCTCGCAAGCAAACCAAAATGGCTAGGCTGGCAATGGATTATCTGCACTGCCATCCCGACTTGGTGGATTTGGAGTGTCGTTTCGATGCGGTTTTGTTGTGGCGGGTCGGATTGCGTTGGCAGACTGAGGTGATCGTCGATGCGTTTCGTCCAGGTTGGTAGTCGGTTTTTTTTAAGGGGAGCGGATTGATGACTTGTTTGCGTGTATTGTTGGCGGGAGTTGTGGTGTTGGCGGGGATGCCGGTTTTGTCTGGCTGTGTGCCGATGGACTCTCCGAATGGCTCCATTAGTTCGGGCTTTTTGGGGGAACGTCGTAGCCCAGATGCTGCCATTGAGGATAATTTGTTGGCCATGAAACTGCGCAGTTATTACATGCGTAGCGACAAGGTGAGTTTGGCCAATATCAATGTGTCGGTCTATCAGGGGGAGGTGTTACTGACTGGAACGGCGGCCTCGCAAGAAGAGATAGACACCGCCTTGGATATTGCCAAAAACACGCGCGGTGTGGGGAAGGTCCATTCGGAACTTAAGGTGCAGCATGCCACTCTTGGAGACCACACCAAGGATGCCTGGTATACCAACGAGGTCAAGGTTCGTCTATTGGCTGACGAGTATGTGCGGGGTCTGGATATTCGGGTCGAGACTACCAAGGGGATCGTCTATCTGACGGGTACGGCTCAATCGGTCGCGGAACGGACCCGCGCCATAGAGATTGCCCGACAGGTCAGTGGTGTCAAAGAAGTGGTCTCTTATATCAATGTGGATGGCAAATCCCAACCGCTCTCTCCCAAAGCTGAGTCGAAACCGGAGAAGTCTCCGACTGTGGCTCCTGTGCGCATGGGAGATTCCGCGCCAACCGATGTCCCATTAAAGCGGGGCAATACCGTGACCACCGCGCCCATTCCTTCTGGATCACCCAAACCGGGGGCTTCCATTGACAGCGGTTTCTGATCTGGACGCCACATTTCTGGACGAATTGGCCACGGCGGTTGGGAGTGAACGCCTGCATGTCGGGGCCGCTCAGCGAGAGGCGTATGCTTGGGATAATACGGGGCGTCGGTTTTTGCCTCAAGCCGTTGTGTTGCCAGAAACGCAAGAGCAGGTTGCCGGGGTGTTGCGTGCGTGTCATCGAGCCCAAGTTCCTGTGGTGCCTCGCGGGGCTGGCACTGGGTGTGTGGGGGGGGGGTTGGCGGTTCAAGGGGGGGTGATTCTCTCGACGCAACGATTGAACCGCATCTTGATGGTTGCACCAGAAGACCGACTGGTTGTGGTGGAACCGGGTGTGGTCAATGCCGATTTACAGGCGTTCTTGTTGCCTCATGGACTGTTTTGGCCGCCAGATCCCTCTTCGGCCCGTTCTTGTACCATTGGCGGCAATCTGGCCATGTGCGCGGCTGGACCCAATGCGGTGCGGTATGGTGTGACCCGGAATTGGGTGCTGGGTCTTGAGGTGGTTCTTGCTGACGGCAGTTTGATGCGTACCGGTGGGTATACGACCAAGGGCGTGGTGGGCTATGACCTGACCCAACTCCTGATTGGTTCGGAAGGTACTTTGGCCGTGGTGGTAAAGGCCATCTTGAAATTGGCTCCACGACCAGAGGCGCGGCGATTGATGCGAGCCTCGTTTCGCACCATGGCGGCGGCGGCTCAGGCTGTGGCTGGCGTGATGAGTCGGGGTGATCCGCCAGCGGCGTTGGAGTTTTTGGATCCAGCCGCTTTGGAACTGTTGCGTGGTCAGGAAGTCGGTGTCGGTCATCCTCAGGCTCAGGCATTGTTGCTGTTGGAGGTGGTCGGATCATCCGAGGATGTGGATGGCAAGGCGCGTGAGATGATGGCCCGTATCGAGCCGTTTGATCCTCTGGAAACGCTGTTGGCTGCCAATGAGCAGGAGGCTAAACGGGTTTGGGCGGCCCGTTATGCCCTTTCTCCGACGTTGACCAAGATCGCGCCAAGACGGATCAACGAGGATGTGGTGGTGCCGGTTTCGCGTTTGGCCAATTTGGTTGATGGATTGGCTGTCATTTCTTTAGAAACCGGGGTTACCATTGTCAGCTTCGGACATGCGGGCAATGGCAACATTCACGTCAACCTGTTGACCAATCCCGCAGATCCGGAACTTGAAAGGCGTGCCAAACAGGCGTTGGATCGGGTGTTTCGCTTGGTGCTTGATCTGAATGGAACCCTGTCTGGTGAACATGGGGTCGGCATCATGAAGCGGGATTATATCCATTGGGAGCTGGATCCATCTTCCTTGAAAATGCATCAAAAGATCAAAAATCTTTTGGATCCCGTGGGGATTTTGAATCCTGGAAAGGTTTTTGTTGTAAACGATTGACTTTTGCAGGGATATTCAAGTACTGTTTACCCGTCTTTACCTGCATGGAGAATTGATTATGAAAATCGCCGACATCCAATTGCCCGAAGGTTACAGACCCTCTGAGGACGAGGAGTTCATGTGTCCAAATCAGAGGGCATTTTTCCGTAAACTGTTGCTGGAATGGGCTGAGCAACTACAAGAAGAAGCGGAAAAGACGGTCACCATCATGACCGAGGAGAAGGCCATCTTTGCCGATCCAACGGATCGCGCCTCCTTGGAAACCGACCGTAATTTCGAGTTGCGTACCCGTGACCGGGAACGCAAGCTGATCTCCAAAATTAAGCGAACCATTGAGGCCATCGAGGAAAATCAATATGGTTACTGCGAAGATTGTGGCGTGGAAATCGGTCTGCGTCGTCTGGAGGCCCGTCCCGTGACCGATCTTTGCATCACTTGCAAGACCGCTGCAGAACGTCAGGAAAAGGTAACCCGCGTCGTCGAAGATATCAACTTTGATACTTGATATCTCTCAATTTTTGTTGGTTTGTATGGGGTACTAAGAATACCCCATATCTTTTGTGTTACCTCTGTTTCGATTGATCTTTTCCTTGCGAAAATATTTCCCGTGTAATTTCTTCTGAATAGGCCATCCAAAACGAATCATCGTTTGCCCCCTCCTGCGACGGAATCTTTAAATGGGAGGTGGGTTTTGTTTCGATGATCCATTCTGGGGTCGCCACACCGTCAGGCGAGATGCTGTTTGGTTGGTTTTTCAAATGGGATTCGGGTTTTGTCTCGATGATCCATTCTGGGGTTGCCACATCCGACGGGATGGAACCGTGTGGTTTTTTGATCACCCCGTCCTCTGTTATTCCTTGAAACTCTCCTCGGTCCCAAGCCGTCAATCGGGCGGCAATGGTCTGTTCCAAAGCTTGCGTATCCTGCTCCTCTTGTGGGTCTGCCAACACATCCGAGCCAAGGGTGACAAAAAAGGCTCCGACTGCATTGCGCAATTCCGCATAAGCGACATCCCGCCGTGTCGTGGCGGTGATCCGTTCAGCCTCCCGATGAATCAAGTCGAGTTCGTTCATCGAGGTCGCTTGCTGTCCAGCCTGAGCATGCTTGTAAGCCCGTTCGTTGACGTCGCTCAAGGCACGGGCTGTCTCATATTCCTCTTTGGCTTGCAGCAGACGTCGATAACCAACATGAACTTGGGCCAGTACGCTGATGCTTAAGGAGCGTCGCATCCACTCTTGGTGTTCTTCCTGAGAACGGGAGACGGCAATCTGGGATGGGGCGGTGATTAGGTTCAATAGATTCCAAACCAGTTTAACGCCGGATTCTGCCCAGACATGATTGATATAAGCGTCTCCACTGTTATACTCCCGCGAACTCTTGAACTCCACGCCCGGTAGCATGCGCAACATCTCTTTGTAGGTTTCCAGGGATTGAATTCGAGCCTGATAATCCTTCTCACGCAGTTCGGGTCTTTGCTGCAGAGCCAATCTTTCCAAACGCTCCAAAGATGGAAATTGCTCAAGATCCGGTAACGGGGACTCCTTGGGTGCGGTTAGCTCAAAGGTGTCGCCTGGATTGATGTTCATCAATTCTGCCAACGTTACCTTGGCTCCTGATAATCCTTTCCAACTCTCTTGAATCTGTTGCCAAGTTTTCAACAACATCCTTTGATAATCCAAGAGCTGCATAGGAGGCTGTAGACGTTGACGTTCCGCTTCCCTAGCATTGTTGAGAGCCATTCGTACCCGGTTTAAGAGCGGATCCATCTGAGATTGCAGATGCTGGGCCGCCCAGGCGCGCCAAAAGGTGGT
This sequence comes from Magnetococcales bacterium, assembly GCA_015232825.1. Lineage (GTDB taxonomy): Bacteria > Pseudomonadota > Magnetococcia > Magnetococcales > Magnetaquicoccaceae > Magnetaquiglobus. The sequence goes on from JADFYY010000010.1 coordinate 12,484, forward strand.
TTGCACATCCTGGATTAAATGATGGGCTGCTTTGCGACGCAACTCTTGTGCAATCAACACGCGGTCTGTCTGTTGGCGGGTGTGCAGATAACTGACACCAAAATCCAGGATATTCCAGGCCACGGAAAGGGAGTTGGAACTCTCAAACAGATTTTGTGACTCTGTGGTGAGTCGGTTCCGTTCTTCATGCTTGGAGGTCAGTGCCAAGGAGGGTAATTGATGATACGATGCAACATTGGTCAGACCCTGAGCTAGGGCAACGTCCATGGCCTTGACCCGTGTGGCCAGATGATAACGAATGGCCCGCGCCATCGCTGTTTCGAGCGTTACCGGGCCAGGAGGAAGGGGAGGGGTGGCAAAAATGGCTTCCTGGTCGGCAACAATGCGCTCTTCTCTCTCCTCGACAGTTAGCGGGACGGGCAAAGTTGCACACCCGCCTAAACCGGCGACAAAAAAGAGGATTAATCCCTTAGAATGGAAACAAAACATGCATGATCCTTCGTTTTAGTTTGTCATCCGTGTCACATTCCATTTGCGACCAGAATTCTCCTGCATTCCAGATGCCATTTTTTTTTACATGGTAAAATAAAATGGACAGTTTAATCAATTCATTGATTTTTAAGAGGATGCCAGTAAAAACGCCCAATGCATCGATCCTCTGTTTGTTACGAAAATGGACAGTTTCATATCCCGAATTGTAAATATTTTAATTTATTGTTTGAAAAACGCAATGTTACGTATTATTTTTAATTGGCCTTCATATTGCTCTATACTGTCTTAAGTTCAAGAAAAACCTCTTTTATTTGGAGTGCGCACCATGGATCAAGTCAATCAATTCACTCATTCCCGTCTGCCCAATCGGTTGCGGGCTGCTTTGTGCGTTGGTGCCATTTTGGCTTCCGGGTCATTAGCCCATGCTGAAAATCTGATTGTTTTTAAGGCCGTTGGCGTTTCCCTGACTGTCGGGCAGTCTCTGGATGGCTCGCAACCTTTGCATCTCAAGGCTGGCGAAAAGGTGGAGATGATCGCTGCCAATGGCCGTATGATCAAGCTGTCCGGTCCTTATGATCAAGCCCCGGCTCCAGAGGGTTCCAACAAGGGCGAGAGCCTTGCCACCTCCTTGAAAGCCATGGTCGCTTCCAATGCAGAAGACTCCTCTGGCATGGGAATCACCCGGTCCGCCACTTCGGTTCTGCAATCAGGCGGGAAGGGGTGGATCCCAGAACCTTGGCTCATCAATGTCACCCTTTCTGGTAACCACTGTCAGCGGGTGGGACAACCGGTTGTCTTTTGGCGTCCTGAAAGCGAACGGGAGTCGCAAGTCCGTTTGTCAGTCGATGGGGATTCCTGGATCGCCAAGACCAATTGGCCTGCGGGAGCCGAAAAATTGGCACCACCAGCCTCGATGCCTTTTCATGATGGCGGGGTCTATCAGATCACTCTGGATAATGCCGTCAAGAGCGACTTGACCATGACACTGATTCCAGCACAGGTGACGGCCATCCCGGTCATGGCCGCATGGATGCAAGAGAGCGGATGCCATGCTCAATCCATGGCCTTGCTGCGGACCCTTAAATGATGCAAACCATTGTCACTCACAAACAGGCCTGAATGCGCACCGGGGGGCTGCGGGGGGCCTGGATTCTTGCCGTTTTCGTGACTTTGTCCGCCTTGCTGGGGTGGGGCAGTGTGCAACATTTGGCGATTTTGCGCATGATTGAGCAATGGGTTGGCGATTTGCGCATCGCCACCTTGCAGCCCCTTGAACCCCAGCATCCAGAGATCATTGTGGTTGCCATTACCGAAGAGACGCTGGAACAGTTCCCATACCGCGCTCCCATTGATCGGAAATTTTTGAGCGACCTCTTGCAGACCTTGGAACAACGTAAAGCCAAGGCCATTTTTTTGGATATCTTGTTGGATCAACCGACCGAACAAGAAAAAGATACCGCATTGCGTACCACATTGCGCCAAATGCGTATTCCCACAGTGGTCAGTTATATTTATGGCCAAAGTTTCTTGACGGACAAGCAGACCGAATTTTTGAATGAATTCGTACCGGTTGCTCAACGGGGCATGGCCAATCTGGTCAAGGACCGCTTTGACAACACGGTACGCTGGATCTATCCAGGCAATGATGGCCCGGATGGGTATTTGCTGGGTGTGGCCGGTCTGCTGGTTAAACATCTGGGAGTTGAGCCCCCACGAGAACAGATCTCCATGGATTGGCATGGACGACCCGATTTCAACACCGAACCCTTTGTGATTTATCCCGCTCATCTGGTTCCTATGTTGCCTGCAGAGTGGTTTGCTGGCAAAATTATGATGATCGGCGCGGATCTCTCTCTCACCGACCGCCACCGTACCCCATTTTCAGCTGTGGCCCCCATTGGCACGGGACTCTATCAGTTTGGCACCCCTGGTGTGGTAATTCACGCCCATGCCGTAGCCCAGCTTTTGCGTCAACAAGATTCTGTCGCTTTGAGTGGCACAATGCAGAGTGTTTTGATGCTTGGAGCTGCGACCGTTGGTGTTTTGTGGGCCATTTCCACATTGGCTCTTGTCCCCCGTTTGCTCATGGCATTGGTCACAACGATTTTGTATTGGGTGGCGGGATTCCAGATTTTTCATCAAGGTGGTCCGCTTTTACCGTTGCTTGCACCTACCTTGGCTTTTGTCCTGGCTTTGGCATCTGGGGAGTTGTATCTCGGACGGGAAGATCGGGAACAAAGAAAATTTATCAAAAATGCCTTTAGTCGCTACCTAGCACCAACGGTGGTGGAGCAACTCCTCAACAATCGGGACTCCTTACGTCTCGGTGGTGAACGGCGGGAGATGACTTTCTTGTTTACAGATGTTGCTGATTTTACTACATTTTCCGAGAAAGTGGATGCTACTGCATTGACCCACTTGTTGAATCAGTATTTAAATGGTTTGTGCCAAGTGATTTTGCGTCACGAGGGGACGGTGATCAATTTTATTGGGGATGCGGTGTTCGCCCTGTTCGGCGCGCCAGCCCGTCAGGCCGATCACCCAGCCAGGGCCATGGCTTGCGCCTTGGAGATGGATCTTTTTGCCCTATCTTTTCAGCAACAGATGCGCCAACAAGGGATTGATTTTGGCATCACCCGGATTGGTGTCCATACCGGCTATGCCGCCATTGGCAACATGGGTTCGGAAGATCGTTTTCAGTACACCTCTTTGGGAGACGCGGTCAACATTGCCGCTCGTCTGGAGGGATTCAACAAGTATATCGGCAGTCGGGTTGCCGTTTCCGAAGAGACGGCCAGTCGTTGTGTCCATCTGCCCGCCCGTCCCATAGCGGCGGTGATTTTGAAGGGCAAGACCTTGCCTATCACGGTTTTTGAACCTTTAACCCAAGAGCGGGCCACATCTCCGGCCATTCAACGGTATCGAGAGGCCTATTCCTTGTTGGAAATGGGTCATCCTGAAGCGTCTATGCCGCTGTTTCAAGAGTTGGCCAACGGGGACACACCAGATCCGTGCGCGGTGTTTCATCTTGCCCGTATCGAAGGGGGTGCGCAAAATACCGCTGTGCGTATGGAATCCAAATAAGACCTTCACCCCTGCCGACTTTTTTTTGACGCCTCTTTGTCTGCAACCTTTTTGACAATCAAGAACAACGAATTGAAATGATTGAATTATAGAAGCGGCATAGTTATTGCAACTTTCTATAACAGGATTAACAATGGTCAGCGTGACCTCAATTTTTTCTTGATCGTAAACTTAGAAACATAAGGATGTTGACATGAGCAAAATAATCGGTATTGATTTGGGCACCACTAATTCTTGCGTGTCCGTGTTGGAAAATGGCGAAGCCATTGTTCTTGCGAACATGGAAGGTGGACGGACCACCCCTTCCATGGTGGCGTATGCCGCAGATGGGGAGCGTCGGGTGGGGCAGACTGCCAAACGGCAGATGGTGGTCAACCCGGAAAATACGTTGTTTGCGATCAAACGTCTCATGGGCCGCCGCTTCAATGACCCGATCATTCAACGGGAGAAAAAGATGGTCGCCTACAAGATCATCGAATTGGACAACGGTGATGCTGGGGTGGAGGTTTGGGGACAGAAAATGGCTCCTGCGGAGGTGTCGGCCATTATTTTGCAAAAAATGAAAAAAATCGCCGAGGAGTCTTTAGGTGAAACCGTTCGGGATGCGGTGATCACGGTGCCAGCCTATTTTACTGAGGCCCAACGGCAAGCCACGCGCGACGCTGGACGCATTGCTGGATTGAATGTGCAACGCATCATTAACGAACCGACCGCCGCTGCATTGGCCTATGGATTGGAAAAGGATGAGGGTAAAACCATCGCGGTTTTCGATCTGGGCGGAGGCACGTTTGATATCTCTATTCTGGAGATCGGCGAGGGGGTTTTTCAGGTCAAGGCCACCAACGGGGATACTTTCCTGGGGGGAGAGGATTTTGATCAATGCGTCATCAATTATGTGGCGGAAGAGTTTATGCAGATCCATCATATGGATCCGCGTCTGGATAAGGAGGCGTTGCAGCGGATCAAGGAAGCTGTAGAAGTCGCGCGGATCGAGTTATCCACCAGTCTGCGTACCGAGATCAATTTGCCCTTTTTGTGCTTTGATGCGACCGGTCCCAAAAATTTGCGTCTGACCCTGACACGTTCCAAATTGGAAGAGTTGGTGGATGAGTTGATTCAACGGACCATGCTTCCTTGTGCCGCAGCACTCAAGGATGCAGGAATCGGCGTGGAGGCCATTGATGAGGTCATTTTGGCGGGTGGCATGACCCGTATGCCCAAGATCCGTCAGGCCGTTGCCAATTTCTTTGGCATGGAACCGCGTGTGGGGGTCAATCCCGATGAGATTGTGGCCATGGGAGCCGCTATTCAAGGAGGAGTGCTGGGTGGCGAGATTCGCGATGTATTGTTGTTGGATGTCACGCCATTATCCTTTGGTATCGAGACCAAAGGGGGAATTTTCAATGTGTTGATTCCCAAAAATGAAACCATTCCTTGTTTGTTCACCAAGACCTTTTCCACGGTCATGGACAACCAGAAATTTGCCACGGTGCGGGTGGCTCAGGGAGAGCGAGCGGTTTTTAATGCCAATCATTTCTTGGGCGAGTTTACCCTGGATGGCATTCCCGCCGCACCACGCGGCACGCCAAGGATTGAGGTCTCTTTTGTTGTCGATGCCGATGGCATGGTCAAGGCCACGGCCTTTGATAAGGCTACAGGCCGGGAACAATCCATTCGCGTCAAGGTGTCGGGTGGTTTGACAGAGCAAGAGATCCAGAGAATGATCCAAGATGCCAAGCTGCATGCCGAGGAGGATGCGAAGAAACAACGGATGGTGCAGATGATCAATCAGGCGGATGGCACTTTGTATAAGGTAAAGCAGTTTTTAGCGGCAAATGCGCCAACCATGGAGGAGTCGTTACGGGAGTCGTTGGTGGCTGGCATGCAGAGATTACAGGTTGCCATGGAGGATGGTGCCAATCTGAATGAAATCTCCGAGGTATCCAGGATTCTACTCTCCATGATCACGGTCACGTCTGCCACCCCGGTCAGTGAACCAGAGGTTGTTGAATCTGTTAATACGGAAGCTGTCTCTGCCCCGACTGAGGAGATTGTGACTAAAGTCGAGGTTGCCCAAGAAGAGGTTATCCTCACTGAAGAGAGCGTAGAGGAGAGTGTTGCACCAGAGGTGGTCTCTCAAGAGGCGGAAATCCCAGAGAGCCAGCCATTCAGTTATGCGCATGTGGTTGATATCCAGGAGGAACTCCCAGATGAGTCACGCATCGACGCAGAGGCGGAAACCATGGATCGGGCATTTGATGCCATTTCTGACATGGAGGATGATTTTTCCACCATGATGGATTTGGAGATGCCTCTTGGTGAGACGATCTCCGCAGAAGAGCAGGAAGCTGAAGATTTGCGTCTGTTTGCCAGTTTTGTCGCCAATCCGTTGGAGGCCTTGCCAGAAGATGAGAGGACGACAGAGGCTGAGGTGGTCAGCATGGTGCAGATGGCTGAGGAGATTTTGCAGCGTCAACCCATGCCTGTTCTGGCCGCAACCATGGCCGAGGAAGAGGAAGTGGAGTGGATGGCTTTGGCCAGTTGATGTTTTTAGGGTCCGGGAGAATGAACGTTCTCCCGGACTTTTGGTTTATGTCTTACCAAATGATGAGGTCTGGAGAAACCAGCAACGTGGCCGTATACCCCGCCGCACAAATTGGTTAGTTGAAGCATAACAGCTTGCCACGCTACAAGAAAACATTACATATTCATCTTTTTTTCACATCCAGGGAATTATGGCCACTGCTGAACAAATTGTTGCGCTTTTAAAAAGTTACAGCGATAAGGACGATGTCCGTTTCCTTTCCGTAGCCATGCAAATTGCCGCGCACGAGTCACGCCAGGGCCACAAAACCATGGCAAAAGAGTTAATGGACTTGATTGATCGTGTCAAAGAAAACCGATCTTCTATCCCTGTAAACAACGACCCGATCCCCATCATACGCCCCAAAGGGGAACTGACGGGCTTGTTAACCGCCAATTTCTCCAAGGACCGCATAGGGGATCTGGCCGTTTCTCTGGAACTCAAAAACCGTCTTGCACAGATCCTCATTGAGCAACGTCAACGGGATAAAATTCAGGCTTACGGCCTGCTTCCCCGGCACAAAGTTCTTTTGATTGGCCCCCCCGGCACAGGCAAGACCCTGACCGCCAGAATTTTGGCTGGTGAACTGCACATCCCCTTATTCACTATTCGTCTGGATACAGTAATTACAAAATTCATGGGAGAAACAGCAGCCAAGTTGCGTCTTATCTTCGATGCTATTGCCCAGACACGAGGGGTCTACCTATTTGACGAATTTGATGCCATCGGTTCGCATCGTGACTCCAACAACGATGTTGGTGAAGTGCGACGCATCCTCAACTCTTTTTTGCAATTCATGGAAGAGGATTGTTCCAACAGTGTCATCGTGGCCGCGACCAATCACCCCAACTTGCTAGACAGCGCACTCTTCCGCCGATTTGATGATGTTTTGGAATACACCCTACCCGACACAGAAGAAATCACCACTCTTTTAACCTCCCATCTCGCCCGTTTTAATACCAAAGACGTGGAATGGTCCACCATCTCGCATAGAGCAGTCGGATTAAGTCATGCTGAAGTCGTTCAGTCTGCCAAGGATGCCGCGAAAAATGCCATCTTGCAAGACCATGAGTCAATAAAATCGAGCATGGTCATAAATGCCATTGACAACAGGACAAGGAAAAGAAACAATATGAAAAATTAAAAATATAAATAAAGGATCATATCATGGCACACACACCAGATCAGCAACCTCACCTGAATGTACAAATTTTTGGCGAAAAGAAAATATATGGTTACAAGTCACGCGAAATAAAATCATCACAAAAGTGGCCTGTAAGAAATTATAAAGAACATGGAGATAAATTAAAAAAATCTTTTAATTATGCGATATCTAAAACCATAAAACAGTCAAGCAAACTTTTAAGCGTTCTAGGAACCGCTTACGGATATATTTTACAGATTGAATGCCTTTCATATTTTGATTTCAAGCTGGAATTTTTTGAAAATGAGATACCTGGAGTTCAATTACTTTCAGTGACGCCAGGAAAGGATGGCTATCAGTTGGCCAGTATTTTTATCCCTTCTGATGCCGAAGACGTTTTCAGGCAATTAATCAACAGCTACTCAGAAAATATTAGCATTTCAAAGGCTAAGACAAAATTTATTGAAGGCATGGAATCGTTTGAACCTGGAACGTTGTCCCAATTATGGACCGATTCCCCCGAACAGATGCCAACCGAAAATCAACTGACTTGGTGGGAAGTATGGATTCTCCCTGACTCTTATCAATCGCTTACCACGGCCATTCAACGACTCTCCCTTACTCAAGGAAAACCTGTATTTTTTCCTGATCGCACCATCTTTAATTTATTCGCCACATTCGACGATATGCAAATCCTTTGTCTTGGAGTCGGTGGAGTGGCTGAACTCAGGCAAGCGGGCAATATACCTTCTTTTTTTATGGATCTTTCACCAACAGAACAACAAGAGTGGGCACAAGATTTACTGGACCGTACCCAGTCACCCGAATCAACTCGCTCCCATGTTTGCCTTTTAGATACAGGTGTTAACAGAGGACATCGATTGCTTGCCCCCTTCTTGAATGTCCCTGATTGCCATTCCTTTGGGTCTGGACCTCTTTGGCCCACAAGTGACAATTTGCCCCCCGCAGCACATGGGACACTAATGGCGGGTGTTACTCTTTATGGCGATTTAGCGGATGCCCTGGCTTCATCCGGTCCGATAACAATCAATCATCGTTTGGAATCTGTCCGAATTTTACCAACATCAAACAACAGTGCTGAAAAAGATTATGGCCCCATCACGTCTGGGGGTGTCGCCTTGGCTGAGGCTTCCAATCCGCCTCAGGGTCGAATGGGATAAAAAACTTTGGCCCATCAAGCCTGATATTGTGTTTGAAGGTGGCAATCTTGCTGCTAGTCAAAACAATACAATATGGGACACCCCCGATGATCTGCAACTGTTGACCACGCATCCTCAGGTCACATTATCTGCTTTTACAACGATAGGCGACACCAGTGCAGCCACGGCCTTGGCCGCTCGTTTTGCGGCTGAATTGCAATATCATTTCCCCGACTATTGGCCAGAAACAATCCGTGCATTGATGGTACATTCTGCGGAATGGACAGAAACCATGAAAGACAAACTGAGCAAAGCAAAAACCAAAACAGACAAGTTGGCACTGCTCCGTATGTATGGTTTTGGCGTTCCCGATATGAACCGCGCCCTTTGGTCTGCCAGGAATCGTTTCAATCTGATTATCCAAGACCAAATTGTTCCATTTGAACTGGGTGGTGTCATGAAAGACATGCGATTTTATGCCCTTCCATGGCCAAAAATTGTATTGGAATCGATAGGAATTCAGAATGTACGCTTGCGCGTCACACTTTCCTATTTCATTGATGGAAATCCCTCTCATCGCGGATACAAAGGAAAATACTCATACGCATCCCATGGCCTACGTTTTCATCTGAAACGCCCATACGAAACTGTCCAAAATTTTTTAGCACGCATTTCAAAAGCACAACAAAAAGAATCGGACGAAAAGAGTAAATCAATAGGATGGACTTTTGGCGAACAAAGTCACACAAACGGATCTTTACATGCAGACATCTGGAACGGCTCAGGACAGGACTTGGCCAACTGCGGATTTATTGCAATCCACCCGACGGTTGGTTGGTGGAAAGAAAGGGAAACTTACCAGGGAAAAGAAGTCCGATATGCCTTGATTATTTCATTGGAAACTGATGCAGAAAAAGTGGATCTCTACACCCCGGTTAAACTGTTGGTGGATAACAAGATACCCACACCTGTTGCAATCACAACAAGATAACCCATAAACATCAATCACCCTCCAATCTTTTTTGTAAGTTTAGAAATTGACATGAGGAGTTCAGACTACGTCTAACTGCCACCCTCGATTTCCAGGAGTATAGAGCATGCCTTCAAATGTCTTAAAAGACAATCGTTCTCTCAAAGACCAACTGGGGCCTGAGTGGTCTTTGACAGATGAAGAGCAACTCAAAAAGGGAAAAGAGTTTTTCGATGCCGAAATCTTACCAATCATGAAAAGCTTGGATATTAAACGCATCCGAAGCTATGAAAAACTGGCTAATGTAACGTTGCGTTAAATGTTGGTGCCAAGATTAGTCAATCGGTATCAATTCAAATTTTGGATGTAAACGACGCTTTTTAGGTGTCAAAAATGGTGATACTGTATTGATTTGTCGCCGCGCATGCTGTAGCGTTTCAGCATGAGATTCATCCTGTTCATACTCTTTTCGCTCGCCCTGTTCATCGGGACAAAAGGTGCATTGGCGGAACCGGTGATCGTTCATCCCGATTTCGATTTCGCACCTTCCATCAGTCGCGACGGTCGTCTGTTGGCCTTTGTCTCCAACCGTAGCGGCAATCGGGATATTTGGTTGCAGGATCTGGAAGCTGGCAACGTGGCCGTACCCAGACAACTGACCAACCACCCCGCCGCAGACGAGGCGCCAGCTTTGAATCAGGATGGCTCCCGTCTGCTCTATGTCTCTCAGGAGAGCGACCCACGAGGGGACATCTACTTGATGGAGGTGAAAAGCGGCGAAAGAAAAAAATTGACCGACCGCACGTATGGCGAAACCGCTCCACTCTGGAGTCCTGACAATCTCTCCATTCTCTACACACGTCTGCCTACACCCTCTGAACCCCAAGCCGTCCGGCTCCGATCCTTGGAGACCGAAAAAGAGACCACACTTCTGACGGGTGCCTCCTCTTGTACCTTTGGACCTGCGGATTGGCTCATCTGCTCTCGCGAAGGAGAGTTGGTTGCTCTGCAGTTGGCCAAGCCACAAGAGATCATCCCACTTGCCACGGGAGTCGAGCTGAACCACGACCCCCACTTTGTCATGCCAGACCGCCTCTTTTTTACCCGATCCTCCCCCGAAGACGACACCCGCTCCACCCTATGGATGGCCAGATTTGAGTCAGACAAAGGGTTGATCGACCCCTATCAATTGACCCCTGATGGCTCCACACATCAACATCCAGTGGCCGTTAATTCATGGGTCTATTATGGTGATATCCAAGATGGGGAGATCTACCGAATCGATATCGATTCATTCTTGCAATTTTATGAAAATCCGCTTCAGGCACAAACCCAGGCAGCCCGTTATTTGACCAGTGGACAAACAGACTTAGGATTGATGATTCTTGGCAATCTGTCCGCCAACCCAGCACGGATTCCAGCGAATCAAAGATTGTCCAACGATCTGGAATTTTTATATTTTTTGCAAGAAAATAATGCGTTCCAAAAGGCACGCGCCCTCCTCAATCCGTACCTACGCACCCCAGGAGCAATAGGGGCCTTGGCTTCGATTCATGCCACGGCCCTTGCCATTTACGAAGCAACCCCGCGTGTCAGTCTAGATGAATTGCATACCCTAGCACTCGAAGGAGTGGCTTCTATACTGAAAATCATGAAACAATGGCCCAATGAGCAACACGTTTTCGTCCGTGCTAATCTCGAAATCAGCCGCCTGTTTTTGCTGGCAGGTGACGCCGTTTCTGCCCAAAAACAACTCACCGCCATCGACACAATGGAAAACAAAGAGTGGCGCGTCCAGGCCCTTTTTGTGCGTGGTCAAATCTATCGGATGCTGGGCGATGAAGCCGGTTTGAAGCGCGTCTCTTTGCAAATCATTCGCACCATTGGAGAAAAACACCGTTGGGGGATGCGGGCCATTGCGCAAGCCATTGCCGTCAGCGAAAAGGGGGAGACTTTTCATCTCAAAATTGCATCCCTTCAAAAAGTAATCCATGAAAATAAAGAATTAAAACATTTAAGAGCCTCCGCATTGCTGCGTATTGCCCAAATTTATCAAGATAACGGTGAAGAGGAAAAAACCGTTGCCACCCTGGAGGGGATCCCAAAAGGAGACCCAGAATTGGTGGAGGAGAGGAAAAAAAGCCTGTGGTGGGAAGCGGAACGGTTGATTCGGCTGAATGCCAACGCACGAGCAGCCACGGCACTGGCCGAATTGTTACAAATAGCAGATCTGACCGATGTAGAGCGTAAACGGGCCAAAACGCTTATGATCCAGCAACGGGTACAGGCTGCCATTGAACAACGAGATCTTGGCGACCCCAAGGAGGCAGTCAAGGCTCTTGGTCAGATTATCGCAGACCATCCAGATGCCGTGGAGGCTCACCGGGAGTACGTCGCCACTCAGGGGATGCTGGGCAAAGGGGGAGAGATCCTGAGCCATTATCAGAGACTGGCAGAGCAAAATCCCCAGGATCCCTTGCGACTTTATACTTATGCCTTGGCCCTCACTTATGAGCCATCCCTGGATTTTCCGGCCATCATTGCCCTTTTGACCAAAGCGGTAGAGCAATCGCCCAATATCTCCTTTTTTCACCAGACATTGGCCTGGACCCATGAACAATACAAGATCCAGAGTAAAGGAGAGCAAGGAGACCTAGAGCAGGCCGCAGACTCCTATCAGACGGCTTTGCGGTTGACAGATCGCACCATGGCCCCCCAAATGGAGGCCAATTTGTTGCTTAACCTGGGCAATCTTTTTTTCACCATGAAAAATCACAGCGAGGCTTATCGTTATTTTACCCGTTGGACTCAACGCAATCGTCCTCTGGCCGATCCTCTTGCCAATGCCTTGCTGCATCGCAAAATGGGAGAGAGTGCTTTCAAAACCGATCATACTCAGGAGGCCATCTCTTTTTATCGCAAGGCACTGGAGCTTTTGCCAGAGTCTCAACCGGTTCTTCGTCTGGATGTCACCGAACGACTGGCCCTGGCTCATCAAACTTTGGGGGAGCATGCGCAGGCCGTCACCCATTTTGCTCAGGTGCTAGAGGGAAATCTGGCCTTGAACAAAAGTGACAATCTCGCCTTGCTGAAAAGAAACATGGGTATCAATCTTTATCAATCCGCGCTCCCTTCAAATCCCGTTGACCGTACTGCCTTGCAAGAGGCTTTAACCTGTTTTTTAAACAGTCTGACTCTGCTGGAAAAATATGGCAAAAAAGAACGCCCTGCGGATAAGGGATTTTTTAGTTTGGTGCTCTCTCTGGGAGAACACGGTTCGCAAGCGGCTTTGGGCTTTGATCGCAGTGGTGAGGAAAAATTGCTGTTTAGTTTTGTTGCCAAGGTTTATGAGGCACTGGAGGAACCAGAACTCGCCTTGCGTTTTTTGCAAAAAAAACAGGCACTCCTTTCTGACTCTGCCAATACAGGAGATCTGACTGAAAAATCGATACTTTTAAATCAAATTGGCTTGATGCAATTCCGTCTTGGCCAACGTGCGGCTGCTTTGGAGTCAATCTTTGCTTCGTTGATTTTGACCGAAAAGCTCAATTTGAATTTTGGCAATCGCGTCAATTTGTACAATCTTTCCAAAATTGCGGTGGAGATGTTTTTGGCTAGGGAGTCTGTCAATCCTGACAGAATCGCTCATTTAGCCAACCGTCTGGAAGCGTTGGAGTGGGGGATGGGTAGCCAAAAAAGTGGCTTCTACACCTTGGCCAACACCGCATTTTTGTTGGCCAATCTGCCAGACACCTCCATTCATGCTGCTGGAGATGAGAAAAAACGGTTGACCGAACAGTATCGTCTGTATGAATTAAAAAGCCGTGCCGACTCTCTTTATCGACGCGCTGAGCCGTTATTGACTTCTGATAATGGGTTCACAAATCAGGAACTGTTCACAAACAAGACTCGCATCAAGCTCAACCGTATTGTGATTGCCAGAGGGGCTGGTAAGCTGGAGGCGGCTGCCCGTTTAACCTCTGAGGTGGAACAATTGGTTCTTTCAAAATAAAAAAAAATGAAGCCTGTGCAAAACGAACCATGGCATCATGCGGCATGGAGCGGGGTGATTTCCATACGTAATCGATCAAGCATCGAATTTTTGGCCATTTCAATATCGTATTGGGTTTGTAACCCTATCCAGTATTCTGGGGAGTGATCGAAAAACAAACCTAGGCGCAAAGCCATTTCTGCCGTTACTGGGCGATGAGCATGAATGATCTGACCGATTTGTATAGCCGAAATGCCAATCGATTTGGCCAGTTGGTATTGGCTGAGTCCCAGTTCATCTATGATTTCTTTCAGAAATTCGCCTGGATGTATGGGAGAAATGCGTTCCCCAGTGGTTATATCATCTATGTTGAGATGTTGGATATCTTCCATTTGGATGGTCATAGTATCTCCTTAATGGTAGTCAACAATTTCCACATCAAAAGCATCTTTATCCATGAATCGGAAGCAAACCCTCCATTGGTCATTAATCCGAATGCTCCATTGATCTTCTCGTTTCCCCGTTAGTTTTTCCAAACGGTTGGATGGAGGCAGACGAAGATCATCCACTCGCAAAGCATTATGAATTTGGATCAGCCGCATTCGGGCGCGTATGACGATTCCTGGTGGTATTTCTTTGACAAACCGGCCAATGAAAACGGCAGCAGTCATCTTGTCGGAGAAGGTCTTGATCATGGATGCACGAGGCCGCGTGTCGAAGGTCATCACCAACGCTTTGCCAATCGCTCAACAAAGCAAGAGAATCAAACTCGTCTGCATCTGTGATAGTCATCGGTCTGAACGTCGATGCCGTCTGACCTGAAGTGCTGATTTTATTGGTATTGTTATAAAACTTACTATTCTCTATGCTTAAAAAAAAGCTCACTGCGCTACTAGCACCAATGATAAAATTTTTTAGGATTGGGTTCATGGAGTCTTCCAAAACAGCCAAGTTTTTAAGTGAATTCATACGGTCCTATGTCAGTTAAAGAAAGTCAAATCTTACAATCACTACATGCACAGGACTACCAAATCCAGCATTCAGCACCATGGAACCCAAATAGAGCCATAAATAATTTTTTAATTGAACCAGAAAGAACGTTCTGTGATGGCTTCATATTATAAACATTAATTTGTTTCACCAGCTAATCTTAATATATCAACATACAGTTCATTTTCAAAGAATTCTCCATTCGCCAACATTAAATCTAAATATTTTTTTACTGACTTAATTAGCCCTTTTTTTTTGAAAAACACCAACAATGAGTAGGTTGTTAATGGTATTAAATTATACTGCAATGCCTTTTTCGTTGCCTTCTTATCATCCGTACAAATAACAGGGATATTTCTTTCAACAGCAATACTGATAACCTCTAACTCTCCAAGACCAATCCCAGAAATTTTTAATAATTTAGAAACACAAACAATCTCAAAAAATGATTTATTAAGTTCAATTTTACTAAAATAATCCATGCATTCGTTTTTAACTGCTTCTGGCACAATAATTTTATCGAATAACCCACCAAGATAATCAATTATCATAGCTTTTCTAAGCTTTATGATAACATTTGTATCGAGTATTGCGATATTCATGGATTATAAATCAAGTCCTAAATTTACAGCAACTTTTGTCATGTTTTCTTTCATTACAGAATCTAGATCACTCCCTAAACTTCTGCTTGTCGGAATACCTATACCATGTAAAAATTGTTTAGCTTCCTCTATGTTAAAATTTAAAAGCTCAGAGAGTTTTCCTATACTAATTTGAGAATTCAAATATTTCCAAACAATATATGCTTGTTCAAAATCATTTGATAGATTTTTTGTTTGAACTTGTTCACCTTCAAAAACAATGTCCCTAATAGCAATAGTAACAGTCATCTTTTTGCCCTCCAATTTTCACGGATAAACTCGTTCTTTTAGTTTATTTGTGTAAAGTAAAAATTTTGTTATAAATTTTTCCATCTCCTCCAAAGGCCCCAAAGTCAAACGAAAGGTCTTGAGCAAGGAAGGGGCGACCATGGGTCTGACCAAGATGCCCTGCTCTTTCATGGCAGCCACAGCTTGGTCGCGGTCTAAGGGTTGAACCAACATGAAATTGGCTGAAGCTGGGAAAAATTGGACTCCATGTTCCCGAAAGGCGTTTTCAACAAAGGGTTTTCCCTGAGTCATGACCTCACGCACATACCCTTGTGATAGGTGCAAGAGGTCCAATTGCGCGGAGGCTACAGCCACGGCACAGGCGTTGACATCAAAGGGGCCGCGCACTTTGTTCAATTCACCAATCATCTCTGGATGGGCAATGACATAGCCAAGACGCAATCCAGCCATGGCAAACGCCTTGGAAAAGGTGCGAATCACGATTAAATTACTATGGTTGCGTAATAACTCCAAACAGGTGATCCCGGTAAATTCAAAATAGGCCTCGTCTACCAAAATCGGAAGATTGGGATGTCGAGCCAATACCGTCTGAATGATCTCCATCGGTACGGTGGAACCCGTCGGATTGTTGGGGTTGATCAATACAACCAGTCGGGTGTTGGCGTTGATGGCTTCCAGAAAGGAGTCCGATGGAAAACTTAAATCCGCATTAAACGGCACCCCTTGCACTTGGGCACCAATGATCTTGGCCGCATGCGAGAATATGGGAAACTCTGGTTGGGCCACCACCATGCCATCACCAGGATCAAGAAAGGCGCGTAAGACAATCTCAATGCCCTGATCCGAACCATTGGTCAGGATCAATTGATTTTCATCAACCCCTACATACGCCGCCAGCTTGGGGAGAAATTCAAGGTATTCGGGATAACGAGAGGCCGCACCACTCTCCCAGAAACGTTCCAAGGCCGGTCGAATCTCTGGGGGAAGCGCGCGGGTGTTCTCATTTAAATCCAGACGAAGGTAGCGCGTGCGGTCCAGACCAGTCCAGGGTGGGGCATAGGCCGTAAGGGCGTGAATGTTTGGTCGGACACGAATGTTCATGGTTCATCCTTGGCAGATAAGACTATAACAGCGTCGCTTTGACCCCTGGAGGCATTCCCTTGCGCAACGGGTTGATGGCAAAGGTTTCTTGCAGAGCCAATCCCAGATGGTTAAAAATCATTGGCCACCCGCTCTCTGGGGATGGAATGGTCTGAAAATGTATGACCAAAGAGGCCGAAAGGCCGCCCACCAACCCATCGAGAAAATCATCCAGATCCTCAGAACGAATGCCATGCAACACATCGTGCCCCACCAAGAATCGTTTGCGCAAGGTCTCTTGCGAGTCATTGAGCGGAATCAGCGAGAGAAACTTTCGTCCTTCAACGCTCAATCCAACCCGTAACGGAAAACGTTCCAAATCCTCAGGGTGCCGAATGCTGCTACCCGCACCATTGACTCCGGTCTCCTCCATGCGCACTTTGAGGATCTCTAACAATACCCGTCCCAATAATAATCCAGTATCCTCCAAGACGACATGGCTGGAACTCAATGCCAAGGCATGGCACTCCACTTGAAGCGAAAAGCCAGCGGCATCCGCTAGACTCTCCAGCAGATTGGGCAAACTGCCTACCCGGATCGATTCCGCGACGTCAAAAGTGAAGTGATGCCCAAATTGACCCGAAAAATCGACCGTCACTAAGAGTTCACTTTCAGCCGTGGCGCGTATGGCTTTGCAGCGCGTTGCACTGGTCTCCTCCAAGGTGAAACGGCCTGTAGTCGGGAGAATGAATTGGATTTGGGATTTAGGTGTTGGGGGAACCAAAACCAACATCCGCTGCAAAGCGATACCCAGCGTGCGAAAAATTCCTTCCCAAGCATGATGCGGATCTTCCGCCCCGCACAGTCGAACCTCAATGTAACCACCGAGCCCCTGCGCGATACCGGTCATCAGCTCCCACATGGGTCGTCCAGAGGCGGCCTGCTCACAACGCAGATTTAAAAACCATTCCAAGTCAACCCCGCTTGGCAGCAGGGTCGCACCCGGATGGTCCGTGGTCAAATCAATTAAAATTTCCGCGCTGCCATCGTCAATCATGCCCAAAGCCGCAGCCCGTTCCGCATGACGCGGAATGGCAGCCAAACGGAGTCCCAACATCCATCCCAACTCGCCCCATTGATCGTTGTTCCATTCCAAGTGAATCTCTAGGCCGAGACGCCAAGCAATGTGTTCCACCATGTGGCTGATAAAGTCGTTGGGGGTGATAATCCGTTTTTTGCGAATATCTCCCGGAAAAATGGATAGCTCCAATGGCGTGAAAGCCGTGTAAACGTGATTGGCCATGCCGCACTCTGTTAGGGTGTCAAAGCGGGTGCCGCCAGTCGTGACTCCTACCGTGTGACACCCAGCCCTGAAACCCGCTTCCAGTCCCAACAACGAGTCCTCTACCACCAGACACTCCGTCGCAGCTACTCCCAACTGTTCTATGGCGTATCGATAACAATCTGGGGCTGGTTTCTTTTGAAATCCTTTTATGTCGTTTCCGACCACTAAGTCAAAGGTGTTGCCAATGCCAGCATGCTGCAAAATGGTCAACACGTCGCGTGTCAGGTTGTTAGAAACCACTGCCATTTTGATATTCAGGCTATGGGCATCCTCTAGGATCTCCTGAATGCCAAGCAGCAGATCAAAAGTGGCCTCCAGGCGCAGGGTTTCGTAGGTTTGTAGCATTTTATCCTGTACTGCTGAATCGCAATGGACCTGATGGTTTTCGCGAAGATAATCAAAAATGCGTTGCCAGAAAGCCGGAGGATGCAAGGCGAATATGGAACGAATGAACTCATCCGGGATGTGAACGCTCTCCCCAAAAAGGTCTCCAATCAGTTGATTGCAAACCTTGATGTCTAAACCCAGAGAGTCGATGAGTACGCCATCCATGTCCCACAGAATGGCTTTGATCCCAGAGGGCAGAAGCAGGCGATTGGCCAGAAGTTGTTTGTTTGGCAAAAAGGGCATTTTAAATCAACCACTTGTTTTTAATGTGAATGGTTTAGTCGCAAATTGTCTTTTTGATGGAAAGCATAACGTCCATCCCATTAAGCAAGGCCTCAACGACCTGTGGGTCAAAGTGGGAGCCACTCTCCCGGCTAATGAGTGCGATGGTATCTTCGATGGACCACGCTGGCTTATAGGGTCGCACAGAGGTCAGAGCATCAAAAACATCCGCCACGGCGCAAATGCGACTCTCGATGGGGATCTCTTCCCCCTTCAGCCCCTTTGGATAGCCAGTACCATTCCATTTTTCGTGATGGGTGAGGGCGATCAAATGGGCTGTGATCAAGGGTTCCTCATGGTAGCCGGAAAGAATGTTGCCGCCAATGAGAGTATGGGTTTTGATGACCTCAAACTCCTCTGGATCCAGACGACCTGGCTTGAGAAGAATACGGTCCGGTATGCCAATTTTGCCAACATCATGCATGGGAGTGGCATTGAGAATCAGGTCGCAGTGCGTTTCCGGCAAACCCATTTGACGAGCAAGATGAGCGGAAAATTGTCCCATCCTGATCACATGTTGACCGGTTTCATTGTCACGGTACTCAGCGGCTCGACCCAGACAACGGATTACTTCCAGGCGAGTCTCATGCAATTGTCGGGTTCTTTCGTTGATTTTTTCTTCCATGCGCTTGTAAAGCAGGCGCACTGTGAGCATGTTGCGAATGCGTGAGAGTACTTCCGATGGGTTGAATGGTTTGTTGAGAAAATCTTGCGCACCATGAGCCAAGGCTTCCAGTCGGGTGGTCTCTTCGGTGTTGGCTGTGATAACCAAAATAGGCAGATAAGCGTCAATTTCAATGCGTCCTAACGCCTGCATGACCATAATGCCACTCATGTGCGGCATTTCTAAGTCTAAGAGCATTAGATCAAAGCGTTGTTGTTTCCATAAGGGTTCAACTTGGCGTGGATCATCCAGGGTGACCACATTGCTGTAACCATGCTGTCGCAGTAAGCTTTTAAGAACAATCAGGTTTAATTTCTGATCATCCACAATGAGGATACGCGCTTGAGTGCGTTCAACGTCTAGGCTGGAATCAATGGAAACGGGCATGGTATAACTTTACCTGAAGGCAAGACAGCATCGGTATGCGAATATTTTTCAAAAATACAGGTTCATTTGTCAACTATATCGACTGATTTCTATCTGTTCAAGTTTTAATCGATGGAGATTTTCATGGTGAAGATTGATTCTCAATCAGCCGCTTGGCTGGTAGGATTGCGCGAAGAGGTGGCAGGCTTTATGGCGGGTTTGCGCTACGGGGATCAACCGGGTCGATATCTTCCCTGTTACAGTGGAGCGACAAAGGTTGGACGCACGGCAGGGTTGGGATTTAGTTGTTTTGCCAATAAAATTGAATATACCATTGGGTTGTGGGATACGCGCTCCCACCAGGAGCAACAGGCTTGGCTCGATTTCATTCGATCCTATCAACGCATTTCCGAGGCCGAGGCCCCTTTTATGGATCCGTTTCTCCTGGATGGGATCCCCCTGCCCAAGGAACATTTTTTGGTGCAGATGCGGCGGTGGCTATCTGGATTGCCCGCACCTTCTCCCAAACAAGATGCGATTCTGGCAGAGACTAAACAGGCTCTGGCCACCTTGGCACAGCACAACGAAACGCCATGGAAACCCTTCAGCGGGTTTCCTTTACAGGAGAAACAACTGAATACCCGATTGCGGCAGCTCGATTGGTCGCAACCTTGGAGTGCCGGTGCCAAAACAGCACTGCTTGCGGTATTTATCCAGACTCAAGGGATAGAGAGGGCTTTGGCGGCTGTGGTGAGCCGTTTTCTAGATTCTCTGGCTGACCCCAAAACCGGTGGATACTTTTTATCCAATCAGGTTCCTTTGCGTGGTCAGTTGATCAATGGGGCGATGAAGGTTCTCAACGCCTTGGATTGGCTTGAAATGCCGATTCATTATCCAGAGGCATTGATTGATACGTGCTTGTTACAAGGACCGCCACCGGCTGGATGTCATGTGGTGGATTGGGTGTATGTGGTCCATCGTTGTGGGTTGCAAACCGATCATCGTCTCGGGGAAATTCAAGAGAAATGCAAAGAGATCATTGCGCTGATTCGTACCCATCAGAATCGGGATAAAGGATTTTCCTATGCCCCTGGCAAGGCGCAAGAGGGGTACTATGGCGCGAAAATCTCCTTGGGACACGATGAAGGGGATATCCATGGAACTTGCTTGTTGACTTGGGCTCTGGCCATGATTTTGGAGATTTTGGAGTGGCCTCATTTGGGTTGGAAAGTCATCCGACCATAAATCTTTTTAATTCCCTACGCAGTGAAGCCAGGGTTTGCCATTTATCATAACGCCACATGGCGATTAATAGAGTTTTTTGGTCACGTAATAAGGGCAGATGGCGTGCTAGACGCCATAAACGATCCAAAAGGCGAGCTTGCAGGTCAGATAACGTTTTGGGATTGAGCCCCTCCCCAACGGCAAAGGCGGCAAAAAGTTTGAGCAATAATAATGCCGTTTCTACGCTTTCCCCACGGGTCGGCCAGGAAGATGTGGCCAATGTGCGCATGGCCTTGATCTCTTGCAGGCTCCAGGGCCGATCTGGTACGAGAGAGAGAATGCGTTGACGCATAACACCGAGAGCGTTTTCAATTTGCTGTGAGTAATGGATTGTGCTGATCCGATTATCATGATGACGGTAATAGACCAAAGGCGCGGCAAGATTGGCTCCTTGGGTTGCTGTCAATAGACGACCCCACAGTTCAAAATCTTGTCCAAAACGCAACGATTCATCATAAGGGTGTTGTAAGCCTAATTCGCGGCGGAATATCGTCGAGGTGTGATAAAAGGGGTTATCATAAAGTAATTGCCATTTGATTTCCGTGTGATCTGTGGGGTTTAGCAGGGTTTGATTGGCAATTTTTCCTTGGGAATCGATCAGGATGGATCCGGTTCCCAGTAAGCCAACTTCTGGATGGTTGGCCAAGAAAGCCATTTGTTTTTCCAATCGTTGGGGGAGGGAGATGTCGTCTGCGTCTTGTCGGGCGATCCATTCGCCGCGTGCTAGGCGAATTCCCTTGTTTAGAGACTTGGTCAGACCCAGATTGGATGGATTGCGTACCAGGACAATGCGGGAATCCCGTCGCGCCCAGGCGGCCAGTAGTGCGGGAGTTGCGTCTGTGGAAGCGTCATCGATTAGTAAAAATTCGAAATCAGTGAAACTTTGCGCCAGAACGCTTTCAATGGCGGCGTCGAGATACAAGGCACCATTGAAAACACTGGTCAATACGGTGATGGGTAACGGGCTCATGAGAGGGGGAGAGAAAAACCCCTGCTGATCGCAGGGGTTGTATACAAGACGATTATGGTGTGCGTTTGCTGATGGCGGCGGCATGTGCGGCAAAGCCTTCATATTGGGCAAAGCGCAAGGCCGTCTCTTTGATTTGGTTGTAACCGTGTTGATTAAGCCAGCCAATGGAGGAGCGTTTCAGGAAGTCGAATACCGTGACGCAAGAAAAGGTCTTGGCAAATCCGCCAGTTGGCAAGATGGCATTGACGCCCAAGGCAAAATTGCCGATGGTGATGGGGGTGTGGGCTCCCAGGAGAATCTCGCCAGCGTTGTGAATATCGTTGGCCACGAACAAGGGATCTTGAGTCATGACTTCCAGATGTTCTGGGGCAAAGTCGTTCACAAAGGCTACAGAGGCCGCCAAGCTAGAGGTCAAGACCACGCCACCATAGTTGGATAGGACATGTTGGCAGAAATTTCGGCGGTTTTCCGGCAGGTCATTGATCAAGGCGGGGAGAAGCTCCAAAACCCGTTCAGCCAGTTGACGGTCATGGGTGACCAGCATAGCCGTGGAATCCGTGCCATGTTCCGCTTCGATCAGGAGGTCTAGGGCAGCGGTATGGGGGTTGGCGTGTTCGTCACAGAGAATAATCGATTCACTGGGACCGGCGGGGGCTCCTACATCGATTTTGCTGTAGAGCAGTCGTTTGGCGGCGGAGACATAGCTGCTGCCCGGTCCAATGGTTTTGCAGACTTTGGGTATGGTTTCGGTGCCATAGGCCATGGCGGCAATGGCTTGCGCGCCACCGGTTTTATAGACATCGCGAATGCCACACAATTCGGCTGCGTACAAGGTGGCGTCGTCGGTTGCACCACCGGGGGCGGGTGGGGTGCAGACGATGATTTTTCCGACACGGGCGATAACCGCTGGCAGTCCCAACATGAGCATGACTGAAGGAAAGGAGCCCTTGCCGCGTGGTACGTACAGGCCCACAGAAGGGATGGGGCTGATTTTCTCGCCCGCCATGATTCCCGGTTGAATCTCCTTGAACCACATGGCGTCCGGCATTTGGGCTTCATGAAAGGAGCGGATATTGGCGGCGGCCTTCTCGATGACCTTTTTAACGTCGTCTGGGAGATTGCGGCGGGCCTGTTCAAACTCCTCTTCACTGGCTTTAAGTTGGGAGGTGGACATGACCACTTTGTCGAATTGGCCATTGAAGTCAACCAAAGCCGCATCCCCATCGGTTTTTACCCGGTCGATGATGGGTTTTACCAGGGTCAGAAGGTTTTCGATGTCGGTTTCTGAACGGGTCAGAAGATTTTGGATCTGGGAGGGATCCATTTCGTCAAGGACGAATAAATTGATCTTCATGGAGGGTTCTTTCTTTGTTGGAATTGATAAAGATTGCAATGAACCCTAAATATTTACAAAAATTTCTGCGTCTTGCAAGCGTTTTCCGTTAGCATCCTTGGTGGCCAGTATGGGTTCGAAGTCGATTGGCCACTGAATGCCGACCTCTGGGTCATTCCAGAGTAGACAACGTTCGTGTTCAGGATGCCAGTAGTCTGTTGTTTTATAAAGAAATTCAGCAGAGTCGCTGGTCACGACAAACCCATGTGCGAAACCGGGAGGAATCCACAGTTGATGCTTGTTTTCGGCGGAGAGAATGACTCCATCCCATTTTCCAAAGGTTGGTGAGTTGCGGCGTAAATCTACAGCTACATCAAACACTTCTCCGTGAGTCACCCGAACCAATTTTCCTTGGGGATGCTGAATCTGATAATGCAGGCCACGAAGAACGCCTTTACTTGAGCGGCTATGGTTGTCCTGAACAAAGTGACCATCAAGGCCAGTGGCTTGGGTAAAATCGCGTTGATTGAAGCTTTCAAAAAAAAAGCCGCGACTGTCACCAAAAATTTTGGGATCTAAAACCAACACTTCAGGCAATGATGTTGACAAGACGGTGTAAGGCATTTTTTTCTCTTTATTTAAGCAGACTTAGCAAATATTGCCCGTAGCCGTTTTTGATCAATGGGTACGCCAATTTTTGCACCTGATCTGCATCAATCCATTTGTTAGCAAAGGCGATCTCTTCTGGGCAGGCAATCATCAGGCCTTGGCGTTTTTGAAGAGTGGCAATAAAACTCGCAGCCTCCAAAAGAGAGTCATGAGTACCCGTATCTAGCCAAGCATAGCCGCGTCCCATGATTTCTACATGGAGTTGGTTTTGCTCCAGGTATTGTCTATTCACATCGGTGATTTCCAGCTCACCACGAGCCGATGGTTTGATATTGGCCGCAATGTCGCACACCTGTTCATCATAAAAATAGAGCCCAGTCACCGCATAATGGCTTTTGGGTTGCTTAGGCTTCTCTTCAATGGAGATGGCTCGCCGATTTTTATCAAAAGAGACGATGCCGTAGCGTTCCGGGTCTTGTACATGATAGGCAAATACACTGGCCCCAGTGCTGCGTAAGCTTGCGTGCTTCAATTGCTTTACCAAGTCGTGACCATAGAAAATATTATCACCGAGTATTAAAGTGCTGGGGTGGCCATTGATGTATTCTTTTCCAATGATAAACGCCTGGG
>JADFYY010000110.1 GCA_015232825.1 Magnetococcales bacterium
CAATACTCTTTTCAGTCTGAATAGTTTCCAACCAAGGGATAAATAATGATATTAATCATATCATAAAATGATTCGCTACAACAAAGCTCACGAAATAGCGAATGAATACCCGGCCAGAGAAAAAGTCGGATCGGATGATTTTTACGTCTAGATGCTGGCTATGGAATTTTTCACATCACTTGGTAGGAACCTGGGGAGGTGCTGGCACGGGAGATGGCGCAGACCAGCGCATCTCTTGGGCGTGCGGAGGGGATGGTGGGACGTATTGCACCTGAATGGGCCACATTCGCATAAGACCAACGGCGGCAATAATCATGGCCCCCATCTTGATGACCATACGGAGTTCCAGTTCTTTAAAGCGGACTTCCATTTTGGCATCCTGTTCTTTGAACCGGGTTTCCATCTTGACATCCAGTTCTTTGATGTCCCGCTTGAGTTCTGACTGAATGGACTCCGCCTTGGTGTCCATCCTAACTTCAAGTTCTTTGATATCCCGCTTAAGATTGGCATCCAGAGTGGCCATCTCTTTGCGGAGGTTGGCTTCCACAGAGGCCAGCCTGACATCCAGTTCCTTGATGTCTCGTTTAAGACCGGCTTCAATGGCCGCCAAACGTAAATCTTGTTCAGCCAAATCTTTCTTTGTGACCAAACGTTCTTCCACTAAATCCAGCATGGCTTCAGCCTGGATGGCGGCTTGGCGTTCATCCATGCCGACTTCACAGTTTGCGAACATAGTCATATGAGTCAAAAACAATCGCAGAATGCATGGCTTAATCTCCTGGCTGGATAAAAGCTCCAAAACACTCTAGCCGAAATCGTCCAGTGTCGTCCAACAAAATACGATGCCGTGCAAAATTTTGGGCTGCTTTTGCCGCATGCAAGCAACCGCCGACCCTAGGGAAGACAAAAAAAAACGTGAACGTCAAGAAAAAAATCGCCGAATTTTGATTGCATTAATTGAAAGATCCGCTTATTATGTACACCTTATCAACAACAACCTTACTTCCATGGAGGAAGATATGGCCGTCTCAAAACAACCAGCAGCAGCCAAACCCGCCGCAGCCGCCAAGCCCGCAGCCAAGCCCGCAGCTAAGCCTGCAGCCGCCGCCAAGCCCGCAGCCGCCAAACCTGCCACGGCACCAAGAGGCGCAGCAAAAGGTCGTTAACCCAAATTGCATTGAAAAAAGCCTCCTAACCATCCAGGAGGCTTTTTTTTATTCCCTGCCAGACATTCGCCCCAAAGCCCCCTCCACCATGGCATGAATCAACTGCGAATACCCCCATCCCATCTGCTTGGCCATGATAGGCATGCCTGAGAGGGTTGGATGCAGACCCGCCAAGGGATTGATCTCCAAGAATTGCGGAATTCCCTTACCATCAGCACGAAAATCCACCCGTCCCGCATCCCGACACCCCAAAAGCCGATAAATAGCCAATCCGTTCTCCCCGGCCAACCTGGCTTCGGCATCCTCAACCCGTCGATACGTGACGCGACTTGAACTGAACTCCTTGTTGTTGAAGGTATAAAAACCAGAATCCGCCTCTTTGCCAAAAATAATTTCTGCAACCGCCAACAACCGAATCCGCGCATTATTCCCCACAATGGCCACTGTGAACTCACGTCCCGGCAAAAGGGTTTCCGCCAAAACCGGTTGCTCGAACCGCTGACGCAAATGACGAAAAATGGCCAGCCGTTCTTCCTGGCTCCCCACACAAGAATCCATCAAACACCCCTTGCCACTCCCTTCATAAAGCGGTTTCAAAAAATTCGGCCATGGCACCGCACAGTGGTTCAAGTCGGCCTCGGTATCCAACACAGCAAAAGGTGCCGTGGGAATGCCCGCATCCCGAACCAAACGCTTACTCATAGCCTTGTCTAATGAAACAGCCAGAGTCAATGGATCTGAAAAAAGATAGGGAATATCATAAGCTTCCAACAATGCAGGCACCTGGGCCTCACGACTGCGCCCACGCAACCCCTCGGCAATATTGAACACCAAATCCCAACGCTGGCCAGCCACCAATGCCCTGGCCAAGGCGCGAACATTGCCAATCCGAATGGTCTGATACCCCCCACTGTGCAATGCCGCTTCAATGGCATCCAGGGTCTCTGGCTGGTCAAATTCAGCCAATTTCTCCTCATCCAGCCCAAGATGTCTGTAATCGTCTCGCAAATCATAGGTTAAGCCAATAATCATAGAAAATTATTCCACTGGATCAGGATATCGATAAATTTCAGCTTGATAATTTTTCAACAGCACCATTCCCGCTTCGCGTCCCACCATGCCATTGGCGGCAAGAGGAATTTTCCCGCCTCCTCCAGGGGCGTCGATGACATAATCCGGGACCGCATAGCCACTGGTATGGCCACGCAATCCGGCTATGATGGACATTCCAGTCTCAACCGGTGTGCGAAAATGGCCGGAACCACGGATCGGATCGCACTGATAGAGATAATAGGGCTTGACTCGATTTTTCAACAAACCGTGCATCAATGGCCTGATGGTCTCTAAGTTATCGTTGATACCACGCAACAACACGGTCTGGCTTCCAAGCATGATCCCTGCGTCCGCCAGTCTGGAGAGGGCCTGATTGGCCTCAAGGGTCAACTCCTTGGGGTGAGTGGCATGGATACTCATGGCCAAAGGATGATATTTTTTTAATATTTTGACTAGTTTTGCGGTGATACGCATCGGCAAAACCAAGGGAATTTTGCTGCCGATGCGCAAAAATTCCACATGAGGAATCGCCCGCAAACGGCGCAAAAGCGAATCGAGCAGACCATTGGCAAGCCGCAACGGATCCCCTCCCGAAACCAGTACATCGCGGATTTCTGGATGCATGGCAATATAATCAATGGCGGTATCCCAAGAACGTGCCAATTGCGCTTGGTCGCCAATCATGCGGGAGCGGGAGCAATAGCGGCAATAGGTGGCACACACCCCAGTCACTAAAAACAGCACCCGATCCGGGTAACGATGCACCACCCCCGGCACTACGGTATTCTGCTCCTCGCACAAGGGGTCGTCTGCTTCACCGGGAAGCACACGGTACTCCCCCATCACCGGAATATGGGTCCGTCGCAAGGGGTCATTCGAATCCTGGCGGTCCATCAAGCTGGCATAATAGGGCGTGATAGCCAGAGGAAATGGTGGGCGTTGGATGGCCGCTTTTTCTTCGACAGAGAGATCGAAAATCTCCTCCAGTTGTTGCAACGAGCGGAGACGATGGCGCAACTGCCATCGCCAATCCGACCATTGGCAGGTCGTCGTGTTTGGATAGTAACGTTTGCGAAACCCTGTTCGTTCTGGGTCACAAAAAAAATTGGCCAAGCCACTCCCCATTCGTATATAATCATCCAACTTCATTGCACATCGTAAGCAAAAAGTGCCAAGCTGTCTAACCTTGACAGACACCGATAAAAAAGGCAAAACCTTGGGAGATGAATCTCCCAAACCCTCTCTTTTTTTTTAATAATTTAAAAATTGGCCGAGGTTTATAATCATGCAAAAATTGGCTTTCGCACTCATTGCCATAATCGGGGCGTTCGCCTTCGGTCGGGTGGCCCTCGCACGCGGGGAATCCATCAATGCCGTCTGGATGGTCACTGCCGCTTTATGCACTTATGCCCTAGCCTATCGCTATTATAGTCTTTTTATTGCCAAAACCATCCTCAAACTGGATGCCAACCGGCCAACACCGGCAATTAAATATAATGATAATAAAGACTTCGTTCCAACCAACCGCATAGTCTTATTTGGCCACCACTTCGCAGCCATTGCTGGTGCGGGACCATTGATCGGACCCGTACTGGCAGCCCAAATGGGGTATATGCCGGGCATGCTGTGGATCCTAATCGGCGTGGTGGTGGCTGGAGCCGTTCAAGACTTCATGATTCTCACCTTTTCCATGCGCCGTGGCGGACGCTCGCTCGGTGAAATCATTCGCTCCGAAATGGGCCCCATCCCTGGCGGTGTGGCCATGATCGGCATCTTTGGCATCATGACCATTTTGCTGGCAGTCCTCAGCCTGATCGTGGTCAAAGCCATGGCCCATAGCCCTTGGTCGGTCTTCACTGTGGTCATGACCATCCCAATCGCCCTATTCATGGGCATCTATATGAAAAAACTCCGTCCTGGCCACGTAGGGGAGATATCGGCTATCGGGGCCATCTTGCTGGTTTTAGCCATCATCGCTGGCGGTCATGTGGCCACCCATCCGGTTCTTGGACCACTGTTCACCCTCACCGGCCCACAAATCACCGCTGGCCTGATCGCCTATGGTGCATTGGCCTCTATCTTGCCGGTCTGGATGATGCTCTGCCCACGAGATTATCTCTCCACTTTTCTCAAAATCGGCACCATCTTTCTACTGGCCATCTGCGTCTTCGTGGCCGCGCCTGAACTCAAAATGCCCGCCACAACCCAATTCCTCGATGGCACCGGACCGGTTTGGAGCGGCGACCTCTTCCCATTTTTATTCATCACCATTGCCTGTGGGGCCTGTTCCGGCTTTCACTCGCTAATCGCCTCTGGCACCACCCCAAAAATGATTCCCAACGAACTCGATGCCCGTTTCATCGGCTATGGCGGCATGCTCATGGAGTCTTTTGTGGCCATCATGGCCTTATGCGCCGCCGCCATTTTAGAACCCGGCATCTATTTTGCCATGAATTCACCCGTTGCCATACTCGGCACAACGCTTTCCGAAGCAGTCACCGTCATCAACACCTGGGGATTTCACGTCACCCCTGAAATGATCAACGAATTGACCAAACAGGTCGGCGAACAAACCCTTCTCTCACGCACTGGAGGGGCTCCCACTCTGGCCGTTGGCATGGCCCATCTGCTGGCTATTTTTGGTGGAACGACCTGGATGGGATTCTGGTATCACTTTGCCATCCTGTTTGAAGCCCTGTTCATCCTGACCGCTGTGGATACCGGAACACGGGCCTGCCGCTTCATGGTGCAAGATATGTTTGGGGCATTGGTCAAACCACGTTCGATCACCTCCTCTTGGATTTCCACCATTCTGGCCACGGTCGTGGTGGTGAGTTCCTGGGGGTATATCCTCTATCAAGGGGTGATTGATCCATTCGGCGGCATCAACAGCTTGTGGCCCCTATTCGGCATCTCCAACCAGATGCTGGCTGGATGCGCCATGATTGTGGCAACCGTGATTCTATTTAAACTAAAACAAGAAAAACTGGCTTGGGTGACCATTCTACCGGCCTCCTGGTTGATCGTCTCCACCATGATAGCCAGCTTTCAAAAGGTCTTCTCGCCCAATATCAAAATCGGCTTTTTGGCCCATGCAGAGAAATTCGCCGACGCCCTGAACAAAGGCCTCATTGTCGCCCCGGCAAAAACCCTGGAACAGGTCGCCCAAGTGGTCGCCAATGATCGTTTGGATGCCATACTGGCCCTGTTTTTCATGGGAATCGTCTTCACCATCCTGATCTTCGGCATCCGTTCCTGCCGACTGGCCTTGCGCAACCCCTGCGTCACCGCCGTAGAAGATGAACCCCCTTCCGGCCAATGCAATCCAGTCACCCGTTGCTGTTGACTTGGCCAGTTGATTTTTACTATACTGTCCACCCTAGTGACAAATCCATTCAAAAGGACAAACACATAATCGAATGAATATGAAAAATCGCATCTACATAATTCTTTTATTCATCATCACCCTTGGCCTAGCAACTCAAGCATATGCCGAATCTGCACAAGAGATCGACATCAAGGTACAGGCCTCCTTGAAACAATTTGCCAAGGAGGTCGTTGGAGGTGAAGAGTTTTTAAAAAAAGCAGCCGGGGTTTTAGTCTTTCCAAGCGTGCTTCAAGCCGGATTGGTGATCGGGGGGGAGTATGGCGAGGGTGCGCTGATTGTCAATAAAAAAACCTTGAATTATTACAGCACGGTAGCAGCCTCTTTTGGTTGGCAGATCGGGGCACAGGCCAAGTCGATCATTCTGGTTTTTTTATCACGGGCCGCCTTGGACAACTTTCGCCTTGGCGACGGTTGGGTGGCGGGGGTTGATGGCTCGGTCGCTTTAATCGAATGGGGAACCGGGAAAAACATCAATACCGTGAACATCTCGGATCCAATTGCTGGATTTGTTTTTGATAACAAAGGATTAATGGTAAACCTCTCCCTGGAGGGAACCAAATTCACCCGGATTGCACGCTGAATGGAAAACGAGGTCAAATTTGCTTAAACTTAGAATTGATCAAGAGGTCATCGCTGATTTAGTGACCGAAGGGGCCCGTGTTCTTGACTTAGGATGCGGTGATGGACTGTTGCTAGAGCAACTGATCCGACGCCAAAAAGCCTGCGGATTCGGCGTTGAAATCTCTCACGAAGGGGTTCACGCCTGTATCGCACGAGGCCTTCCGGTCTATCACGGGGATATTGACCAAGGCTTGAGTGACCATCAAGACAATTCATTCGATTACGTCATTCTCTCTCATACGCTTCAGGCGATTCATCGTCCCCAGTATGTCTTGAATGAAATGTTGCGAGTCGGGAAAAAAATCATTGTCTCCTTTCCCAATTTCGGTTACTGGCGTATCCGTTTTGGTCTACTGATTTCAGGACGCATGCCACGTACCCGCCTGCTTCCCCATCACTGGTACAACACCCCCAACATCCACATGTGTACCATTTTGGACTTTCAAGATCTTTGCACAGCACTCGACATCCGTATTATTCGCCAAATCCCTCTGGCCGCCGGTGGTCATCTGCCACGGAGAACCTTGAGACACCTCAATAAATGGTTACTGCCAAAATCCACCGCCAATCTACTGGCCCCAGTCGTGGTCTTCTTACTAGAAAGGAAATCCTGATGCGACCAGAGATTGAAACCCTCTTTTCTGAAGAAACCATTCAGGAACGAATCAACGCCTTGGCCGCCGAAATTGCCCCACGTCTGCAAGCCGATTGTATCGTGGTCTCCCTCATGAACGGTGCGTTTATTTTTGCTGCGGATCTGGTGCGCGCCCTATCCCGCTTGCAGATTCCCTTGTGTCTGGATTTCATGGTTCTCTCTTCTTACGGCTCCAAAACCCAGAGTTCAGGCCAGATCATCACCCGTCTGGAGTGTACCCAAGATTTATCCCAACGTCAGGTTTTGCTGGTGGACGACATACTCGATACCGGCTCCACCTTGGCCTTTGCTAAACAACTGTTACTAAACAAGGGTGCTGGGGAACTCTTAACTTGTGTTTTGCTAGATAAACCCTCTCGACGCACAACAGAGGTTTCGGTGGATTTTGTGGGATTTCAGATTCCAAACCTGTTTGTAGTGGGTTATGGTATTGATTACAATCAAATGTTCCGCGAACTCCCCTTTCTTGGTCACCTACGGGCCTCATGACCGCACCTCTGGACTGCCGCGCACTTTTGTTTGACTTAGACGGTGCCTTGGTGGATTCGGCCCCGGATCTCTGGGGAGCCATGAACCATGTCCTGATACGCCATAATTTTGCACCTTTACCTTTGGAGCGGGTACGACATCTGGTCGGACACGGGGCACGCGCCTTGCTGGCTCGTGGATTCTGGGGCGATGGGGCCGAATCGCCTCTCAACGATCCCGAATTCGAGGTTGCAGTTACGGAATTTCTGGAATACTATCGTCTTCACTTGACCGATCACTCCGTGCCCTTTCCTCACGTCTCTACCACTCTGGCCAGACTGACTGATTTGGGCTTTGCCATGGCTGTGGTTACCAATAAACCCGAAATGCTGGCGCGTCTGATGCTGGAACAGTTGGATTTAATGCGTTTTTTTTCTGTTGTTGTTGGTGGGGATACTCTGCCGGTGCGCAAACCCGATCCTGGTCCCCTGTTTTACGCCCTAAAGCAACTTGGCGTTCCAACCGCACAAGGGGTCATGCTGGGCGACTCAGAAACCGATCTGCAGGCTGCACGAAATGCCCGTATTCCGGTCATTCTCTTCTCCTACGGTTACAACCGGGGGATTGACGTGCGGGATCTAGGCCCTGACCATGTCGCAGATCACTTTGATCAACTCCCGAATTTATTGCACTCTCTTCAACCATCAAGGACCATGTCCACATGTCACAACTGAAACTTGGCATACCCAAAGGCAGCCTAGAGGTAGCCACCATCAACCTGTTTGCCCAGGCCGGTTGGGTGATCACACCCAGCTCTCGCAACTATTTTCCGAGCATCGACGATCAGGAAATCTCTTGCTCCCTGGTTCGTCCCCAAGAGATGGCCCGTTATGTGGCAGATGGCACTTTGGATATGGGTCTCACTGGACTAGACTGGATCATCGAATGGGAATGCGAAGAGAAAGTCGCCCAGATTGGTGCCCTGGAGTATTCTAAAAGCTCGAACCGTCCCTGTCGCTGGGTACTGGTCACCCGTCAAGACTCTCCCATTCAATGTCTGGAAGATCTCAATGGCAAACGGGTGGCCACAGAACTGGAACAATTTACCCGCCGCTACTTAAATAAGCGTGGGGTTCAAGCAGAGGTGATCTTCTCCTGGGGGGCCACCGAGGCTAAGGTGGTGGAGGGATTGGTGGATGCGGTGGTGGAGATCACCGAAACCGGTTCCACCATCAAGGCGCATGGATTGCGCATTGTCGAGGAGCTGCTAGAGACCCGCACCATGATCATTGCCAACCATGATGCGATTAAAAACTCCTGGAAAAAGGCAAAAATCGACCAGATCTCCTTGTTATTGAACGCCGCGCTGACCGCACGCCATAAAGCGATGCTCAAAATGAACGTTCCTTCTGCCCGTATTGCCGAAGTCCTAGCACTGCTTCCCAGTCTACAAGCCCCAACCATCAACCCGTTGACCGATCCCAATTGGCAGGCGGTAGAGACCGTTGTGGACCGTTCTGAGGTCCGCGACTTAATTCCGCGATTGAAATGGGCCGGTGCTGTCGGTATACTGGAATTTGACCTCAAGAAAGTGGTATAATCCTTTCAACAATGCTTTTCTAACCCATGCCCAAGGAGTTCCACATGCCAATTGCCGAAATAATGACCAGTGACATAGACCTCATGGAACTGGGAATTGGGCTCCTGCTTACCATGCTGGCTCTGCTGATGGTTGACTGGAGCCGCACATCAGACCGATTGAACAAAATGTTGGCACCATTTCAATTGCCTGTTCCCACCCTTGTTCCAATTCCGGTTCTTACACGGGAGGCCGAACGCAGTGCTGCCCTGGCTAAAGCCAA
Source organism: Magnetococcales bacterium (assembly GCA_015232825.1). Lineage (GTDB taxonomy): Bacteria > Pseudomonadota > Magnetococcia > Magnetococcales > Magnetaquicoccaceae > Magnetaquiglobus. Next base: position 9,214 of record JADFYY010000110.1, read on the forward strand.
GCGTCGTCAACAATTCTATCAGGATTGACCCGCTGTTAAGCCAGTCATTTCAATTTTGAAAGGGGTTAAATATGGAAGTAAAAATAGAAGGACGTCAAGTAGAGATTGGTGACGAATTGCGGGAGCGCATCCAAAAGCAATTCGACAATTTGGATCAGCGTTTTGGGCCATTGACCCACGGTCGCATTTCTGTGGAACGGAATGCCCACAACAATGATCAACGCGCCTCAGTCAAAACCGTCGTCAATGTTGCGGGAAAGACCATCTCTGCTACCAGGGAAGCCGCCTCTGTGATTGCTGCAGTCAACGAAACCCTGGACACCCTCACCCAGGAACTTCTGACCCACGCAGAAAAAAGTAAAAAAAGCCACCGTTGAATCCAACCAGGGGCTTCGCCCCTGGACCCCACCAGGGGGATAATCCCCCTGGACCCCTAATAATTAAATTATTAAAA
>JADFYY010000111.1 GCA_015232825.1 Magnetococcales bacterium
CCATGCCGGAGATGGAGGATCTGGAGGAGGTGCAAATTGGATGTCTCGACACGAGACGGCGTATTCGCAAACGAGATCGAATCATGATACGCAATGATGTGAGTATGCTGTTTCTTTTGTTTTTTATCTCTTCGTTGGGGTGGGTCTTCGAGGCGTGCGCCGAAGAGCGCAAGGAGTCTACCCCAGAGACAAAACATTCAACCGATACCCCTTCCGCTCAAACCTCCACCCAACCTTCCACAGGGGTCACGACTCCTCCCACTACCACGTCGTCCCCCTCAACAGGCCATACCCCCTTTGCAACCCCGCCGACTTTTGCCACTCCCCCTGTTTTTGCCTCGCCTCCGACCTTTGCAAGCCCAATGGTGACCTCTTCTAAGTAACGTGACATAAAAAAATATCATTAAAATGGTGCGGATTTTGCTTGAATCCAATACCTGCTTTGGCAGGATCGGTTTGAACGGTATTAACTCAAGTCACTGCAAGCAGATCATGTCTATTCGATATTTATGGGCAGTACTTCTGATTCCCTTGAATGCCCAGGCTGCCTCCCCAGACGCTTATCAGGCTTGCATCTTGAAGCATGTCAAATCCGCCAAAAGCGAGATTGCCGCGCAACATCTGCAACTGGCCTGTAAACGCCGTAATCCAAAACCAGTTAATGCCCGTCTTCTCGATGTCAGACCGGATGTTGAAGATGAACTGGCCCATTATGATGGCTGCTTGTTGCAACACCTTTCAACGGTCCAGACCGATCAAAGCGCACGCTGGATGGTGCAATTTTGTCAGGATCAATTCCATCCCAATGTCGCTCCATCCGAACAACGGGCCAAAGCAACCGGTTTGTTCGACATACTGAAAAAACTTGATGCCAAACCAGCTAAACAGGACTCCGTGCCATCCGCGCCGTTGTTGCTCGATGGGGAGACCTTTGTCCCGTTGGTCCCAGCCAAGGCTGGCTCGTTATGATCGGTTTATGGCAATTTTGTCTCGTGGTCACTTTGGCATTCGTCTATCCAACGCATGTCGAAGCAGGCGTTTGTGATTGCTCGGTTGCCATCGATGTCGGCCATGCCATCTTTGCCGCCGGGGCTACCAGTGCCAGGGGAAAACCAGAGTTCGATTTTAATTTGACCATGGGTGCATTGATTCATGATCAACTGGTTGCCAGTGGATTCTCCAGAAGCTTTCTGATTGTCAATCCGCATGGCTTGAAAGAGCGCGTGCGTATCGCTGAGGAAAAACAAGCCGATCTATTGGTCTCCATCCATCACGACTCAGTGCAACCCTATTATTTGCGTGATTGGGAGTTTAATGGCAAACGCAGAAAATATTCTGATGCCTTTAAGGGATACTCCATTCTGGTCTCTACCAAGGGGTTTCAGTTCTCAAAAAGCTTGGAGTTCGCCAAAATGGTGGGGAAAAATTTTCGTCGGGCCGGGTTTGTGCCTGCTTATCACCACTCCAAGAAAGTGCCGGGCGGACGTCACAATATGCTGGATGAAGAGTTGGGAATTTATCAGTTCGACAACTTGGCTGTCTTGAAAAATGGCTCCATGCCTTCGGTGTTGATCGAATTCGGGGTGATCGTCAATCGCGATGAAGAGTTGATGCTGGAGCAACCAGAGAGCCGGGAAAAAATGATGCGTGGGGTTGTGGATGGCATCCATGAGTTCAATGCCCGCAATTGTGGATCGCCGTGACTCTTGACTCTTTAACAATGGGATAAACCAATATGAGTAAAAAAATCGTTTTTTGGTTCGGGATCTTTACCGCCTTTCTGCCCGCCTTGGTCAAAGCTGAGGTGATTGGTAGCGTGGATACCGTGTTCAAGATGCTCGGTCCTGATGACAAAATTGTCATCGAAGCCTTTGATGATCCTAAAGTCGATGGGGTCGCCTGCCATATGAGTCGCGCTAAAAAGGGGGGCGTGAGTGGTGGGCTCGGTTTGGCGGAAGATCCTTCCAATGCTTCTCTCGCCTGCCGCCAGATCGGCCCGATCCAATTCAAGGGTGATCTCAAGGATGGTGAGTCGGTTTTTACCAAAAGCACCTCAATCCTGTTTAAAACACTGCAAGTTGTACGATTCCATGACAAAAAACGTAACACCCTGGTCTATCTTGTCTACAGCGATAAGCTGATTGAGGGATCTCCGAAAAACTCTATCTCTACTGTGCCAGTCATGCCGTGGCGTAAGGAGTGATTTTTTTTATTGCAAACATAGCCTTCATCTTTCGGCCTGTTTTTTGCAAAAGAGCATAACATTCAATCCCTATGCCCTTTGCGAAGCGCGACAGACTGGGAAACAAAAAAATGTATTTGGATCATTTTGGCCTACAGATCGATCCGTTTTCAAACACCCCGAACACGGACCTGTTCTTTGTCGGGGGTGGACGTGGCGATATTTTGGGAAAGGTGCTGCAAGCCATCCGTGCCGGTGAGGGTTTTATTAAAGTGATTGGGGGGGTGGGCAGTGGCAAGACCATGTTGTGCCGCATCCTGTGTCAACAGCTTCCCGGTACGGTTCAGGTGGCTTTGCTGCTCAATCCCAATCTGCGGCCCGATGAACTGCTCTTGGCCATATTGCAGGAGTTCCGGCTGCCTCATGTTCCTTCATGCAGTACCGTGGAGGCTCATCAGCTGCTGTTGGATCATTTGGTGACTTTAAATCGCAATGGAGAGCAGGCACTCATCCTGATTGAAGAGGCTCACTGCATGCCAGTGGCCACACTGGAGGCCTTGCGCTTGTTGAGCAATCTGGAAACAGAACAGGTCAAGTTGGTGCAAATTGTTCTGTTTGGTCAACCCGCACTGGATTTCAACCTACGCAGCAATACCAATACCTGTCAAATTTTTGAACGGATCAACACCAGTTTGACCCTTCCTCCTTTGTCGTTGATCGATACCGAGCAATACTTGCATCATCGTCTTTGGGCAGCGGGGTACCGGGGAGACCGGCTCTTTTCTGAGGAGGCGGTGCGCAACATGCATCGGGTTTCACGGGGTGGAATTCGGCAGATTAACCTGTTGGCCCACAAGGCACTTCAGGCCGCCAAGCAAGCCGGGGTTCACGCGATTGCCAAACAGCAGGTCATGATGGCCATCTCGACTTGCGAGTTTATCCCGAAAATCGCCTTTTGGCATCGTCCAGTATTGGCAACTGGCGGCGTGGTTGCCCTGTTGGTGGGTAACATGGCCCTCCACTCGTGGGCCATCAATCCCCCCGTGGAAGTCACGCAGGGCCATACCGAAACCATTGTCCGTGAATTGATCCAGAAACCGCCGCTACCGGCAACCGTCACACCACCTTTGGTGATTGCCAAACGTTCGTCAGGAAGGCCTTACGTTAAGCCAAACGACCCCTTGCACGGGCGTATCTTGGCGGCTCATGATTGGCTGGCCAAGGGAAATGACGCTCATTTCACCATTCAATGGATTTTTCTGCAAGAGGATGCTGGCATTGTGAATCTGGAAAGGCAGTTGCTTGCTTTGCCATTGCCATTGAACAGACTGCAACCCAAAATTTTTCGTTTGCGTAATGATGCCTTACTGGTCTATTTGCATGAATTTAATTCCATGCAAGAGGGATTGGAGGTTTTGCAGAACTTGCCGTCCTCTTTGCAGGCGGGACGTCCCAGTGTGAAATCATTAGAGCGGGTCAAAAAGACCGTAAAAAAATTGGCCATTGTCAACGAATGCGCTTCTGGTCGGGAGGGTATCCCTTGCGAATCCTCTGTTTGATCCTTTTTGGGGTGATGTTCTTTTGGGTGAATGGCGCGTTGGCAGAGTTGACGGATGGTCAGGATGATGACATTCCTCCTTTGGTCCAGATGGCGGCGTTTTTGCCTGTTGAGGCTGAGAAGGATGGTCCAGATACCACTTTTACCATGGTGGCTACGAATGTGCCGGTGCGTGAGGTATTGCTCTCTTTGGCGCATAAAGCCCATTTGGGTGTGGATTTTATCTCCGAGGTTCATGGTGTTATTACGCTCACCATCACCACAAAAACTTTGCACGAGGTTTTGGATCGCATGGCCTTGCAATCCAATATTCGTTATAAAATTCAAGATAATGTTTTGATCATTGCGTCGCGTGACGCTCCTCAACATCGGGGGATCGAATGAGTCTTCTGCTCGACACCCTGCGAAAGGCGAGCAAGCCGACAGAACCCATGCATGTCACTTCATTGTGTTCCGAGTCGCGTTCCGAGTCGCCTTCTTTTGCCAATGGATTGGATCTGTTTCGGATGGCTGGGACCAGCAAGGATTCAGAGCGCGTTGTGCCGCAGGTTTATCATCACGCCAATCCTGGTGTCGTTTCACGGATTGGCATTCAAACTTGGTTGCCGAGTGGTGTTATTTTGTTGTTTTATGGGGTACTGTTTGTCGGATTTGCCTTGTATAATACCGTTTTTGAAAAAACAACTCCAGAATCGGCCCGAAGTGTGGCAGTCGAGCCTTTGCCCAGAGTGTTGGAGCATAAACCGCCGATTTCTCTGCCCATGGCAAGCAAGGCGATTCCAGCATCCACGTTCATCAAGCCTTTGCCACCAGAAACGGTCGTAAAGGCGCAGAGTAGCTCTTCTGGGGCTCGTTATCTGTTTTTGACTAGGCAGACGGCTCCTTCGTCATTGGCGCGCCACTCATTTTTGTCTGGAAACTTGGCGTTGGCCAAAAAGCAGTTTAGCGAGATGGCGCGGCACGACTCCTTGAATCCGTTTGCCCAGGCTGGTTTGGCGGCCATTGCGTTGCGTGAAAAAGAACCAGACAACGCACGACGGATCTATCAGGGTATGGTGCAGAAAAATCCTCGCAACACCTTGGCTGAGGCCGCCCTGATGGCACTGGATGGCCTATCAGAAGAGGGTGAGGTTCGTTTGCGACAACTTTTGAGTGATTCTCCCAAGGGGGGGTATTTGCAATTTGTTTTGGGCATGCGCCATGCGCAACAGCAAAACTGGTCATCTGCAGCCAATGCCTTTGCCAAGGCCTTGCAGCAGGATGCTGGCAACCCGGACATTTTGTTTAATCTGGCCGTCAGTCAGGATCATTTAAAAGAAGATCAGGAGGCCTTGAACTATTATCAGGAGGCCATGCGTATGATGGCTGTGCGAGGGGGAGGGTTTGATGCACAGCGGGTTCGGCAACGTATAGTCATTTTGGAACAACGGCTATGATTTTGGCCAATCCTGGGGAGGCGGTGAACCGCCTCCCCAGACCCCACCACCCTTTTTTTTAATAATTATCAATTGTTAGGGGTCCAGGGGGATTATCCCCCTGGTGGGGTCCAGGGGCGAAGCCCCTGGTTTGGTCGGCATGATGAACTGTGAACAACGCATTGGCCTCTGTCAAACGCCTGTCCCAATCCTTGCGCCATAAATCACTGATCATGGCCACTGCAGCGGTTCCGCTTTGTGCGACGGCAGGAACACTTTCCAGAGTAATCCCGCCAATGGCCACAACAGGCAAACAACTCTTCTCGACAATGGCCGCTAACCCCTCCACACCTTGAACCGTCTGAGTGTCATGCTTGGTAAGGGTGGAAAAAATCGGTCCAAAACCAATATAATCAACCTGTTGGCTCTCTGCATCTCTGACTTCAGCCAAAGAGTGTGTGGACAAACCGATGATCCGATCTGGGCCAAGCAAACGCCGACAAACCGACACCGGTACGTCATCTTGTCCCACATGCACCCCATCCGCCCCCAAGGCCAAAGCCAACTCCAGTCGATCATTAAGAATTACTTTAACATCGGGACAATAACGCCGCAACACCTCCATCCAGGCTGACATGAAAGCGAAACTCTCCCGTCCATCACTCTTGCAACGCAGTTGAACCATAGAAATCGCAATGCGGCCCAAATGTCGGGCAATTCGCTCTGGGGATAATTCGGATTTAATTTCAGGAGGAAGCGAGTTCAGCCACCGGGCATCCAAGATGGGATAGATTCCAGTAAAGGGATGCAAACTCATAATGCAGCGAAAAACTCCTCATCAATGGCGTCTGAATCCCCCATATTCAAAGCAACCAAACGTCGCAAATGACTGAAGCTTTCCACATCCATTTCCTGAAAGCTGATGGCCGCCCCACGGGTGAGTTGACTATTGATCACCACCCCTTTAATAGGCAACTTGATCTCACCCAAAATCAAAAATCCGCTCACAATCGCTCCATTGGGAGGCAGAATGTCGCCTATAAAAAGCATTCCTTTGAGACTGATATCATGGAACACCCCATGATAAAGCGCACCTCCATCATCCTTTAAGGTGATGTCGTGTTGATAGCCAACACGAGAAAAGGCGCGTCGATCTGGGGGGGAACCGGTGAATTTTGATTTGGGTCTCATGGCATTAATCCAGATTATTCAAAACATTGAGTGTCTGATCACGAGAGAGTCTGGCACCATACCGGGTTACCAACAAAGCCGAAGCGCGACAGGCCAGTTTTCCTGCCTTTTCTGGGGAGAATCCGTGGGTCAAGCCATAAAGCAGGGCCCCTGCGAACAAATCACCCGCACCATTGGCATCAATGGCTTGAACCGGAACTCCAGGAATCATAAACTCTTTTTGGTGTATCGAAACAACCGCACCCTGAGCACCCAGTGTGAGGCCAAAAGCGGCACTTTTTTGCGCCAAAATGGATTTGGCGGTATCCAGATCTTGGGTGTCGGCGTATTTTAACGCCTCGGCCTGATTGCAAAAGAGGAGATCCACTCCATTTCCGATGATCTCTTCCATGCCCATACGAAAGAATTCTATCATACTGACATCGGAAAAGGTCAAGGCAATTTTGACACCTTGTTTGCGAGCCAGTCGAATGGCCTCCAATGCAGCTTGACGGGCGGTTGGCGAAGTGACCAGATACCCTTCCACATAGAGCCATTGCGATGCGGCCAGCCGTTCTGGGGCCAAATCCTGCATGGAAAAGGTTTCAGAAATCCCCAAATAGGTACACATGGTTCGTTCGGCGTCTGGGGTGATTAGAACCAGACATTGGCCGGTGGCTCCAGGTGAGGGGCGATTGTCTAGGTCGTTGTCCACACCGTTGGTTTTCATGTCACGGGCGAAAAAGGAGCCGTTTTCGTCGCTTGCGATTTTGCTGGAATGAAAAGCCCGTCCTCCCAGTTGCGCCAGACCAATCAAGGTGTTTGCCGATGATCCCCCGCAGGAACGGTGCCGTTGGGCGGATCCAAGCAGTTCGAGCAATTGGGTGCGTCGGGTTTCATCGATTAAGGTCATGGTGCCTTTGGTCAATCCCGCCTTGGCGAGAAACGCATCGGTGACTTTGACTTCTGTATCCACGAGGGCGTGGCCAATGCCGTAAACGTCGTAACGATTCATGACTTAGGTATCCTTAAAGCTGAAAAAATGGTTCAATGACGATCCGGTGAGTAGGGTATGGTGATCAAACGGTCGAGTAGGGATTCATGCAGGTGGCCATTGGTGGCCAAGACCGCGCGAACCCTTGACTCAGCTCTGTTGTATTGAAATCTCGTGCCGTTTTTGTGGGTGACCCGTCCACCGGCCTCATGGACCAGCAGATCACCGGCACAAAAATCCCATTCATTTTTTGGGGTCAGGGTGAAGGTCATATCAAAACGACCGCTGGCAACCAAAGCCAGTTTATAGGCAATAGAGCCCATGGTTGTAACGTGCCATTCAGTCAGAAAAGATTCCCAATCGCCGCGTTGGGTTTCAGAGCGGCTAGCCAGACACGAGGCTCCAGCCAAACTTTGACTTTGGGAGGCTTGCAAAGGTTGGCCATTGAGTTGGGCTCCACCTTTGGCGATGGCGGTAAAGGTCTCTTGAGTGGCTGGATTATAAATACAGGCGGCCACGGGTTGTCCCGCCTCCACCAAGGCCACGGAAATGGCGAATTGGGGGATTCCGAGGATAAATTCCTTCGTGCCATCCATAGGATCTACAACCCACACCCAATGGTGTTGCAATCGTTTAGGATCATCAACGGTCTCCTCCGAAAGCCAACCGCAGTGGGGGTGGCTGGTCAGAAGGCGTTGACGCAACAGGGCATCGGCTTCTAAATCGGCCTTGGTGAGGGGATTATTGGCACCTTTTTCCCGCACCTCGGCAGAAGGGCCAACGGTTTCACCGGGTTTATAATAGGCCATAATGGCCTCTCCAGCCTCATGGGCAGCCTGAACCATGATATCTAGGGAGGTCATAAGGTCTAAGGGTGAGGATTTGGCGGTCATGATGGTGACCTTGTCTTGGGCGAATGTTGATTTCATCCATGAGATTTTAATCCATTCTTTGGAGATTGTCAGGGTATCATGAATATCTTCCGTGGAGTTGAGCCTGGATTGTGTCGCCGGGTGGGTGGGGGAGTGGAGAGTGTTTTGCTGGCCAGTTTGGTGCAAGCGACACCTGGAGAACGTTTGGCGGAGCTGGGTAGTGGTTGTGGTGAGAGTGCCATACGAGTGGCATTGGCCAATCCTGGGGTGAGGGTGGATGCCTTGGAGTTACAAGAGGTTTTGAGTATTGAGGCACAAAAATTGGCCATTTCACATGGTGTGGCAGATCGGGTACGAGTTGTGACTGGGGATGTGCGTCATCCACCGGCTTGCATGATTCGGGGTGGGTATTCGCAACTATTTTGCAATCCACCGTTTTTTTTGCCTGAGGAGGGACGTCTTCCAACGGATGGGCCTCGAGCGGTTGCCCGATTTGAGCTTACGGCAGGTTTGAAGGATTTTATGAGTTGTGCTGCTAGGCTGTTGACCAAAGGGGGATGGTTTCATCTGGTGCATCGGCCAGAGCGATTGGTTGAAATTTTGGCAAAATTGCAAGAATGCGCATTGACGCCAACCCGTTTGATTCCCATTCACGATCCAATGGTTATTCCGGCAATTTTGATTTTGGTCACGGCTCGGAAGGGTGGAAAAAAGGGGGGGTTGACTTTGGAGCCAGCCCAGTGGATCGAACGCGCTTGAGAACCATGTCTGTTAGTAAAAGTCGTGTCAGGGAGGTTCTGACAGAAGGGTCGGTGATAATGGCGGTCAAGGCTGTGATTTTGGTCTCTTCTTCAGGTTGAGGGGCCGGTAAAGTGGGGGGAGCGGTTTTTTGTTGCAGCCAAGAGGGTGAATTTCTTAACGACTCCTGTTTGAAACGAATCCCTTTTAGGCTGCCTGGGGGGAGGATGTTTTGGAGCTTTTGTAAAATTTCTGGGGTTAGGAAGGTCAATTCTGTTAGCCACGCCGAGGAGTCCACTCGTACAGTGAGGATGCCATTTTGTAATTTTAGCGGTTCGGTGTGTTTAGAGAGATAGCCGCCGACCGCTTGATGCCAGTTGCGACTTAGAAGGGTGGCTTTGCTGTTGGGATGATCAAGCAGTTTGCCTGCCACGGCAAGAATGAGATCCGAGAGTGGTCCGGGTGGCAAATGTGTTGGATTATTCATAAACTATTAAAAAAAAAGAGAGGGTTTGGGAGATTCATCTCCCAAGGTTTTGCCTTTGCTTTTATGCCTTTGCGCGCCTTATAACAATCTTCGCTACTCATTGTTTTGAAAAGCCTCGTTCGACAATACTATAGTGTTATT
>JADFYY010000112.1 GCA_015232825.1 Magnetococcales bacterium
ATTAGGGGTCCAGGGGGATTATCCCCCTGGTGGGGTCCAGGGGCAAAGCCCCTGGTTTGACCGAACTCCGCCCCCAAAGGGAGATCTTCCATTTACTTCATTCTTAAAAAACGATAGATTGATCATAGCCTATTATCAACTGTTCCGTCTTGGGAGATGATCGTGTGACCCGAATCAACCATCACGACAAATTCACGACCTACCTTCCCTGGCTACTCTCTTGGTGGCTGGTATTGATTGGCTCCATTCAAGCCTCGGCCACGCCGTTGACCATCGGTTCCATCTCCAATGATCCAGCCAAGGAAATCTCCCAATTTTTGCCCCTCGTCCGCCATTTGGCAACGCAACTGACCCCACAGGGCATCACCTCTGGAGAAGTAGTCATTGCTGCCAGCATGCAGGAAATGGCCTCTCTCATCAACAAAAATCGCGTGGATCTTTATTTGGACAGCCCTCTCCCCTCGGCATGGGTCAATCAGGCGACGAATGGTAAAATGGTCTTGCGCCGATGGAAAAAGGGACAAGTCGATTACCGCTCCATCCTATTTGTCAAAAAGGAGAGCAACATCCACGAACTCTCCCAACTGGCCGGAAAAATGATTGGCTTCAAGGATCCCTTTTCCTCCTCTGGTTATCTCCTGCCACGCATCGCCATGGAACAGGCCGGATTGCAACTCGTACCATTAAAAGAGTCCAGCGATCCAATTCCTCCTGGCAAAACAGGATACCTGTTCACCAATGACCGTGAAACCAATGTCTTTTGGGTCACCATTGGAAAAATATCGGCTGGGGCCATCGCCAAGGAGGAACTGGAAGAGTTTGCCAAAAAAGATGCCGATCAATTACGCATCATTCACGAAACCTTTTCAATTCCACGACATGTCGTCAATATACGCGGAAATTTGCCTGAAACCTTAGAGAAGGCCCTCATCCAAACTCTGCAAGAGATGGAGCATCATGCCCAAGGAAAACAGATTCTAGAAAAGTTCCAACAAACCACCCGGTTCGATGCCATACCGCCTGAATCGTATACACAGTTACAAAAAATAACTCCAATTATGTCAAATAGCTTGGACACTCCGTAACAATGTCAATTATAAGAATAAACGAGACGGAAAGAACTCCAAAAATTCTCTTCGATCTTGATAATAATCACCTTTCCATATCAGGGGAGTCTTACCCTGAAAATGTTTTTGAATTTTATCACGAACCCATTCGCCAGCTGTCTGATCATTTGAGTGCGTTACATGGTGCCAGCCTGACTTTAGAGATGAATTTTATTTATTTCAACAGCAGCAGCACCAAAATATTCATGAAACTGTTTGATCTAATGGAACAGACAGCTAAACAAGGCAATCGTGTAGAGATCCACTGGTACTATGAAAAAGAGGATGAGAACATGCGCGAGATGGGAGAGACCTTTTCAGAAGATTTGCAGCATGTTCACTTTCATCTGTTGCCTACCACAAGTTGAACAGGTGACATTCATGAAGCCAATAAACACTCTTTTAACATGGGTTGCCATCGGATTTTTTTATGCGACACAAGCATGGGCGGCGGACGACTTCGGGCGATTGCATTTTATGGGCTACGGCACCTTGGGCTTCAACCAAGACGACAACCGTCCTAACTCCACCTTTCTGCGCGACATCAGCCAACGTCCAAGGGACTCTTTTACCACCAGTTCCTGGCTTACCGATGACGCTTGGCTGCGGGATTCTCGACTGGGTTTACAGATTGGCTACCAGTTCACACCAACGGTCTCTGCTGTTAGTCAGGTAGTGGTACGCAATCAAGTCTCCCCCAAACTGACCCATTTTGTCGATTGGACCTATCTGGCGATCAATCCCCTACCAGAGTTGGACACTCGCATCGGACGCATTGGTTACGATGTTTTTCTGATGTCCGAACAACGCAATATGAGTTACTCCTACCCTTGGGTACGACCGCCGGTGGAGTTTTACGGCTGGATTCCCTTGTACTCAGTGGACGGGGCTGATCTGGCCTACACCCTGCGCGACCAAGAGACCCAATGGCGTTTTAAGCTTCAGGCAGGCCATAGCCCTGGTTTGGGTGTACCAATCGGAACGGACGACAATTTCTACGTCAAAAGCAACAAGATTTTGGCTGCCACGGTAACACGGGAAAATGGTCCTTGGCTCTTGAAAGCGGGATACTCTCATGTTGCCATCAGCCGCGAAGCCGATCCTTTGGTCAACATGCTGTTCAATGACCTTGATAGCGTGACGGCACTCCAGATTCAAACCGCCAATGGCGATGTCAGTGGTGAGGCTGCTGAACTACGCCGCAACATGACCTGGAAAAACTCCCACATGAACTACTTCACTCTGGGAGCCACCTACGATAAAAACGATCTGTTGGCCCAGGCTGAACTAGGAGCGGTTTTCTCTTCGATTGACATGTCTATGAACCACTCCATGGCCTATGTCGGTCTGGCCAAACGTATGGACGATTGGACCCCTTATCTCTTGGTAAGCGGCATACGTCCACATGACAAGCCTTACTCTGCCAGCTACAACTGGGGTGACGGGTTACCGCCTCCATTTGCAGGGCCATTGAATGGGCTGCAAGCTGGAGCCATTACGGCTCTCAATTCCACCCGCATCCATCAGGAGACCTTAAGTCTTGGCTTGCGTTGGGATTTCAACAGCCGGGCTGCCATCAAGTGGCAGTTGGACTCCACCCACGTCCACCCCTACGGCTATCTTCTTCGGCCAACCACTGACGTCAGCCAGGCTCTTCATGTAAATCTCCTATCCGTCAACCTGGATTTCACGTTTTAGGCCATGAGAGAAACTCTTTTCATTCCTGTTCGTTGGATCCTGGCGGGATTGCTTCTGCACCTCTCTTTCATTGGTCACGCCGGTGCGGACGATTTAGTGATTGTGATCAATGCGGCCAACCTCGTTACCGAGTTGACCCCAGCCCAGATCTCTGATCTTTATTTAGGACGTTCTCGGACCTTTCCAGATGGCAGCCATGCCAAAGTTGTCGAGCAATTACGCGAAAGCCCTTTGCGTCAGCAATTTTTCCAAAAAATAAACGGCATGACACTAAACCAAGTAAACACCTATTGGGCGCGATTGACCTTCACTGGACGGGTACTGCCACCGGAGTCCAAAAACAACAATCACGAGGTGGTGCAAACGGTCCTTAGCAACCCTAACGCCATTGGTTACATCAGCCGCTCCGATCTTACCCCTTCCATCCGAGCGGTACTCATTCTGAATGAGTGATTTTTTCAATCGCTCCAGCTTAGAATATCGCCTCGCCCTCTACGTCGGATTGGGAATGATGCTATTTTCGCTATTGGTAGGGATAGGGAGCTATCGTTATTTTTCCGCCATTGAAGTTGAAAACGCCCTAGCATTGGAACGCCAACTGGTGCAAACCGTTCTCTCTCAGACCTCTGTAGGGGTTTTTGCCAAAAACGAACCCATTGCCTTGGATGTGATGCAGGGATTGCTGATCAATTCCATTATTTTGGGGGTAAAAATTGACGGGCATGATGGATTTCTGATGGAGCAAAAAAAGGCATCCCCATTAGATTTTACGACCGCCATCTCTCACCCCCTGCCCTCACCGGTCAATGCTGAAGAGACCATCGGTTTTCTGCATGTCGTCATTGATCTTCTGGCAGTTCAAAACAGTGCGGCCAACAAAGCCTTGTTTTACGCTGGAATGATGGTAGGGCAAATCCTGGTTGCCACAGCCATACTGATGACTCTTGTTCGTTACCTGTTGGGTAGACCCGTAGCCATTTTGGCGCAACAGATGGTTGAGATTCAACCCGGCGAAGGGGTCCGCCTCGCCATTGACACCCACCACACCCACGACGAAATCGGTCTACTCTCCCGCAGTGCCAACGCCCTACTCGATGCCACCGATTGCGCCATTGATTTAGAACGTCAATTGCGACAGCAACTTGGCAAGGCCATGACGCTTATTTCAGACAGCATTCATTATGCGAGTCTCATTCAGCGTTCTATTCTGCCGGATGAAGGGATGATTCAGACCATTTTGCCCAACCATTTCATTGTTTGGCAACCACGGGATGTGGTTGGGGGGGATATCTATTGGTGTTCTCCTTGGGGAGAGGGGAATCTGATCATTCTGGGGGATTGCACAGGCCATGGGGTGCCAGGGGCCTTTATGACTTTGATTGCCAATGGGGCTTTGGGACAGGCCATGCTCACCACCACACCTGGAGAGCTTGCCCCCCTGATTTCCACCCTGCATGGCACAATTCAGGATGTTTTAATGCACGATCATGACTTAATCGACATGGATGATGGTCTGGAACTAGGAGCCTGTTATCTCTCTTCGGACAATAAAACAGTACGCTTTGTTGGAGCAAATATTTCTATGTTTTATCAAGATCATAACCGCCAAGCCACTGAGTTACGCGGCAATCGCACAGCCATTGGCTATCGCACATTACCCAAAGATTTGCGCTTGACCGAACATATTTTGGAAGGAGTCCCAGGGCAACGTTTTTTTCTGACGACGGATGGCATGCTTGACCAGATTGGCGGGATGAAAAGGCAGGGGTTTGGCAAAAGACGATTTCTAGACCTACTAGAAAACCATAAAAGCACCCCGATCCAAAAGGTCGGTGAAGAGTTATACCAGTCGCTTGTCACCTATCAGGGGAAAGAGTCCCGGCGTGATGATGTGACCATCATTGGTTTTACGCTATAAAACTGGCGCGCCTGGCAGGACTCGAACCTGCAACCTACGGCTTAGAAGGCCGGTGCTCTATCCGTTGAGCTACAAACGCAAACAATTAAGATGGAAGAATGCGGAAAAAATAAAGAGTTGGTCGGGGCGAGAGGATTCGAACCTCCGGCCCTCGGCTCCCAAAGCCGATGCGCTACCAGGCTGCGCCACACCCCGATTCCTGATCATACTACCTCAAAAAAAGTCTCGATGGCAATGGAAATCTGAAAAAATCATCGATAAAGTCTTCAGTGGAGAGATGGGGGATTTGTTTCTGGCCTCTGTTCAGGCTATGATGCATGGTGCGATTCGAGTTGGGGCCAATCGCAAAAATATCTATGGGAGCATTCAAAACAGGAACCATCGCAGTTCATGAAGATCATTATTGTCGGCATGAGTCACAAAACCACCCCCGTGGCCATTCGGGAACGTCTCGCTTTTGCGGCTGAAGAGTTGCCACACTGTCTGGCGCAACTCCATGCCACCTCTGTCGTGGCAGAAGTGGCCGTATTATCGACTTGCAACCGTGTGGAGTTTTATTGCGTCGGTCAATCGGCCAACCGCGTTGCCGAGGAGGTGCGAGGCTGGCTGGCCAACAAGCGGGATCTCCCCTTGTCCACACTGGAGTCACATCTTTACGTCCATGACGCAGAGGAAGCGGTGCAACATGGTTTTCGTGTGGCCGCCAGCCTGGATTCTCTGGTGGTGGGAGAGGCACAGATTCTCGGCCAGATGAAACAGGCCTACCAGCAGGCCAACGATGCCCATGTGCTAGGCCCCATCCTGAATAAATTTTTTCAATATGCCTTTCAGGCCGCCAAACAGGTACGCAACGATACCGGCATTGCCCGCAATCCAGTATCCATTGCCTCAGCAGCAGTGGCATTGGCCCGTAGAATCTTTGGCGCGTTGCAAGGACGTACCTGCTTGCTGATTGGAGCCGGGGAGATGTGCGAACTGGCCGCTCGTCATCTGGTAACCGATGGGGTCAAAATCCTGGTGGCCAACCGCACCCTCGCCCGC
Source organism: Magnetococcales bacterium (assembly GCA_015232825.1). Lineage (GTDB taxonomy): Bacteria > Pseudomonadota > Magnetococcia > Magnetococcales > Magnetaquicoccaceae > Magnetaquiglobus. Next base: position 5,764 of record JADFYY010000112.1, read on the forward strand.
GCTCAAACCTTGGCGGAAACCTTTGGCGGCGAAGCCCTCTCCTTGGCAGAACTAGAAAATAGTTTGGAGCGGGCAGATATCATTCTCTCCTCGACCGGGGCCACGGAATATGTGGTCACGGCCACCATGGTCAAAGCCGCGCTTAAAAAAAGACGACAACGCCCACAGTTCATGATTGATATCGCCGTGCCAAGGGATCTGGATCCAGCCATTGCACAGTTGGATAATGTTTATTTATATGATATTGATGATTTGACCAAAATTGTGGACAATAACATCAAGGATCGCGGTCAAGAAATGGTGGCCGCCGAAGCCATTGTTGACAAAAAAGCCAAAGAGTTCATGCAATGGCTGGAAACCTTGGATCTTGCCCCAGTGCTGACTGCCTTGCGGGAAAAGCTGGAAAGAATTCGTGATCAGGAGGTGGCCAAGGCCCTGGAGAATTGGCCCGGTCTCTCTCCTGACGACCAAAAACGGGTGGAGAGTTTGGGTCGGCTGATCGTCAACAAAATTTTGCATGCCCCTTTGAGTTCTTTGCGACGTCTGGCGGTCGAGGCGGATGGCAATCTCTATGTGGATGCCGCACGACAACTGTTTCAACTGGATCAATCATGACGGTGATTTTATGTCTTTAATGCAGAAGTTCGATACCATGCGACGGCGACACACAGAACTCAGCGCGTTGCTGGGTCTGGCGAAAACCGCTGAAGATCCCGTCGAGTATGCCCGTCTGAGCAAAGAATACTCCGATCTGGACCCCCTAGTGGAGGCTTGGCTGGAGTATTGTCGCCTGGAACAAGAAGCCAAAGAGACTAAAACCCTGCTTGATGACCCGGAAATCGACCCGGAAATGAAACGAATGGTGCGGGAAGAACTCGACACCTTGCAACTGCAGCTTGAACAAAAAGTGCCAGAACTGCAACTGTTACTGGCCCCTAAGGATCCTCATGAAGGGCGTAATGTCATTCTGGAGATTCGCGCGGGTACCGGGGGTGAAGAGGCGGGTCTGTTTGCCGCCGATTTATTGCGCATGTATGGCCGTTTCGCAGAACAAAACAAATGGCGCGTGGAACACCTCTCGATCAGTGCAACGCAATTGGGGGGCTTCAAAGAGGTGATCGCCATGGTCTCTGGCAAGGGAGCATGGTCGGCTTTCAAATATGAATCTGGCGTGCATCGTGTCCAGCGAGTGCCAACCACCGAAGCAGGTGGCCGAATTCATACCTCGGCGTGTACCGTGGCCGTGCTGCCAGAGGCCGATGAAGTGGAGGTGACCATCAACGAACGAGATGATCTGCGGATTGATGTCTTTCGTTCTTCTGGGCCTGGCGGACAGAGTGTCAACACCACAGATTCGGCGGTGCGTATCACCCATCTGCCCACTGGCATGGTCGTCATCTGCCAAGACGAAAAATCACAACTCAAGAACAAAGCCCAAGCATTGAAAGTACTCAAAGCCCGTCTGTTGGATCTGGAACAGCGGGCGGCCAATGATGAGCGTTCCCGTGACCGGCGGGATCAAGTGGGCTCTGGGGACCGTTCCGAACGGATTCGCACCTATAATTTCCCGCAAAATCGGGTCACTGACCACCGGATTAATTTCACCCTGCACAAGCTAGATCAAGTGATGGAGGGAGACCTACAGGAGATCGTCACCACCCTGACCGCCTACCATCAGGCTGAAATCCTGGCGCAAATGGGCAAGGAGCAAGGCGGATGAGGGCACAACGCACTCTCTGGAGTCGGGTGTTGCAGATGGTACTGCCATTGCTGCTGCTACCCGGCTTGGTGAATGCCCTGCCCAAACAAAATTTTCGTCAACCCGCCTATATCAGCAACGCCTATTTTTCCGATAAAATGGCGCAAAAAGGCGAACTGGCTCAACCTTTATCCGTGATCAAAGCCTTGCAACTCCAATCCAATGGGGTGTTGGGATATTTCATGCTCGATCTGATTCTGACAGAGAGTGGCACGCATCATTTCAAGGTGGATATCCTGAATCAAGACGGGGATCACTCTGCTGAAATGGTCTTCCCACCGGTGCAGGTGCAAAAGAGCGATGATCTGCCCATGTATACCGCCGCTGGAACGATTGCGGGAAGTCTGGGGCCGGGTTTATGTTTTTTCAAGGTTTATGATCGGCTCGACAAGGGCCCATGGGAGATGTTGGGGGTGTTTGGTATACTGATTACGCCATCCGGCAAATAGTAATTTTTTTACCATTATTTCAAGGAGATGAAAATGACGACTCGTTCAGAAGAGATGTTTCGTGACGCCTGTGAGGTCATTCCTGGTGGGGTCAACAGTCCGGTACGTGCCTTCAAGTCTGTGGGTGGTACGCCACCCTTTATTCAAGAAGGACGCGGCGCGTGGCTGACGGATGTGGATGGCAAGCGGTATGTGGATTATGTGGGTTCATGGGGTCCACTGATTGTGGGGCATGCCCATCCCGTGGTGGTGGAGGCGATTGGCAAGGCGGCGGAAAAAGGGTGTTCTTTTGGTGCCCCCACCCCTGGAGAGACGGTATTGGCTCGCAAGATCATCGCCCGTTTTCCATCTATAGAGATGGTACGTTTGGTCAACTCTGGGACTGAGGCGGTCATGAGCGCGATCCGTTTGGCTCGCGCCGCCACAGGGCGGGATGTAATCATCAAGTTTGAGGGGTGTTATCATGGTCATGCGGATGGTTTGCTGGTATCTGCAGGTTCTGGGGCAGCCACGTTTGGTGTGCCGACCTCACCGGGAACCACACGGGCTGCGGCCAGGGATACTCTGGTATTGCCTTATAATGATCTGACCGCCTTGGATGGTTTGCTGGCACAGCGCGGAAATGAGATCGCCGCAGTGGTGGTGGAACCGGTTGCAGGCAACATGGGGTGTGTTTTACCTAAGTCTGGCTATCTGGAGGGGTTGCGTCAGGCGTGTGATCGGGTTGGCGCGTTGTTGATTTTTGATGAAGTCATGACCGGTTTTCGGGTTGATCGGGGGGGTGCGCAGACGTTGTATGGCATTCGTCCTGATTTAACCACATTGGGAAAAATCATCGGCGGCGGTTTGCCGGTTGGGGCTTATGGGGGATCGAGGGAACTCATGGGACGTATTGCCCCGGCTGGTCCGGTTTATCAGGCGGGAACGCTCTCTGGCAACCCTTTGGCCGTGGCCGCTGGCATGGCCACTTTGGAGCTGTTGGAAGAGGCCGGGGTGTATGAAACCTTGGCCGCCAGGAGTGAAAAATTGATGGATGGCGTGGCAGAGGTGATGCGTTCTGCGGGAATACCTTGTCTAGTGAATCATGTGGGTTCTATGTTTGGTCTGTTTTTCACCGAAGCCAAAGTGGTGGAGAATTTTAGCGATGTATCGGCGTGTGATATTGGCCGTTTTAATCGTTGGTTTCATGGCATGTTGCAAGAGGGGATTTATCTGGCTCCCAGTGCCTTTGAAGCTGGCTTTGTCTCCCTGGCCCATGATGAGGCACTGATTGAACAGACCATTGCCGCCGCCGCACGAGTGGCGCGATTATTGTAGCAGGTAAGATCACTTTTTCCAAAAAGGAGGCTGCCTCAATGCGTATCGCACCACACTTGCTACCGGTGTTCCTTTTTCTTGTCGCGATGGGTTGGATTAAGACCGCCGGTGCCATCGAGATTGCTCCGCGCATCAGTGATCGCGAGATTATTCAGGAACTCACCACGATCAAGGCGGGTCAAGATAAAATCAATCAACG
>JADFYY010000113.1 GCA_015232825.1 Magnetococcales bacterium
CGGATGGAGGAGGTTGGTGAGTCCCGTTATGTGCGTCTGACCGTTCCGCCCGGCATTTGGTTCGGTTTTCAGGGACGTGCCACGCATAGCAGTTTGCTGATGAATATTGCGGACATTGAGCATGATTCTGCGGAAGTGTTGCGTAAGGTGGTGGATGACTTCGATTATAATTGGAATGGCGCATGAAAGTGATCTTGTTGGCAGGGGGGTTCGGTACCCGTTTGGCCGAATATACGGATGTCATTCCTAAGCCGATGGTGACTGTCGGCGGAAAGCCAATTCTTTGGCATATTATGCAGATTTATGCGCGCTTTGGGCATAAGGATTTTTATGTGGCTCTGGGCTACAAATCGGAGGTCATTAAGGATTATTTTTTGAGGTACCGTTCCTTAAATTCCGATTTTACGGTTGACCTTGGGACTGGAGATGTGACGCCGTATCAAATCGATCATGTCGATTGGCGGGTGACTTTGGTCAATACTGGAGTTGCCACGATGACCGGGGGTCGGGTCAAGCGCATGCAGGAGTATGTCGGTGAGGAGACCTGTATGTTGACTTATGGTGATGGTCTGGCAAATATTGATGTGAATAAATTGCTGGCGTTTCATCGTAGCCATGGCAAAATGGTTACCGTATCTGCCGTGCGACCAGCGGCCCGTTTTGGGGAACTGGAAATGGATGGCGATCAAGTCATCAGCTTCAAGGAGAAACCGCAACTGCATGAAGGTTGGATTAATGGCGGATTTTTTGTCATCGAGCCAGCTTTTTTTGACCTGATTGCGGGCGATGAAATCATGTTGGAGCGGCAGCCCATGGAGTTGGCCGCTGCAAAGGGAGAGTTGATGGCCTACCGGCATGAAGGATTTTGGCATTGCATGGATACCAAACGGGATCATGAGTTGTTGGAGTCGTTGTGGAAGTCGGGAATCCCGTGGATTTGACAGGAATCGGCGCATGCGGATTTTGATTACGGGCGGATTTGGTTTGCTCGGTGGGCGATTGGGTGAACATTTTGCCAGTCTTGGCCATGATGTAGTTTTGGGGTCAAGAAGCAATCGGGAGGTTCCTGATTGGTTGCCCAACGCGCAGGTGGTCGCCATGGATTGGCAGAAGCCCAAAGAGATTGAGGCGTGTGTGGTCGAGCAGGATGTCATCATTCATGCGGCCGGGGTGAACGCCTCTGATTGCGCACAAGATCCTGTGGAGGCCTTGGCATTTAACGGTGTAGCGACGGCACGCTTGGTGGACGCCGTGGCCAAGGTGGGTGGCAAGAAACGGTTCATTTACCTCTCGACAGCCCATGTCTATGCCGCACCCTTGGTCGGTCTCATCACTGAGGAGAGCTGTCCTCGTAATAGGCATCCCTATGCCACATCTCATCGTGCGGGTGAAGATGTGGTTTTGTATGCGTGGCAGCAAGGTCTGGTTGATGGATTGGTCATACGTCTTTCCAATGCCTATGGCCGTCCAATGCACCCAGCGGTCGATTGTTGGATGTTGCTGGTTAACGATTTGTGTCGTCAGGCTGTTTCATGTGGGGAGATGGTTTTGAAAACCAGTGGCGAGCAACCTAGGGACTTTATCGCGTTGTCTGATCTCTGTCGGTTGTTGGAGAACTATCTGAACCGGTTGTTGCCAGAGCCAGCGGGTCGTGTGGTTAATGTCGGGTCGGGTCGGTCGGTGTTGGTCCTGGAGATGGCTAAGCGTATCCAAAAGCGTTGCATGATAACTTTAGGTATATCTCCAGCGTTGCGTTATCCGCTCTCGCAGGGTGGAACGCCTGCTTTGGAGTTGTGCTATCAGGGGCAGTGGGGCGGTGAGACCATGCCATCTTGTGACCCTGAAAATGATGGAGAAATAGACGCTTTGCTGCAAGTGTGCCAAGCTTGGTTTGGGACTAGGGAATAGCATATGGTCGTGATCATGCGTTTTTGGTTCATGCTTGTGCTGCTGTATCCTGCGAGCTATAAATGAGTAGTGCGTTAAATTCAACTTTAGTTATATTGATGGTTCTTCATGTTTTTCTTGCAAATACCGTATTTGGACCTTTGCAGGTGGCTGTTGAGTTGGTATTGATCGGTTGGTTTGTTGTTGGTTTGTATAAAGAAAACTTTACAAGGTTGGAGATCATTCTTTTGGTTTTCTATCTGTTTGCTACATTAGTTTCCTTTTTTACCAATGGGTTGCGTGAGTTTATGTTGGCCGCAAAGGTCATTGGCCTTGGTATGCTGGCGGCCATTTATTTTACCAAAAAAGATGTTGATCCAGGTCGTATTTTTGAGTGGTTGTTCATTGTTGATTGCTTTTTGCTCATTCATCAGCTTGCATTTGGTAGGTTTGTTTTTGGTGATTGGGTGGCAGCTTATGGGAAAAATTGGGCGACGATGGTGGCCTCTCGTCCTCTTGGCGTATTTTTAAACCCTCATGCTAGTTCTTATTTTTTGGCAATTTTTATTTTGTATGCTGTGCACAAGAGTGTTAAATTGCTACCTAGTTTAGTTATGGTGTTTTTTTCAGGTTCCTTCTTTACTTTTGTTTCGTTTTTAGTGCAGATGATTTGGCGGATACTTCCAAAATTCGTTGGGAAATTGGCTGGATTTTTTCTTTTGTTTTTTATAATCTGCTTTATTGTAGTTGTCATTGTTTCTGAATTGAATCCAGATGTCCGAGATGCGATTATTGATTTTCCTGTTTATTTGAATGAAGATGAATATATTTCACCTGTGCGGGTTCTTGGCGTTCAGGTGCTGTTAGGACAACTACTTAGCTTTGAGACATACGAACGAATTTTTACGTTGTTCCCAAGGGACTTTAATGCGATTATTTTCGACTGGCATGATGATTTTGGCAATGAGTTGATGTTTTTTACCCTGATACAACATGCGGGTCTGCCGTTATTTGTTGTTTATTTGATTTATATAGCAAGGCAGGCGGCTTTTTTTATTCCTTTTATTTTTGTTTCGCTTTTGCATTATGGGGATATCAGTGCCCCTCTCTTTGTTTATATGTTTATCATGTATTCCAAATTGCTGGTTGCCGCGCCAAATCGATGGGGTGGAAGTAAAAGTTGAAGATCAGGATATGGCTGCCAAGTCATAAGATGGGTTCCTTCGGAACCAGGAGTAAGTAGAATGATTGATGAAACCAGGTCGTTAATTTCCGTTGTCATTCCATCCTACAATCATGGGCATTTGATTGGCCGTACACTGAGGTCCGTTTTGGATCAGAGTTATGATAATTTTGAGGTCATTGTGGTGGATAATCATTCTCAAGATCAGACCGATCAGGTGGTGCATTCTTTTGCGGATTCTAGAATCAGATTACTGAAAATTCACAACAACGGTGTGATTGCGGCCTCCCGTAACTTGGGAATACAGGACTCCAGGGGAGAATGGATCGCCTTCTTGGATTCTGATGACTGGTGGACTAAAGATAAGTTGCAGTGCTGCGTTGACCATATGATGGAAGGTGTTGATCTTATTTATCACGACTTGGTGTGCTTTAGGGATCCTCCTTCATGGTTTGGTGTGAAACGGATGAGATTCAGGCAGGTGCAGAATCCTGTGCTGGTTGACCTATTGGTTAATGGCAACGCTATTGCAAATTCGTCTGTCGTCGTGCGCAAAGTTGTCATGGAGTGTGTTGGTGGTTTCAATGAGTCCAGAGAATTGGTCGCATCGGAGGATTTTCACGTGTGGTTAAAAATTGCGCATGCTGGATATCGTTTTGTTTATATACCAGAAGATTTGGGTTACTATTATATCCATGGAAGAAACATCTCAAAAAATAAGGATATGTCAAAATCTTATCGGATGGCGGTGGCTGACTATTTGCATATGTTGAATGATGAACAACGCGCACAGTTTGAGTTCATGATGAGATATCTGAATGGAAGGTATGAATTTTTAAATAATAATTATAAAAATGCAAAACAGAGTCTTTTGATAGGATTTCATTACAAAAACATAATGATTAAAATTAAGGTCTTGTGGATGCTGTTGTTGATGTGTTTGGCTTCTGTGAGGTATAGTCTGTTGAAAGGTTGACGCTACATTATACAGTCAAACCATCTTTCAACGCTTTTTGGCCAAAAGCTCCGCATAGATTTTCAGATGTCTCTCAACGACCTGCCGCACATCAAAACGGCACTCCGCCAATGTACGCCCAGCTTGTCCCATGGTGGAACATAATCCAGAGTCGTCCAACAATCGCCTGATTGCTTGCGCTAGGGCCTCTGCGTCACGCACTGGAATCAATAAACCGGTTTCATTTGGCACGATGGCATCACGACACCCAGGGAAATCCGTTGTCACCACCGCACGTCCACATGCAGCAGCTTCTATCAACACTTTAGGCAACCCCTCACGGTAGTAAGAAGGCAACACCACGATATGAGCGATTGACAAGGTACGGGGCATATCATGGCTATGACCAAAATATTCAACGATGCCTTCTGCAACCCAAGCCTTCAGTTCATCATTCGACAGACTTCCATGAATACCAGGATCAGGAGTACCCACCAAAACAAACCGAACCTCCCTGTATCGGCCTTCAACAGATTGCCGGAGCAAGCGCGCAGCCTGAACAAATTCATACACACCTTTATCTGCCAACAAACGCGCTGCCAACATCACGACTGGCATACCAGAAGGTAATGGTGTGGCACGGTACTCCCCCAAATCCACTCCAGAGCCTGGGATCAACTCCACCTTGCTGTCGGCAATGTCAGCCTGATTAACTAACTTAGCCAAATCATCACTATTTTGAAAAATTACTTTCAGATTGGGATGCCCCATCGCCACACGATACATCCCCACCACAAACATCCTCCGCAGCCAAGCTTTGATCCCCTCTCGCTCTACAAACACAAAACCCAACCCTGAAACTGCTGCCACCATTGATGGCACACCCACCAAACGTGCGGCTATCCCACCCAACAAAACTGGCTTGATCGTGACCAGATGCACCAAATCCGGTCTTACCTGCCGCAGCACCTGAAACATCTGCCAGCAGGTATGCATCGTAGGCCAAAGGCCCGTGCTACTTCGATCAAAAACCAATGGGTGGACCACGAAACCATGCCCATGCAACACCGACAACCTGTCAGTCAACACGGTCGCGACGTGAACCTCGTATCCCCGTTGTTTAGCCTCCAGGGCGATAGGCAGTCGATGTGACAGAAAAAACCAGTCCACATTCACTATAAACAGCACGCGCTCTTTCATGAAACGTTGGCCTCCAGCCATGCCTGAAACATCAATACATCCCATAGTTGATCCTGCCAGTTGCGCTGACTAGAGCAATGTTCCGCCCATTTACGCCGGATTGGAGTCGGGTCGAAAAACCCCTCACGCCGCAAACGCGCCTCATCCAACAAATTTTCCGCCCAAGCGCGTAATGGTCCGCGCAACCAGTCATCAATGGGCACACCAAATCCCATCTTGGGACGCTCCATCAACGCCCTTGGCACATATTTATAAAGCACCTGACGTAAAATCCACTTACTTTGACCCTGACGAATCTTCATCTGCAAAGGTAGGTGCCAAGCAAACTCAACTACACGGTGATCCAAAAAAGGGATTCGAGATTCAAGACTCACACCCATGGCGGCCCGGTCCACCTTGACCAAGATGTCATCAGGCAGATAGCTGATCGCATCCAGAAACATCATACCGTGTTCCAGGCAATCGGCATCCGACCAAGCCGATGACATTACCTTGGTATTAGGTTCCCTAGCACCGATCACCAAGTCGGCTGGATGATTCCAGTGGGAAATCAGTCTGCGATAAATCTCCTGGTCACTTTGCGAGGCAAGTATTGCCGCCAACTTGTGCAGCTTGTCGCCTGAATGGGTAAAACACGCACCTTCCGGCAGCACGGGTCGCATGATTTCATAAACGCGATCCCACATTGTCGGTGCAACCCTTGTAATCAACATTGCAAGCCCTCGCCGCATCGAGGTAGGCAAAAAACGAATGCGACGCCACAATGACCTCGTGAGCCTGTATCGATTGTAGCCACCAAATAGCTCATCACCCGCATCACCGGAAAGCGACACAGTTACATGCTCCTTGGCCAGTTGTGACAGCAGATACGTAGGGATTTGCGAAGAGTCGGAGAAAGGTTCGTCATAGAGTGTGGGCAGTCTGGGTATGACCGCCATCGCCTGTTCATGGGTGACATAAAGTTCGGTATGCTCAGTGCCCAAATGACTAGCCACCGCCTTGGCATGCTCCGCTTCGTTATAGTGCTTCTCATGAAAACCGATGGTAAAGGTCTTCACAGGACGCTGAGACTGCGTCTGCATCAATGCCACCACTGTGGATGAATCGATACCCCCAGAAAGAAACGCACCTAAAGGCACATCTGCCACCATTTGTTGGCTGACAGCCTCACGCAATAAACTTTCCAATGCCACCACCGCATCGGCATCGTTACCATCAAAGGGATCAGCTCGTCCAGCCTTCACCACATCCGCCAGCAACCAGTAGGGTCGACAAGTAGGCAGAACACCTGGGGCCTTTCCTATCTCCGTTAACGACAACTGCAGTGTATGACCTGGCAGAAGCTTATGAATTCCCAGATAGATCGACCAAGGCGCAGGAACATAATTGTGACGCAATTGCAAGGTCAATGCCTCGCGATCCACAACACCTTCAAAAGATGGATGCGCCTTCAACGCCTTAAGTTCTGAACCGAACAGAAATACCGCAATCTCACCCCGACCCTGCCAGCCGTAATAAAGCGGCTTCTCACCGATGCGGTCACGGGCCAAAGTGAGTATGCGTTTTTGTTGGTCCCACAGTGCCAAGGCAAACATGCCGACAGACCGCCGCAATGTCTCCTCTAATCCCCATGCCTGGATGGCATGCAACAGGGTTTCGGTATCGGAATGACCACGCCATTCTGGTAAGCCTCCCCCTTGGGTTGAGGCCTGTCTTAGTAACTGTTCCCGCAACGTCAAATGATTGTATATCTCGCCGTTAAAGGCGATCACATAACGTCCAGAAGCCGATATCATCGGTTGATGCCCTGTTGCGGAAAGATCAAGAATGGAAAGTCTGCGATGGCTCAACACCACACCCGCCGCCTCGTCTATCCAAAGGCCTCCGTCATCGGGTCCACGGTGCCGAACGGCTTGTCCCATCCGTTCGCCAACAACACGAGCCTCGTCAGGATGCACGCCAGAGGGTGCCACAAAACCAGCAAAACCGCACAATCATTGATCTCCCATCGGACGAAGTACCACATCAAAACCACTAACTCGTAATTCATTGTCGGGCAAATCACGAAATGGCTGCGCCAACAATGAGCGTCTGATTGGCAGGGTATCCCACTGGACAACGTGCGACGTTATGCATGAAAAACCAGCCCAACGAAACATGTCAAGCATTTCACTGAAACGAATACGATTCGTATAAAAACCAGAATTGCTAAAAAAAGCACTTTCCCAAACCGTCTCTGAAAACCTTAGATTATTGAGAGCACCACCTAAATGATCTTTTAAATCAACACGATGAACGCAAACTCCATCCGGTTTCAAAATGCGTCTCAATTGACGTACCATCTCCTTAAAATCATTTTTAGGCACATGTTCAAGCACAGCGTTTGAAAAACAAAAATCAACAGAGTCATCCGGTATCTCAGATAAACATGCGGCTCCATTCGTCAAATAGGTGATTTGGCAATCCGTCAACATCCTGTCAAAGTCACCGTCTACAAAAGAACCTGCGTACCCCATGTCAATGAGATACTTTGCCAACCGTGCATAAGCATTACCATCACGTGTCGCAAATGCGCCAGCGTCAACCATCCATGAGTGGGTCGCCCCCAGAAATTTGGCAATCACTCCAGAAAACAAAGAGTCGCCTGGGCCAAGTTCAAGCACTGCACCACCACCACATCGAAATTTTAGATAGGGGGGTAAGGATTCGTCAAGCATACCTGCGGCCCTTGCATGTAACACAAAAATATCGTAAGCTCGATGAGGATCATTCATATCACCATGTTCAAACAGTTGTATACGCTTCCAAAAACTATAGTTAAAATTGAGCCGGCTAAAAATTATTTTTGCACCTATTTTTGCCCACCATGGTATCATCTTTTTGAGTTTTCCGAGGCTCATTTGCATTGTTGTTTACTCTGTAAATATAGTTTTGTAAAACGTCTCATGCCGACGTGCTATCGTGCCAATTTCGTACAACTTCTGGATGCGTATACGGGCGTTGCGGCCCAACTCCTGACGCGCATCTACTGTCATATTCAACAATTCCAATAATTGATCGGCGAGTCCGACCATGTCGTTTCCCGCCACCACCCGTCCCGTGCTACCCACAATATCGACGGAATCCCCAACATCGGTGACGACGCATGGCACCTCGCTGGCCATGGCTTCACCCAGCACATTGGGAAAAGCTTCACCAATGGAAGTGGACACCAATATATCAAGGGCAGCCATCAAACGCGGCACATCATCACGCCTCCCCAAAAGGTGCATATATCCATTCAATCCAGCCTGTTCTATGGTCGACCAAAGCGTTATGTTATTTCGGTCCACGCCCGATCCCGCAAGCAGAAAATTGGCATCTGGCCGTTTTTGATGAACCAGACGCGCAACCTCCGCAAAGCCCATATGGTTCTTTTGTGGGTCCCAGCGGCCAATCAGGCCAATCAAAGGAACGTGCGACGCCAAGCCCAATTCCTGCCGCACAGCCAAATATGCCAGAGGATCGGGCGCAAAGCATTGCAAATCAAATCCGTTGGGTATAACAACCATCTTTCGCGCAGAAAATCCAAAGGACATATGCACATCGCTCGCTATCTTGGAACACGACAGAATACGCGCTGGCAACCAGTCAGATAACCAAGCATTGGCCCGCACCACCGCCAACGTCAAGCGTTTGTTTACTTCAATGGAAAGATTAGAATTATGAATTCCCCAGATAATGGACCGTACACCCGCCATGCGGGCTGCCAGTCCACCCAGCAGATTGGCGTGATACATCCAGGTGTGAACGAGATCTGGTTTAAACTGCTGGATGAGATTGACCAAACGAAAAAACAGGAACGGATTAGGCAAGGAGGGGCGCAGACCCAAGGCCAGCACAGGAACGTCCAATGCCGCGATGCGCGGTCCGATTTCACCCAACGTGGTTAAAGAAATCACCATTAGAGTGAATTGCGAACGATCCAAATGCTCAATCAGTTTGAGCAGCATTATCTCGGCACCGCCAGTGGATAAACCTGTGATTATAAAAAGAATTCGCATTATAAATTACCCTGTTCATGTATACTGCAAATTATTGGCAGTCCTTTATTTTTAAATAAAATAAACGTCTCAATATAGTTCTTTTGTTAAAAATTTTCATGGCGTCTGCAGGTATTTTGATATTAAAAAAGGTTTATATTGGATTATTGTTATTGA
>JADFYY010000114.1 GCA_015232825.1 Magnetococcales bacterium
TCCAGATAGCTTTTATGCTCCATCAACGTGTAGAAAAAAAGGCTTTTCCCGCTCAAAGTTTTTGTCCGAAATAGCCGGTCAGAGTAATACGGGCGCAACTCCTGGCTGACAAACGATCCTGGTATGAGTTCGGGATACTCTGGAGAAAGCAGTGCCACGATCTCTTTGGGCAGGTATTCACGCAACAAGGCACCGGCGGTTTCTGGATTAGACATTAACGCCTTGAACAGCCGTCGTGTGGTTGAGCTATTTCGGTCATGAATGCGGCATCCTGTCAGTTTGAGTCATTCAATACCATTGAACCGAAAACTACCGTCCGATTGACCTCCACGACACGCCCTTTTTTTTACGGGTTTTACGGACAGTGGCGTAACACAGGTCAGTTGGCATGACTCGTTTGGGTTTCAGTGGTCGCCCAGGTCCAAGTTTTTTTGGTTGCGCCACCTCTGTTGCGTAAACCCGCTCAATTGCTGTCTGACATGGAGCATATTCATCGGATGTGAGCAGTAAATCCGTCCGACCGCCAGTCCGTTTTTGCACCTCCTTCACCACCTGGAGACAGTGCTCCGCTGTACGCTTTCCAGGTATAACATGCAGCAGCAACCGGTTTTCTGGATCCATGGCCACATGGTGTCCCAATTGTCACCACATTCCTCCTCATCGGGGGTGCAATGTTCCTCTTTTTTGAACACAAAATCCCACTTCTCGTCAAATTGTACTTCCCGCGTCAGAGGGGAAAAAGCGACCAACTCGTCGTGTACCAAGGCCGCGTGACTCATTCAAAGCATTGGTGTCACGCATTATTCTTTCAATAACAGACGGATCAGAGTATGGTTTAGGTTAAAGTGAGGCACTACCCGAAATTCCTTCTCAATGTCCTGAAAAATCCAACGTCCTATCACCAAACAGCCTGCTGCAATCGAGTCGAATTGACACTTACCCAAAATGAATATTTATTAACTCATTTTCTGGAACACCGTATTTTCAAATCTGCATCGAACACCACATTATTTAATGTTTGTAATAACTATTAAACAGTACCAACACAATATCTTAAAGAGCTATGACGCTCTTCAAGTATTGGTTTGCCATCGCGATATAATACGCCTTCCTCAAAAAACTCAGGCGGCAATTCTGGAATATCCTCGTACTCTTCGGGCGTGATAATGTGGGCATCCACTTTATTCAAATCGCTCGTCAAACCAACGAATTTCGCGTTCATTTGCCTTCCTCATAGAAACAATTCGGATGGTATCCCCTCGTTCAGTATAAACCAAAACCATTAACCTTCCAGCCAGTTCTCCCATGGTGATTTCCCGTTTCTCCCCATAATCCTTACGAGTATCTTCCCATGTGATCCGCCTTGAAGACATGAACACCTTCGGAGCATCATTAAAATCCAGGCCACGGTCATCCTTTGTTTTTTTCCATTTCTCAAGATCATATTCAAGCTTCATGATAAACTTAGCCTATTTTTCATCTTGACGCCCCCTTTGAGCAAGTTGACGAATAGAAGAAATCTATCACAATTTATGACGACAATAAAGAACTTTCAATTTCCTTCTGAAGCTGTTTATTTACATACTGAAACGCATCACGAACAAAAACAATCTATCACAATTTACAACGACAATGAAGAACTTTCAACATCCAAAATTCGTGGACAAAACCCCACCGGGCAATCCGCACAACGCGGCTTAACCCGGCAATAAACCTTGGCATGTTCGACCAAAAGGGCGTGCAACTCGCCCAGGGTGTGGGCATCAGAAGGAAAACTGGAATGAACGAACAACTGCAGAGCATCATAACCAATCGCCTCATCGGTCCAACCGAGACGACTGAAAATCCGTTTGGTATAAGCATCCACCACAAACACAGGCCGAAAAGCGGCATAACACAGAATCGAATCCGCCGTCTCCTTGCCCACGCCGTACACACCCAACAACGCCTCGCGCAAAGAACCGGTATCCAAACCAAACAACTGCCGGTGATCCTCCCCAAAACCCGCCATAAAACCAGCCAATGCTTTAAGTCGTCGAGTCTTGAGACGAAAATATCCAGCAGATCGGATCAACTCCCAGAGTTCCTCGTCTGGCGTCTCCCGCAATCGTGGCCAGGAGTCCAGCAATCCCGCCTCCTCCAACCGCTCCACCGCTCTAGCCGCCCCGATCCAAGCGGTATTTTGCACCAACACCGCCCCGGCCATCATCGCGGGAACCGTGCGAGCTGGCCACCAATGGCGCGGTCCATACGCACTCAACAGGCAGTCAAACAACAACTGCACCCGCTTATCCTGCTCAATAATGGGCATCTACCACAGACATCAAACGGGCCACTTCACTACGGGACAAATACCGCCATGCCCCAGACGGAATTTCGCCCAACTCCACACTCCCATAAGTCACGCGAATCAAACGGGCGACGTTCATATCAAACGCAGCAAATATCCGCCGCACAATCCGGTTGCGCCCCTCCTTCAAGGTCAACGAAAGCCAACTGTTGGCCGCAACCACCCGCTCCAGAGTAATATCCAACGGTCCAGTAGGTCCATCGTCCAAAGTTACGCCCTCGCGCAATTTGGCCAACAGTGCGTCACTCACCCGGCCATGCACTCGCACCCGGTAGGTTCTGGAGACCCCATAACGGGGATGGGTTAAACGATTGGCCAACTCCCCGTCACTGGTGAACAACAACAACCCCTCTGAGTTGTAATCCAACCGTCCCACACTCACCAAACGCGCCCCCGCCCCTTCCACCAATTGATACGCCGAAGGACGCCCTTCAGGATCTTTACGCGAACAGATCACCCCAACCGGCTTGTTCAACGCCACCACCACCCGCAAGGAGTTCGTCCTGACCACCACCGGTTGATCATCCACCGTGACCACAGACTCCGGCCCCACCCGCACCCCCTGCTGCGTCACCACCACGCCATCCACACTCACCCGACCTGCGGCAATCCACTTCTCGCCCTCTCGACGGGAACAGAGTCCAGCTTCGGCCAACCACTTCTGCAAACGCATGTCACTCATGAATGGACCTTGTCAGACGAAAAACGACGTGGATTCAATGGCAAGCCCAATACAGTCAAAACCCGCTTCATCATGGCCTCAGCCCGTTCCATGGCCAACTCTCCACCACGGGCCAACACCCCTTCTAGCTCGGTCTGTTCCGAGCGCAACTGTCGAAACCGAGTCCGCACCGGTTCCAGCAAGGCAATCACCGCCTCAGCGGTTTCCACTTTAAGCTTGCCGTACTGGTTGTGGCTGAAATGATCCAAAGCCACCTCCATGGAAACCCCCTGGGCCGAACGCCAGATATTGAGCAGATTCACCACACCGGGTTGATTGACCTCGTCGTTGCGCACCACGCCCAAGCTGTCCGTCACAGCTTTCTTGAATTTCTTTAAAATCACATCGGGTTCATCCAAAATCATCACCTTGGCCAAATCCGATTCGGCACTCTTGGACATCTTCTTGAGAGGCTCCTGCAAATCCTTGATGCGGGCCGCACCCCCTCCAGTCACCAATGGTTCCGGTACAACCAACACCGGGCCATGAATGCCATTGAAACGGGTAGCCACATCTCGCGCCAGTTCCAAATGCTGTTTTTGATCCTCGCCCACCGGAACCTTATGGGTGCCATAAAGCAAAATGTCCGCCGCCATAAGAACCGGATAGGTAAACAAACCCGCATTGACGTTATGCGCATGACTGCGGGCCTTGTCCTTGAACTGGGTCATGCGATCCAACTCCCCCATCATGGTGAAGGTGGAGAGCAGCCAAGCCAGCTCTGCATGGGCCGGTACATGACTCTGAATAAAAATCACGCTTTGCTCTGGATCAATGCCACAGGCCAGATACAACGCCGCCAGATCCAAAATACGCTCCCGGAACAAGACCGGATCCTGACGCACGGTCAAGGCATGCAGATCCACCACACAAAACAGGCAGTCGTGATTGGCCTGCATGGCGATCCATTGCTGCAACGCGCCCAAATAGTTGCCCAAGGTCAACTGCCCCGTGGGTTGCGCTCCACTTAAAACAATCGGTTTCATAATGCTCCGTTATACCAGTCCCGCCAACTGAAGATAAAATTGATTCAACACGCTCATGGCCGGAATCAACAGATGCGCCAGCATACCCGAAAAGGCCAAAACCAACACAATAGGCATTCCGAACCTCTCCAGGGCGGCCAGATAGGTATCGAAGGGATTGGGCAGCAAGGCACCGATCATGCGTCCCCCATCCAGAGGGGGGATGGGCAATAAATTAAATACCGCCAGCAACACGTTCATTTGAATGGCGGCCACCAGCATATTGGCCAAAGGAACCATGAAATATTCCGGCAAGTGCGCCACAAGGCGAAACGACAAAGCACAAAGCAAGGCCAAAAACAAATTCATAAATGGACCCGCCGCCGCCACCCAAAACAGGCTGTTGCGAAGCGACGAACCAGCGCGGATAAAGTATCGGGGATCAATGGGAACCGGCTTGGCCCCGCCAAACACGAACGGCGTTCCCGTGGTCAGCAAAGAGACCAACAGCATGACACCTGGAATGACAATGGTCCAGGCCAGATCAATATGTGGAATGGGATTGAGGGTCAAACGTCCCATGAGCCCAGGGGTCGGATCACCAAAAAAGGCGGCCATGCGGCCATGCGCCCACTCATGCAACGTGATGGCAAACAGAATGCCGGGAGCCCAGATAATGATGTTTTGTACAATTTCAGTCACAACGTCTCCCTTGCGCCCTCCTCTATAAGCATCCCTTCCACCAAATGCAGACGACGATCCAGGTCATGAGCGAGTTCTGCGTTATGCGTGACCATCAGGCAGGCAAGTCCGCGTTTTTGATTGAGATTTCTTAACAACTGAAAGACATCCTTAGCGGTTCTATTGTCAAGATTGCCGGTTGGTTCATCTGCCAGCAGCAAACCCGGACCAGAAACCAAGGCACGGGCAATGGCCACCCGTTGTTGCTCCCCGCCAGACAACTGACCAGGGCGATGGGTCAAGCGATGGGTCAAACCCACCTCATCCAACAGAGCGGTTGCTGCCAATGCAGCCTGTTTCCGGGGGGTACGGGCAATCAACAAGGGCATCATGACATTTTCCAAGGCGGAGAATTCGGGCAGCAACCGATGGGATTGATACACAAACCCGATGCGACGATTGCGAAACTCAGCGGCCCGTGTTGCGGACAAGGCGAAAAGATCTTCTCCATCCACCCATACCGTCCCCTCGTCAGGCCGATCCAGTCCGCCCATAATCTGCAACAACGTGCTTTTGCCAGACCCAGAAACCCCAAGCAACGCCGCCATTTCCCCCTTTCGCAACACCAGATCCACCCCTTTGAGTACCTCCAGGCGTTGCGGCCCCACACCGAAAAACTTCTTGACTCCCCGTGATTCCAGAAGAACAGCCGCGTCATTCATAGCGCAAGGCCTCCACTGGATCCACTCGCGCCGCTCTCCAAGCTGGATACAAGGTGGCCAACAGCGTAATGGCCAGACTCAAGCCCGTCACCCACATCACGTCAGAGGTCAACACCTTGGCCGGAACATGGTCGATAAAATAGACTTCACCGGAAATCAATTGAATGCCAAAGATTTTTTCAATCGAGCGCAAGAGCCTTTCCAGGTTCCACGAAAGGGCCAATCCCAACGCCGTGCCCATCAAGGTGCCCATCACGCCGATCACGCCGCCATTGATGATAAAAATGGCCATGATCCCAGCGGACTTGGCCCCCATGGTCTTGAGAATGGCGATCTCCCGTCCTTTTTCCATCACCACCATAATCAAACTAGAGATGATATTAAAAGCCGCCACCAGCACCACCAACAACAGAATCACGAACATAACCGCCTTTTCCATCTGCAAGGCCCGGAAGAAAGAGCGATTCATCTCCATCCAGTCCTGCACCCAAAAGCCACCTCCCAACTGCTGGCGCAAAATTTTGCCCACGGCAAAGGCGGAATCTGGGGTTGTGGTCATCACCTCCACACCAGTGACCGTCTCTTCCATGCGCAACAAGTTCTGGGCATCTTCCAGACGAATATAAGACAAGGCATTGTCGTATTCGTACATCCCGGAATCAAAAATCCCCACCACCTTAAACCGTTTCATGCGCGGCAGGGTACCCACAGCGGTCACAGAGGTCACGGCAACGGTGACAGTTACCGAATCATCCAGATCAACGTAGAGATTTTGCGCCAACCGTTTTCCCAAAATAATGCCGAATTCCGGCATATTATCCAGTGAACCCTGCTTGATGTTACGTCCCAAAGAGGAGACTTTGACTTCTAGTTTGGGATCAATGCCCCGCAGCATCACCCCAGACGAGCGTCCATGAGCGGAAATCATCGCTTGGTTGGTGATATAAGGAGCCACAGCCGTGACATCAGGCACCTTGGCAGTCTCCTCCATGACTGCTTGAACCATGGACATGTTGCCAGAGGAGGCGCGAACCGTCACATAACTGGTCACCCCCAGAATTTGCTGTTGTAGCTCCTCCCGGAATCCGGTCATGACCGCCAAAACCGTAATCAATGCCGCCACCCCCAGGGCCACCCCACCCATAGAGAGAAACGTGATGACGCTGATAAAAAATTCGGAACGTTTGGCCCGTAGGTAACGCATCCCGATGAGCCATTCGTATCGTTCACCCCACATCAATCATCCCTCTCCCACTCTTTGAGCCAAGGCGGCCTTAATAAAATCATCCAGCTCGCCATCCAGGACAGAATCCGCTGCCCCCTTTTCCACGCCGGTACGCAAATCCTTCACCATGCGATAGGGATGCAAGACATAAGAACGGATCTGCCGCCCCCAACCGATTTCGCTTTTGGCATCGTTGACCACCTTGGCCTCTTCCGCCCGTTTATCGAGTTCCAGTTGATAAAGACGGGCTTTGAGCATATTCATGGCCTCATCTTTGTTGCGGTGTTGGGAGCGTCCATTCTGGCATTGAACCACGATTCCGGTAGGAAAATGGGTGATGCGAATGGCCGAACTGGTTTTGTTGACGTGCTGACCTCCAGCCCCGGACGCGCGAAAGGTATCGATGCGTAAATCTTTTTCATCGATATCCACCTGAATGCTCTCATCCACTTCCGGGTAGACAAACACCGATGAAAACGAGGTATGACGCCGAGCATTCGCATCAAAAGGACTGATGCGCACCAGACGATGCACGCCGCTTTCGGTCTTGAGACGACCATAAGCGAACTCCCCTTCCACCCGGATGCTCACCGATTTGCAACCGGCTTCGTCTCCTGGCTGATAGTCGTTGATCTCGATTTTAAAGCCATGAGACTCGCAATAGCGCAGATACATGCGCATCAACATTTCGGCCCAGTCTTGGGATTCAGTGCCGCCCGCGCCAGGATGAATTTCCAAAAAGGCGTTGTTGATATCCGCCTCGCCAGAAAGCAGACGTTGCAACTCCAAGGCCTCCAACCGCGCCAGCATCATGGCGGATTGGCGGACAGAATCCTCCAGGAGTTCGACCTCCTGCTCCTCGATGGCCATAGCGTAGAGTTCACGGGCATCGGTCAATTCCCGGTTGAGGAGATCCCATTCGCCAATGGTTTTCTCCAACCGACTTTTCTCCCGCATGACCTCCTTGGCCCGTGCGGGTTGATTCCACAAAGCGGGATCTTCAGAAAGGGCTGTCAACTCCTCCTGACGTTTCTTGCCGTGATCATAGTTAAAGATGCCCCCTTAGGAGAACCAATTTCTCCCAAATCGCGTCGAAATTTTTTTGAATATTTTCATCCATAGCAATCACCGATCCGAACAGACATAACGAATTACAAACTTTCAATGATAGCAGATCCACAACCTCTCGTCACCGTAAGTTTCAAGGAAAAAATTCTTTTCCCTCTCCAGGAACGATAATACGCTCCTCCAAAGGGATGGGGATGGGGTCTGGCCATTGTCCAGGCCGAGGATCCGAAAGAGTCAAACCATCCTCATCTGACAAAACCGTATCTTGAAATACCGGATGATCGTTCAGGTCATACCCAGGAACATGGCAACTGAACTCCACAGGAATGCCGTTGGGGTCAAAAGAGTAGATGGAGTAAAAAACGCCGTGATCAATCACATCCGACACCGGGAAACCGGCTCCATCCAAACGGGCCATCATCTCCCATAAGGCCTCCTCTCCATCCACACCAATGGAGATGTGATCAAAAACAAACGGACCCTTCACAGGCTCCCCATGCCGCTTGTAAGTGACTTTCTCGACATCTGGCCATTCAAAAAATGAAACGCGACTCCCTCCATGGATTTCAAAAAAATATTGTCGATATCCAGGACGACCGTAGGCATACACCAAACGCAGGCCCAGCAGGTCACGCCAATAACGCACGGTCATGGTCAGATCATTCGTGGCAAAAGCCGCATGGTGAATGCCGGTATAATGATTCATTAAGACACCTCAAAAAAGAGTACTCCAAAAGCCATTGTAGACACTCCAACCACTCGTGAGCAAGAGATTCAGGCTCAATGGATTCCAGGGACGGCTACCTGCCCGGTCCCCATTCTTCATTCCCCAGAGGTAAGCTATTCAATAGTTCACGGGACATCCGCCGAAATGGTACTCATGGTAATGGCTGATTTTGTGTTTTAGTTGATGAAGAGGAACCGGATTTCACCAGCAAATCATTTCCTCTTAAGGTGACAACCTGCCCATCTTTCCAAATCACGGCGTACTGACCCAGCAATCGTTTACGCTCCAGGGCATCCGCTACAGCTTTTTTCAGGCTATCCAGAATTTGCCTATCTTTCGGAGAGATGGTGTCCATCAGCCGGTAGCCTCTTTTATAAGGTGTTCAAGAACATCGGGTTGGAGAATGTTTCGTTCCTTGCCTTGCTGAATCATGACCAGTTGCGGTTCCTGCTCGCTATTGAGGAATAACATTGCATAATCAACAAGTTCAGCATACGCCTTAAGGAAATTGTTCAAGCTGCGAGGAAAGCGTCTTTGGATCTCCTCTGGGGAGATGGCATGACCTCCATGTGCAACACGTTCCGCAACACGCCGTAGTGACGTATCCACGTTGGGCAATGCCAAATAGAGCAACTCCACCCGCCAACCATCCGATTTCATCCGTTGAATCAGTTGCAGATGACCTCTTCCCGATAGCGTGGTTTCAAAGGCAAAGTCACGACGATCTGCTTGTACCCCGGCCTCACTGTCATACTCATGAATTCACCTCGCGCAAGGTACGTTCCAATTCCCGTCGCAGTTCTTCACGTTCAGGCAGGTAGAGCTGATATTTTTGTACAAAAAGCTGGCTATTCATTTGATAGGTGGCGTATTTTACCAGCAACTCATCTTTGTTGCGACTGAGGATAGTGCCAATTGGTGGG
>JADFYY010000115.1 GCA_015232825.1 Magnetococcales bacterium
ATATGAAAAGGACATCCATCTCCCCGATTATCATACCTTGAAACGAATCGCCGCTGTCTTGCGATCTCCCGTCCCTTATTTTTACGCAGAAGATGACACCCTAGCAGAAATCCTTTTGCATCTGGGGAAGATGGATGACAATGGAAGGTCTCGCGTGTTGGCAGAATTGAAAAATCATCCAATCATTTTGTCGTCTTGATTTTTGCAGGATGCTCCCAGAATCGATTGCAACCCAACAAAACAACTTGAACCCGCAGGTCGTTGCACGCTACTATCGGCCCCTTTTTCTATATTCGGCTTTTGGCGTGTGGAATGGCGAGGTTTGAAGGGCAATCATGGGCGATGCTTTGGCAGTGGGGAAGGATATTCCGTTCCCTCAGAGGCTAGAAGGGCGTTTTGATGGCGTGATTCGTCTGGCGGATGTGGCAACTCTCGGTGGGGAGATGGCGCGTCGGGATGGGTGGTATGTGGTCGAACCACAGCATCTTTTGCCTGAATCCCCAGTGGATGGCGCGACCGCTAAAGAAAATCTGGATGCCTTGGTGGCAGAAATCCTCCAGGTGGAACGCGGGGTCTGGACGACCATGGTGTATGTGCAAAGCTTTGAAGATCCCTGGATCGTCAAGGTGTTTCATCCCCGTCGGGCCGGGTGTGGCTGCGGCGTGGGAGGGGGAATCGTGCCTTGGCGTGTCTTTACCCGTTTCAAACCCTCTGCAGTCCCAGCTTGGGAGACGACCGCGTGCGCGGTCGCAACCCCAGACTCTGGACCTAAAGCGTGGCTGAAAAAGTTTTTGTAAACCGTTTTTGTTATAAGGCAAACTCTACCCGGTTGCGACCCCCGGTTTTGGCGGCATAAAGTGCCTTGTCCGCCCGTTCTGTTAAGTCGCGAATGGTGTCATCGGGTTTGCGTTGGGCAACACCAAAACTGCAGGTGAGTTGCCCTACGGCGGGAAAAGGGGTGCTTGCAATGATCGAACGCAGTTTTTCCGCCACCAGACGCATGTTTTCTAGGTCGTTTAAAGGGGAGACAATCATGAACTCCTCGCCACCCCACCGGGCCAGAATGTCTTCTGCACGAATGTTGGCCGCCATGAGCGTGGCAACCTGTCGCAAGACGTCGTCCCCCGCTTGATGGCCATAAACATCGTTGACCCGTTTGAAGTGATCAATGTCGCACATGATGATCGATAAAGGCATTTCATGCCGATGCGCCCGGCGCAATTCCGTGTTGAGTACCCCTTGCAGTCTGGCCCGGTTGCAGGTTCCAGTGAGACTATCGGTAAAGGCTTGTTCCTCTAGTTGCAGCTTTTCTTGCTCCAAATGGGTGATGTCTGAGAAGGAGAATAGGTGTTTTTTTAACTCTGGCAAAGAGTTGAACGTGACGGCAAAGGGTATGGCCTGCACCTGTTTTTTGTCTGTGGCGCGAAGGTAGACGACACGATGCTCCCCAGCCGTGGCCAGCAGAGACATCAGCCAGGATCCGTCGGGATCTCCCTGAACGCTTAATGGGGTGCCATCGCGGGTGAGGATCAGGTTTTCTAATTGCACCTCACTGTTTAGAAAGGCCTCCAAGGATTCAAAACCAAGAAAATTTAAAAACGCTTGATTGATGTATTCCAGTTGACCATTGTCTACCACCAGCAGCAAGTTGGGCTGAATGTCCAGAATAAACCGAACATAGCGATTGGCCTGTTCCTTTTCTCGTCGCCTCCATAAGGTGCCAGCACAATGGGTTAATGCCCGGAAAAGGATCTTCGGATCCGTGGGTTTTAAAACATAGCGGTCTATCCCCAAATCAATAGAACGCAAAAAAAACTCTTCGTCGTTGTAGGCAGTGGTGACAATAATGGGGATGTCCATATCCAGATCACGGATCGCCTTGGTCATGGTGAGTCCATCCATGGTCGGCATCAGGATGTCGGTGATGATGATATCTGGTTGTTGTTGCTGAAACATTTTTAATCCCTCCTCTCCATCCATGGCGGTGAGCAGGGTTTTGACGTGGCGTTTTAGAAAATAATTTAGGCGAATATGGATGTCAGGGTCGTCTTCTACATGCAGAATGGTCAGGGTCTTCAAAAAATCGTTGTCTGGGGTAAGAATTTGTCTGGCCATGCGACGTACTCACTTTTCGCAAGAGGAGGTATGGGGGGGAGTCACACGGCTTGGTGTGGCTTTCCATGCGTGCCCGAAAAGGATCTCTACGGTGACAGGAATGGAACCGTCCGCACCGCCGAACTGCTGTTGATAGAGTGTTGCCAAGGCTTCGGGATATCCCTTGCCCATCAGGCCGGGCGGACGTTGGCGGTGGGCGTTGCTGGCCCCCATGCGTCGCATCTCGGCCAGCAGGGTGGCGGTATCGGCAAATAACGGACGAATCAGATCTCGATCCGCCACAGGCCGACTGAAACCTGCACCAGCCAATAGGTCGCCGAGTCGGTGAAGGGTCGGAAATTCCGGGATGCGTACCCAGGTGCGGCCAAAGCAGGCTTGATCCATTTTGGTCAGACACTGTTTTAACTCGTCCAGGGTGTTCTCTCCTAGGGTGCATAAAAGCAAGGGACCGCCCGGCTTGATCACCCGTCGCATCTCTTGGAGTGCGGTCACAGGGGTGCTGGTCCAATGGAGCATCATGTCGGAGAGTATCAGGTCAAAGTGATCGTTTGGAAAGGGTAAACGGTTGCAATCCCCAGCCAAGGCAGCAGGATACCTCTGCCAGGGCATTCGCAAACGAGGAGCCAACGGCGCGTGCGGTGGAACCAATCCCATGGAGACAATGCTGGCCTTGGGCAGACGACGTTGCAGTCGGGTGGTGCATAAACCAGGACGGCGACTGAGTTCTAAAACGCGCATCGGGGTTAGTAAAAGGTCATCTAACCGTTCTAACAGCAGAGCGTTGATGGCAGCCAGCAAGTCATCTGAGGTGACTGGCGCAGAGCGATACAAGGCCCGACGAACCCGATGTGGATCCAGACGGGCAAAGGGTAGGGGTTCTAGGGGGACAAGAGGTTCCATAGGGCCATGTTTTTTTGGTTGAAGTTGAATGAGTTCATCATACTCCATATCTCTCTGGCTGGGAACCTTCGCTTTGTAGCAAAGATGATTGAAAAATATCTGTACAAGTTGCCTTGTCATCGCGTATCATGCCATGGTGTATGGTTCGCGAAATTAACCTAGAGCTTGAGTGAAAATGGAATGACTGAACAAGAGTGTTACATGCCGGAAAAGTTTATTCTTCAGCACCCTGCCATAGATATGCAACATGAAGTGTTGTTTGTGCTTTATAATGAATTATTGCACACGTTGCAGAGTTGTGAAGATGAGTATGATCTTGCAGATATTTTTTTAGGATTAAATGTCTATGTGGTTTCTCATTTCCAGTTTGAAGAAGATGCCATGTTGGCTTCCGGGTATGACGAGAGAGAGAAGCATATGGAGGGTCACAGTCAATTGAGACTTGGAGTGGGGGCGTTGCATGCCCGGTTTCTTGCGGCCTCAAGTCGGGAAGAGGCGCGGGAGGTCGCGCAAGCCATTGCGGATTTTCTATTGGAGTGGTTGGAAAATCATATCGCCAAGGTGGATCGACGGTTGACTCAATACCTGCTTGAACAAAGTGTCCAATAATTAAATGGTGAATTGAGGAAGAATATGGCATTCAGTGTATCAAAAGAGGGAGATCGAGTCACGATTCGTCTTCCTGAGGTTTTTGGGTTTTCTGTCCGTAGTGATTTCAAAAAAGCGACGACCGGTCATTCAACCTCGACAAGCTTTTTTTTGGATTTCCGCGATGTTACAAGAATGGACAGTTCGGCTTTGGGAATGCTGCTGTTATTGAGAGAAACGTCGGGTGGCTTCTATGCCGATATTACGATTGCCAATGTACGCCCGGATATCCGCAAACTTCTTCAGCTTGCCAATTTTCATACGTTATTTAAAATTCAGTAGAGGATTCTTTCGCGGTTTGCTGGATGCCTTGTTTCCGCCAGCTTGCCCTCTCTGTCAGGTCTCTATACCTGAAGATCATTCATTATGTCTGGATTGTCATGAGGCTTTGCCAGCGCAACCTGAGAATTTTTGTCTGCGTTGTGGGGAGCAGACGGTGCGTCCAGAGTCGGGTTGCGGTCACTGTTTAACCGACCCGAACGCACCAGATGCGGTTTATTTCGCCTTTCGATACCAGGGAACGGCGATTGATTTGATTGTTGGGTTTAAGTTTTCCGACCGTTCCGAAAGGGGGGTGGTGCTGGGAAAGTTGTGTTGGGAGCGGTTGGGGGACTCTTTGAACTGGGAAGCCCCAGATATGGTGATTCCTGTGCCGTTACATGCTTGGCGTTTGCTTGGTCGTCGTTATAATCAGGCGGCACTTCTGGCTGGGGAGTTGGCGTGGCGTTTGGATCGTCCACTGGTGACGAATGCCTTGTTTCGGTGCAAAATGACTTCGCCACAAACCACGCTGCAGGCCATGGCCCGGTTGAACAATGTGCGAGGTGCCTTTCGTGTGGTTGGGAAGCGGGTGCAAGGACGGTCGGTCATGCTGGTGGATGATGTGATGACCACAGGAGCTACGTTGCGTGAGGCGATTAAAATGTTGAAAAAGGCCGGGGCCAGTCGGGTGGTGGGCGTCTGTCTGGCACGGGTGGACCCGGATAGAAGGATGGCAACTTTCACGGATAAAGGGGTATCACATGTCTGAAGTTATTATTTATAGCACCACGGTCTGTCCATTTTGCGTGCGGGCCAAGATGTTGTTGAATAAAAAAAATGTTGCATTCACCGAGATCAATCTCGACCAAAACCCGGAACGTCGGGATGAAATGGTGAAACTCGCCGGTGGACGGCGTACTGTGCCGCAGATTTTTATTGATGGCGGCCATATTGGCGGCTGTGATGATCTGTATGCATTGGATCAGGCTGGCAAATTGGATGGTCTGTTGGGGATCTGATGCATCCACAAGCTGCTGTGATTCAGATGAACTCTGGTTCCGACCGGGGAAGAAACCTGGAAGTGGCCAGCCAGTTGATGGAGGCTGCTTGTAGACAAGGGGCCCGTTTGTTGGTTCTGCCAGAGAATTTTTCCTTTTTTGGTGGGAGTGAAGAGGAAAAACGGGCAGCACGAGAGGACGCCAAAACCGGTCCGAGTTTGACATTTTTGCAGACCTTCGCGGCGCGTTGGCGGGTATGGATCGTGGGGGGGTCTATTCCAGTGGCCGATCCGTCGAGCAACAAGGTGCTCAATGTCTGTTTTGTAGTGGATGAGAGCGGATGCGTTCGTGGCCGCTATGATAAAATCCATCTGTTTGATGTGGATGTGGGGGATGGGACTCGCTATCGTGAGTCGGATTTCGTGCAACCTGGCACTCATCCTGTTGTGGTGGAGACCCCTTTTGGTCGGTTGGGGTTGGCCATTTGTTATGATTTGCGTTTTCCTGAACTGTTCCGTGTTTTGTCTTCGCTCCATGCGGAATTGATTGCCTTGCCGGCTGCGTTTACGGTGATTACGGGACGTGATCATTGGGAGATTTTGCTCAAGGCTCGCGCCATTGAAAATTTTTCCTATTTGTTGGCCGCTGGGCAGTGGGGGCAACATGCGGGCGGTCGTCAGACTTATGGCCATTCCATGGTGGTGGAACCGTGGGGAATGGCGGTTGCGCAGTGTGCGGACGGGGTGGGCTTTGCCTTGGCCCCTTTGGAGCGGGAACGGATTACCTTGTGCCGTCAGCGTATTCCTTGTTTGTCGCATCGTAGAATGTAATCCTGCTGCATGGTTTGCATCCTGACGAACAATACCCCATTATCTCCTTTCAGGTTAGATTGCTTAATGGTGTGGTTTTTTTTAAAGGAGAAGTTCATGAATCTGAAAGTGGTTGAAACGGGAGATGCGGCGGTTGTGGATACGGGGGGGATTTCGGGTGAGGATTTGCGTCGCATTGTGGAGCGGATCGAACGTCTGGAAGAGGAAAAATTGGGTATTGCCGCTGATATTCGGGCCATTTATGCCGAGGCCAAGGCCGTGGGATTTGATCCAAAAATCGTGCGCAAGGTGATTCGACTGCGAAGCATGGAGCCTCATCAAGTGGAAGAAGAAGAGACCCTCCTGGATTTATACAAACACGCCCTGGGCATGGTATGAGTGATTCTGTAACGGCCCCCTACGCACTCTTTGCCGCGACGCCACGGGGCATGGAATCCCTTTTGGCAACAGAACTGCGTGCTTGCGGTGCGCGTTCGGTGCGGCCACTGACTGCCGGGGTCTCTTTTGCTGGCGATTTTGCCACGGTGTGTCGCGTTTGTCTTTACTCTCGCACGGCCAGCCGCTTGGTGCTGCCGATGGCCCGTGTGCGGGTGGATGATATTGAGGCGTTTTATGATGCCGTCAAGGCGTTACCTTGGGAGGATCACATGCTCCCAGGCGGAACCTTGGCGGTGGATTTTTCTGGGACCAACGCCGTGGTGCGTCATACCCGATTTGGGGCCATGAAGGTTAAGGACGCCGTGGTGGATCGGTTCCGCGACCGTTTTGGTGTGCGTCCTTCGGTCAGTTTTGAGCAGCCAGACTTGCGCATTCATGCCCGATTGACCGCAGATCGTGGGGTTGATGTGGGTATTGATCTCTCTGGGGAGGGGTTGCATCGCCGGGGATATCGGATGAATGGCGGTACGGCCCCTTTGAAGGAGAATCTCGCAGCGGCTATTCTCATGTTGGCGGGTTGGCCGGAAATGGCGCGTGGGGGAGGTAATTTGTTGGATCCGATGTGTGGGTCTGGCACCTTGTTGGTGGAGGCCGCCATGATGGCCGGTGATATCGCCCCCGGTTTATTGCGGGATCACTTCGGCTTTTTGGGTTGGCTTGGACACGATCCCAAGGTGTGGGAGGGTTTGTTGGAGGAAGCTAGGGAACGGGCGGCAATCGGTCGTCAATCCATTCCGTTCATTCAGGGGTTTGACAAGGATCCTGAAGTGGTGATGGCTGCCATGGAAAACGTGGTCGCAGCCGGTTTGACAGAACATATCCTGGTGGAACAACGCGATTTGGAGCAACTCGAACGTCCTTTGGGCGCGGTGGGTTTGGTGGTGGTCAATCCCCCTTATGGCGAACGGCAGGGGGAGGTCGAGCGGTTGAAGTCGGTCTATGCTTTGTTGGGAAATCGGTTGCGCACGCGGCTGTTTGGTTGGCACTCTGCTGTGTTTACTTCCGAGCCGATGTTGGTTGAGTCGTTGGGTTTGCATCCAAAGGGGATTCGCCCCTTGTTTAATGGTCCGATTCCTTGTCGTTTGTTGTTGTTTGATCCGACCCCTTTGCCACCGCAATACGTGCAGCCAGATTCGTGTATGGAAGAGGCGGCTGCCTTGCCTCTCCCCGGTGATCCAAACAGTCCGGGGGCGGTCATGTTTGCCAATCGTTTGCGCAAGAATCAGAAACGTTTGGCCCGTTGGGTGCGTCAGGAAGGGGTGAGTTGCTATCGCCTTTATGATGCGGATATGCCAGAGTATGCTGTGGCTGTGGATGTTTATGGTCCTTGGATTCATCTTCAGGAGTATCATTCACCGCCAGATGTGGCGGCTGAGAACGCCAGTCGTCGTTTGGGAGAGGTGTTGGCGGCTATTCCTTCTGCCTTGCAGGTGGCCCCAGAACGGGTGCATTTCAAGACCCGTCGGCGGCAAACCGGGGGGGGGCAGTATCAAAAAATGGGGAGCGGCGGTGAGTTTGTCGAAGTGAAGGAGGGTGGTTTGCGTTTTTTAGTCAATTTTACCGATTCTTTGGATGTTGGCTTGTTTTTGGATCAGGCCCCGTTGCGGCGCATGATTCGTGAGGCGAGTCGTGGACGGCGGTTTTTGAATTTATTTGGTTATACGGGGGCGGCCACGGTTTTTGCCGCTGCTGGAGGGGCGGCCTCTACCCTGACGGTGGATCTCTCGCGGACCTATTTGGATTGGGCTGGGCGTAATTTGGCACTCAATGGCTTTTCTGGCATTGCCCATCGTCTGGAACGTGCGGATTGTCTTGAATGGCTGGCTCAGGCGCAACAATGGGGATCGAGTGAGCGTTTTGATCTGATTTTGTTGGATCCGCCGACCTTTTCCAATTCTGCCCGCATGGAACGCCCTTTTGATTTGCAACGGGAACATGTCAATTTGATTCAACAGGCTGTGCGTTTGTTGACGCCTGATGGAGTTTTATTTTTTTCTAATAACTTAAGAAGGTTTCATATGGATCTGGAGGCCTTGCCTGGCGGTTTGTCCGTGGAGGAGATCACCCGTGAGACCATAGGCCCTGATTTTCAACGGAATCCAAGAATTCACAACTGCTGGCGCATTTCTTGGCGTGGTGTGTAAGATTTCCTTTGGATTTTGTTTTCCGGTTGGGGTAATTTATAGACTGATTTGCGGTTTTGAGGTTGAAACGAGCCGTTTTTATTGTGTTTTAAGTGGGGAGGTGAGTCATGTCGGGTACAGAAAAATTTCGTTTGGTTACGCGGAGCGATTTTGATGGTCTTGTTTGTGCGGTTTTATTGAAAGAATTGGGAATGATTGACGACATCAAGTTTGTCCATCCCAAGGATATGCAAGATGGCAAAATCGAGATCACGGATCGTGACATCACCACCAATCTACCTTATGTGGAAGGGGTACGTTTAGCCTTTGACCACCATTTGAGTGAAACGGTTCGTCGTGGTGTGGCGTTGCCAGCCAATCACATCATTCACCCTGAGGCCCCTTCGGCGGCGCGGGTGGTGTATGATTATTATGGTGGGGCTCCTGCTTTTCCAAGAATTTCCAATGATATCATGGAGGCTGTGGACAAGGGAGATGCGGCCCGTTTTAGTCGTGAGGAGATTCTGAATCCCACGGGATGGGTGTTGATGAACTATCTGATGGATGCCCGCACGGGTTTGGGACGGTTTCGGAGTTTCCGGGTTTCCAATTATCAACTGATGATGCAATTGATCGATTTGTGTCGTGAAATGCCCATCGAGGAAATCTTGGAATTGCCCGACGTCAAGGAGCGGGTGGATATCTATTTTGAACACGATGCGTTGTTCAAGGAGCAATTGCAGCGTTGTTCCAAGGTCTATGGCAATCTTGTGGTTTTGGATTTGCGCAATGAGGAGACCATTTGGGCTGGCAATCGTTTCATGATTTACGCGATTTTTCCGCAGTGCAATATTTCGATTCATGTTCTGTGGGGTTTTCAGAAACAGAATACGGTTTTTGCCATAGGCAAGTCGATTTTGGATCGGAGTTCCAAGACCAATGTGGGGATGTTGGCCTTGCAATATGGTGGTGGCGGTCATCAGAA
>JADFYY010000116.1 GCA_015232825.1 Magnetococcales bacterium
TGTAGAGGGACTGCTTAATTTTCGTGTGCCGTATTTGTGTCAGAACTGTCATAGCAGCACCTCCCACCGTGGTCAGGTGGCTGGTTTGCCCAATATACGCACAACAGGCGCAGATCGATTGGGAACAGTGGCCCATGGATGCGTCAAGTGCCACACCAACATTCATGGCAGCAACAGCACGGAAAACGCAACCAGAGCTGGCCGTTTCCAACGTTGATGATCCTTTGGAGAATGTGAATCATGCGTACCATTAAAATCAGACTGACTTGGATCACCTGTGCGGTTGCTTTGTTTGGCGGCGTGGACCCAGCTTGGTCCAGCGACGATACTCAACAAGACCCATGGAATATGAGTCCAACTGCGGCCCCTTTCGTCACCCCGGAAAGTTATTTTTCTGTTGGCGCGGGTTACTTGAGCGGTGACAGGCAAAATCTGGGCATGTTTGACAGTCAGAATCATTCCCATGGAACCCTACTGTTGGATGCCAACATCCTTAAACGGGATAATGCCACAGGCACCTGGACCCAGGCCATTGGCCGCAACATGGGATTGGAGGATAACCGCGAGTTCACCCTTGGTCTGGAAAGGCAGGGGTTGTGGGGAATGCGGGCCGATTACGTCGAAATTCCCTACCGGGCACCCTATACGGCCAACACCAAGAATAGTGGGTTGGGTACGACCAACCCAATTATCTCTAGTACCGCCACCACTGGAGATGGCTTTACGCAGCATATCGGTACGGATCGGGACCGTTTCACCTTGAACACGTTTCGCACCTGGAACAAAAACATCAAGTTTAACTTGAACTTCAGAAACGAAACCAAAGAAGGAACCCGTATGTGGGGGGAGAGACGCAGCACGACCAATGACTTCATTTTGGAACCCGTTGACTGGACTATGCGTCAGGTTGAACCAACCCTTGGGTTTGTCGGCAAGGATTTGCAACTGCAGGGCGGCTACAGCGGTAGTTGGTTCTTGAATGAAAACAACTTAGTAGATTCCCTCCTTAAGGGTGCTTCTGCTGCCACATTGGCCAATCACACCTATCTTACACTTCCTATGGACAATGAGGCCCATCAGTTCTTTTTGAGTGGCGGTTATCAAATCACTCCAGAGACACGAAGTACTTTCAAACTTTCCTATAGTCGTGCCTTGCAAAATGAACACCTTCCCACCTCTGATATTACGGGGCTTTCTAGCGCGTCCGCTCCTTCTAGTCTACAAGGTCGAGTGGATAATACCTTGCTGATGTTTGGGTTGACTACTCAACCTTTGCCCGAACTCAGTATCACCACCAAACTGCGTTATGATGATGACAGAGACAAAACGCCAGCATGGCTGGTGACCAATATCACCACAGCACCAGCAACTCAGGTTCACAACACACCCGTTTCGGTCAAGACTACCTCTGCCTTGCTGGAAGGAACCTATCGTCTTCCTTTTCAAGCATCTGTAACCGGGGGCGTGGAACGTAAAGAACAGAAGCGTAGCATTCCTTTTGGCAACGATCTTGATAAAAATGGGTTGGATGATGAACGGTTTGTTCCCTGGCGTTCCGAACTGGATGAAACAACCTATCGGATGCAATTGCGTCGCACCATGTCCGAAACCGTCAACGGCTCTCTAGGTTTTGAACACAGCAACCGCACCGGATCAGACTTTGTGGTTTCCAACAAGATCATGAGTAACACGCCAAGTGCTGGCGATATTCAAGGCAAGATCAGCCCATTTTTTATCGCCGACCGGGAGCGTAACAAATTGCGTTACGCCATGGATTGGCGTCCCATGGATCGCCTTGGATTTCAATTCAATGTGGAAAACGCCATGGATCATTATGGACCGGATCAGGTGCGTTACGGTCTACAGAAAGGCAATACACAGCTCTATTCCATGGATGTGGATTATGCACCGATGGATAAATGGTTGCTAACAGCTTGGTATGCCTACGACATCAATAAGCTATGGCAGGATTCGGGTCGTTGGAGTACGGCAGGGGCCCATGAAGCGGATAAAGGTTCAATACTCAAGGATAGTGGTAACTCCTTCGGAATTGGAGCGCGCAATCAATGGAGTGATCAACTCAAAATAGGTAGTAATTTCCAATGGACTAGGGCCAAGTCCACTTTTGACGACACGGTGTCGGTTGATAGCACAAGCACCGCACCAGCCTATCCTTCGGATGCCACGGGTAAAATCACTTCGTTATCGGAAATCGTCTCCCCAATGACCCGTTTCAATGCCTTTATGGAGTTCAAGGGGTGGGGACCGGGTACACTGCGCGGCGATTACACCCATGAGCATTGGAGCAGCAATGACTGGACCTGGAAGTTTAGCGATGGCACGCCCTACACGTATGGGACGACTACCGACGGCACACAGATTTCAACCAAAGATAGTCAATCCTCGGACTTTTTTGTGGTACGTTATACAACAAAATTTCAATAACAAATGATGCGTTTTGTTTGGGTTGCTCTTCTTTGGATGCTCTTTCACCCCATCTTGGGTGAAGCCACGGTTTTTTCAACCGAGAGTCAGGCTTGCCAGGAGTGTCACGATGGACGTAAAGCGATTGATGTGCCTGATAACACTTCGATCACTGGCCGACGTCCATTGGTGGCTATTGCTTTGCAACCGTATGCTCAAGGCGTTCATGCCGGTTTGCAGTGTCGCGATTGTCATAATCGCATCACCTCAGTACAACCGCCCCACCAGAGCGAACCACCCAAAAAAATCGATTGTGCCACTTGCCATGAAAATCTGGTGAAAAAGGGTACGACTCCCTCTTCTGCCCAAGAGGCTGTGTTGCGGGCGACAGAACGGTATCGGCTCTCTTTTCATGCCCGTCCCAATCCAGATGATCCGACAATCCCCAATGCCACCTGTCATGACTGTCATGACAGCCATTTTTTTAATGTGCCGACAGACAAACAGAGTCAAGCCTATGCCGATTGGCGGTTGATGAATCCTCAATTGTGCGGCAAATGCCATGAAGACCAACTGGAAAAATATGCCGATTCGATCCATGGTATTGAACTACTGAAAAAGAAAAATATTAAGTCAGCAAACTGCACGGATTGCCATGACTCCTATGCAATCATCGGGGCCCATTCGGCCAAATACAAGCAGCAAAGCCAAGAGATTTGTGGATCGTGCCATCAGAAATCTCTTAGCACTTATTATCGTTTCTATCATGGTCAGATCAATCGTCTTGGCTATCTTACGACAGCCAAGTGTTTTAATTGTCACGAAAGCCACAATATTTTGCCTGTCAAGAATCCAAAATCCATGGTTCATCCCAACAATCGATTGAAAACCTGCCAGAAATGTCATGATGGCAAATTGCGCCCATTGGCTACTCAAGGGTTCGCCTCCTTCACCCCGCACGCTAAAGCGGACGACTACGAACATCATCCGCAACTGATGCTCGCTTCTCGCTTCATGAGGGGATTGTTGTGGAGTGTTTTTGCTTTTTTCTTGTGCCACTCTGGTTTGTGGTATTACCGGGAAAGGTTGGAACGACAGAACACGCCAACCGATCTTGCAATGGAACCTGTTGGTCATGTGCGCCGTTTTGCGCGGTTATGGCGTAGTGCGCATCTATTGTTTGCTCTGACGGTGATGACTTTGTTGTTGACCGGATTGACCCTCTATAACGCCCACACCTCTTGGGCCCCTGTGGTGGCTCGTTTTCTTGGAGGGAGCGTGACGATGGGGCAAATCCATCGGATTGCGGCACTCTCGCTTGTCACCATTTTTGTTATCCATCTTGTTTATCTTGTGCAACGTCTGGTCCGGGATAAAAACTTTGCTTGGTTCGGTCCTGACTCTTTGTTACCCAACAAAAAAGATTTTCTTGACTGCCGAGATATGTTTTACTGGTTTTTTGGCAAAGGGAAAAAGCCGCATTTTGATCGTTGGACCTATTATGAAAAATTTGATTATTGGGCGGTATTTTGGGGTATTATGATTGTCGGTTGCAGTGGTATGGTATTGGCCTTTCCCCATGTCGCTGGCGAGTATTTTGGGGGATGGATTTTCAATGTCGCCCTGCTGGTGCATGGTGAAGAGGCGTTTTTGGCTGCCGTTTTTTTATTTACGGTCCATTTTTTCAATAACCATTTTCGACCAGATAAACAACCCCCACCGGATATCGTGATGTTTACCGGCACCCAATCCTTGCAAGAGATGCGGCGTGACCATCCGGCCCAATTGGAACGCCTTCTGGTCAGTGGGGATCTGGAACGCCATCTGGTGAAACCACCCTCAATCGTCACGACTCTGAGTGCTAAACTCCTGGGATGGGTACTGATTCTGTTTGGTTTGACCTTGCTCTTTTTGGCAGTCTCCTGATTTTATAAAGCCATTTGCAACCAGGGAGGCGGTTTTTTCTCTAGTACTTGGCGAAGGTTCTCCAGCCAATCCACAGAAGAAATCTCTGTATCCACCTTGACCGGCAAAATTCCGGCTCGCGTTACTTGAGCCGCAGCAGGGCCACCAATGGCACTGATGACTAAAATACGACTGTCTCGAATCAATGCCAAACGTCCCACCACTTTATCTGACACTCGGTCACCGCCAGAAACAGGACGTTTGGTCACTGGGTTCACCGAATCCTGTGTGACATCATAAATCATGAAGTGGGTACAAGAGGCAAAAGGACTGGCCCAATGACCGGCACCATGATGACCAGCCAAGGCCACCCGCACCACCCCGGATGGGGGGTGCGGGGCAATAACTTCTGACGATGTATCGGTCATGACATCGACTCCTTTTTTTTTACAATAATTTGCGCACACGCAAGGTCACAGGCAATCGGGGTCTGGCCATCATGGGTTCTAGGTGCATCTTCTCCCCGTTGGCCAGACTCAAAGTGCCACCCCAATGGTCATCTTGATCAAACTCTACCTCTCGTACCACAACCTCTGAATCCTTCTTTGGCACATAACACAGCAGATCACCCCGTTCGTTGCGCCTCAACATGATTTCTGGCACGAGGCTCTCCTTTATCGAATTAGATCATAGTTGTAGTCGGTTTCCGCCATGGTACGGGTATCCTCATCCAAACGCTCCAGCACAGCATTGACCAGTGTGGTTAGTAGGTACATGGCTCCCTGATAGCCCAAAGTGGTGTGACGATGGAGATGGTGGCGATCAAAAATCGGAAAACCGATACGGATCAATGGCACTTCAAACGCCTTGCCCTTGTGCAAGGTGTCGCGTTGAATAAACTTGCCGTAGGAGTTGCCAATCAGAAAATCGGGTTTCTTCTCGAACACCAAAGAACGCATGTGCCACAAGTCCCGACCAAAATGAACCTCTGCTCCCTTGCCATACGGCGAGGAGGCCAACAACTGCTCCATGGCCTTGTTCCAACGTTTGTTGGCATTGTGACACATCAGATGCAAGGGTTCTGCCCCCAATTCCATCAGAAAACGCGCCATGCCCATGACAAAATCCGGGTCGCCGTAGACCGAAAATTTGCGCCCATGCAGCCAAGCATGGGAATCGGCCATCATATCCAACAGACGGCCACGTTCTAGCTCCAAGGAGTCTGGAATGGGTTGACCCGTTAGTTGCGAGACGGTCATCAAGAAACGATCCGTGGCCGCTAAGCCGTAAGGCGCATCCACAGCAGTGGTCGGGTGTTGCCAAGTCTCTTTGACAAATTTTTTGCTCTTGTCCGCGCCCCAGGGTTGCAAAAATAGGGTATCAATGGCGTTTGGTGCCTGTTTGACCTCCTCTTGAGTGGTTCCACCCGCATACATGCGATATTTGCCGTCCGCCGGGGTGTCTAACACGGCCTCTGGGTCGGACAGCAAAGTGGCAGAAACCCCCATTTCGCTCATCATTCGTTTCAGAACCCGAAAATTGCCCAAATACCCCTCGAATCCAACTACCAGATTAATTTTGCCACTTTTGCCCACCGCCTTGTCCTGCATGCTGTTGAGAGTAAAATAGCGTAGAATACCCTCTAGCATGTTGTCCCAGCCGGTCACATGGCTACCGATAAAACTCGGCGTGTGGGCATAGGGGGTGGGAAAGTCCATGGGAATGCGACCCTCTTTTTTGGTGTTGGTGATGAATGCGTTCAAGTCATCCCCAATCACCTCTGCCATGCAGGTAGAAGAGACCGCGATCATCTCTGGTTCATACAACGCCTTGGCGTTTTGCAAACCGGCAAACATATTTTTTTGACCGCCAAATACCGCCGCGTCTTCGGTCATAGAGTCGGAGACACAAGCAATCGGTTCCTTGAAATGCCGATTGAAATAAGAGCGAAAATAGGCGGTACATCCTTGACTGCCATGCACATAAGGCAAAGTGCCATGAAACCCCAAGGCGCACAAAACCGCTCCCAAGGGTTGACAGGCCTTGGCGGGATTGATCGTCAACGCCTCCCGTTGGAAATTCAAAACTTGATACTCTGGCGAGGTGGTCCAGGCGAAAGTTTCATCGATCTTCGCGCCGGACTCACGGTTTTCGTACTCCTCCCCTTTCTTTTTCAGAACATCCCGATATTCCGGTTGTTGAAACAGGGGATAACAGGGAACGATGGTTTCCGCACTCTGAGACATTTAGGTATCCTCCATTGTATTTTTAAGGTTATGACGGATCCTCAACCCGGCTTACGCCAAGGCGGTGTCATCATTTTCCAGCATGGATTATTAATGGTCATATCCATATCACGGGCGAAAATGGCATAGCCATCATAGCCATGATAAGGACCGGAATAATCCCAGGAGTGCATCTGTCGAAAGGGAACCCCCATTTTCTGAAACACATACTTCTCCTTGATGCCAGAGCCGATAAGATCAGGACGGATCCGCTCTACGAAACGTTCCAACTCATACCCAGAGGCGTCGTCATAGATCAACGTCGTGGACTTCAACTCCTCCTTGGTGCGTTCGTAATCGTCGTTGTGGCCAAACTCATAACCAGTCCCCACCACCTCCATGCCTAGATCCTCATAGGCACCAATCACATGACGAGGCCGCAAACCACCCACATACAGCATCACCCGTTTGCCCTCCAGACGAGGCCGAAAGCGTTGCGTGATGGCATCTGCCATGGGTTGATACTTGGCAATGACCGCCTCTGCACCCGCCTGGATACGATCATCAAATTGTGCGGCAATACGACGCAGAGAGTCGGCAATTTTGCTGGGACCAAAAAAGTTATACTCCAGCCAAGGAATGCCGTATTTGGTCTCCATATGGCGACTGATGTAGTTCATCGAGCGATAACAATGCACCAGATTCATGCGTACCCTGGGGGTGCGTTCCAACTCGGCAAGCGTGCCGTCACCCGACCATTGGGAGACCACCTGCAATCCCATCTCCTCCAAAAGAATGCGTGAAGACCAAGCATCCCCACCAATGTTATAATCCCCGATGATGGCCACATCATAAGGACCGGCCTCTGGGAGCGTCCCTTCTGGCGTGCGATCCAGAATGTAATCCCGGATCGTGTCATTGGCGATGTGGTGTCCCAAGGATTGCGACACCCCGCGAAACCCTTCACAACGTACCGGCACCACGGGTTTGGCCAAATCCACACTTTTCTTCTTGGCCACGGCCTCGATATCGTCGCCGATTAAGCCAACCGGGCATTCGGATTGAATGGAAATTCCCTTGTTGAGCGGGAACAAGGCATTCACCTCGTCAAGCAGTTTGGCCAGTTTCTTATCACCACCAAACACGATGTCCTTTTCTTGAAAATCCGAGGTAAAATTCATTGTGCCAAAGGTGTTGACTCCGGTATGGCCGACATAATAGTTGCGTCGTCCCGCTCTGGAATACTGCCCACATCCCACCGGACCATGCGAGATGTGAATCATATCCTTGATCGGTCCCCAAACCACCCCCTTGGAACCCGCATAGGCACAGCCACGAATCGTCATCATCCCTGGCAACGACTTGCGGTTGGCCGTGATGCCACAACCCCCTTCCGTATTTTCTCCATCCAATACGGTCAAATGTTTGGCCCGATCTTCGGCGGCCTCCGGTGGATAGGCCGCCAGTACTTCCTGAATCAATTTTTTCGCTTCATCTTGAGTCAACATGGAGTCTCTCCTTATTAAGCCACGGCTTTTTCCATGACTTGCATGGCTTCCTGGGCCGCAGTGCGACCGACGATTGAGGTATCTTCTTCATCTAAGATACCGAACTCCATCAACAACTCTTCTAGTTCATCCATCGTGAGTGGAGTGGGGATCACCATTTTACGATTGTTGACAATCTTGTTGGCCAGTTGACGATATTCATCGGCCTGTGGATTGGTTGGATCATACTCGATGACCGTCATACGCCGGATTTCAGCTCGTTGCACCACGTTATGCCGGGGAACAAAGTGGATCATCTGGGTTCCCAACTTGGCCGCTAGTGCTTCGATGAGATCGGCTTCACGGTCGGTATTGCGCGAGTTGCAGATCAGACCTGCCAAACGTACCTTGCCTGAATTGGCGTATTTGACAATTCCTTTGGCGATGTTGTTGGCCGCATACATGGCCATCATTTCACCAGAGACCACAATATAAATCTCTTGCGCCTTGTTTTCCCGGATAGGCATGGCAAATCCGCCACACACCACATCCCCCAACACATCGTAGAAAACAAAATCCAGATCTTCCTCGTAGGCCCCTTCTTCTTCCAAAAAGTTGATCGCGGTGATCACCCCACGACCAGCACAACCGACTCCCGGTTCTGGACCGCCTGATTCGACACACCGAATGCCGCCATATCCTTCCTTGAGGACATCCTCCAATTCCAGATCTTCCACACTGCCAGCTTCTGAAGCCAGTTGCATGATGGTATTCTGTGCCTTGGCATGAAGGATCAAACGGGTAGAGTCCGCCTTGGGGTCACAGCCGACGATCATCACCTTTTGTTTCGCCTCGGCTAATGCTGCCACTAGATTTTGGGTTGTGGTGGATTTGCCGATGCCGCCTTTGCCATAAATGGCGCATTGCCGTATTGCCATGGAGAGACTCCTTTCGATAAAAATGGTAAAGTACAATTTAACTGCTCTTAACTCTTTATAGGGCATTTCTTGCGCCAACTTTCGTTTGCAATATAAATATTTGATAAATAATAAATTTTAAAATAATTTCGCAAGCCCAATCAGGTCCGAAACACGACAAAAGCCTCACGAATGTCCGGTTGATTACAAGGATATGACCATGCCACAAATTGCTAACTCTACAAACATTGAAACG
>JADFYY010000117.1 GCA_015232825.1 Magnetococcales bacterium
ATGCCTATCACCGAAGAAACCGTCCGCCACGTAGCTACCCTAGCCCGTCTGGAACTCCCTGCTGGAGAGATCCAAACCTATACCGAGCAACTATCCCGCATCCTTGGACTAATGGAGCAGTTGCAAGCCATCCCCACGGACAACGTCGCACCCATGTCTCATGCCGTGGAGATCTCCATTCTGGAAAGGGAGGATCGGGTTGTCAATGGCAACCAGAGAGACGCCCTGTTGGCCAATGCACCAGACACCGAAGAAGGGTGTTTCCGTGTACCTAAAATTATCGAATAAACAAAGGGAAATCGATCAAACGTGGACGTCGCCACCCTGACTCTGACTCAAGCCGCTCAAGCCCTCGCTACGCATGAAATCTCCAGCGTGGAGCTGACCCGCGCTTTTTTGACCCGCATTGAGGCACTCAATCCATCCCTTAACGCCTTTATCACCATGGACCCAAAAGGGGCTCTGCAGGCCGCTGAAGCGGCGGATAAGCGTCTGGCCCGTCACGAAGGATCCCCTCTGACTGGCATTCCCCTGGCAATCAAGGATCTTTTCTGTACCCGCGATTTGCGCACCACCTGTGGTTCACGGATGTTGGCCAATTTTCATCCCCCCTACGAATCCACCGTGACCGCTCGACTCAAGGCTGCTGGTGCAGTGATTCTGGGGAAAACCAATATGGACGAATTCGCCATGGGATCCTCCAACGAGACCTCCCATTTTGGTCCGGTACGGAATCCCTGGGATCTGGAACGCACGCCTGGCGGATCTTCGGGGGGCTCGGCTGCAGCCATGGCCGCAGGTCTCTGTGTCGCGGCCATTGGTACTGATACGGGTGGCTCCATTCGTCAACCCGCTGCCATGACCGGCATCACTGGCTTGAAACCTACCTATGGACGGGTCTCTCGTTTTGGCATGGTCGCCTTTGCTTCTTCTTTGGATCAGGCTGGCCCGATGACTCGTACTGCCATGGATGCAGCCATTCTGTTGCAAGCCATGGCCGGTGAGGATCCACAAGACTCCACCTGTCTCAATTCCCCAGTGCCAGATTATGTCAGAGCGATTAACCAATCCATGCGTGGCGTGAAAATCGGTATTCCCGAAGAGTATTTCGGCTCTGGCCTCCACCCGGAAGTCCGCTTGGCTATTGAGGCGGTCAAAGAGGTCTATCAGGGATTGGGGGCGATTCTTGTGCCTATTTCTTTACCGCACACCCAGCATGCCATTCCAACCTATTATATCATTGCGCCAGCAGAGGCCTCCTCCAATCTGGCTCGCTATGATGGCATCCGCTTTGGCCACCGTTGCGAAAACCCCAAAGATCTCAAAGATCTTTACGCGCGTACTCGTGCCGAAGGGTTTGGGGCTGAGGTCAAGCGTCGTATCATGTTAGGCACCTATGTGCTTTCGTCTGGTTATTACGATGCCTATTACCGCAAGGCCCAACAGGTGCGACGGCTCATCGCCGAAGATTTTGCTCGCGCTTTTCGCGAACAGGATCTGGGCGTTAT
The DNA here is from genome assembly GCA_015232825.1 of Magnetococcales bacterium. Lineage (GTDB taxonomy): Bacteria > Pseudomonadota > Magnetococcia > Magnetococcales > Magnetaquicoccaceae > Magnetaquiglobus. The sequence continues at coordinate 1,509 of JADFYY010000117.1, forward strand.
CTTGACCCCCACAACCCCAGAAACCGCTTTCCGTTTAGGCGAGAAAAACGCCGATCCGGTAAGCATGTATTTGTCGGATATCTTTACCATCAACGTCAATCTGGCAGGCGTGCCAGCCATCTCCTTGCCTTGTGGATTCGACACCCAAGGATTGCCAATCGGTTTCCAACTGATTGGTCGTCCCCTGGATGAAGTTGCGATTTTGTCCGCAGGCCATGCCTATCAACAAGCCAGTCATTGCCACACCATCACCCCAGGGGGAAAAGCATGAACGCGGATTCCCGTTTTGAAACCGTGATCGGACTGGAAATCCATACCCAGTTGCGCACCCGTTCCAAAATTTTTTGTGGCTGTCCCAATCAATTCGGTTCGCAACCCAACACCCAGATCTGTCCGGTCTGCGCCGCCTTTCCAGGTGTGTTGCCGGTTCTCAACCGGGAAGTCCTGAACATGGCCATCAAGACTGGATTGGCTTTGAACGGTCAAATCCGCTTGCGCAATGAGTTCTCCCGCAAGAACTATTTCTATCCAGACCTGCCAGCTGGCTACCAGATCTCCCAGTTTGAACTGCCCATTGTCGAGCATGGCGAGTTGATGATCGAACCGGAGGATGGGCCTCGCAAGCGGATCGGGATCACCCGTATTCATATGGAGGTCGATGCTGGCAAGAATCTCCATGAAGGGATTATCGGGGCGTCGTGGGTGGATCTCAATCGTACCGGCACACCCTTGCTGGAAATCGTCACGGAGCCAGACTTGCGTAGTGCCGCCGAGACTGGGGCCTTTCTCAAAAAATTGCGTGCCATTGTCCGCTATCTGGAGGTGTGTGACGGCAACATGGAGGAGGGATCGTTTCGTTGCGATGCCAATGTCTCGGTACGACGTTGGGGGGAGACTAAACTGGGAACACGGGCTGAAATCAAGAACCTTAACTCCATTCGCAACGTCATGCGGGCCATTGAGTTTGAGGTTGATCGTCAGATTGATCGCATTGAAAATGGCGAAAAGGTGATCCAGGAGACCCGTTTGTGGGATGCCAACCAAAATCTGACCCGCTCCATGCGCGGCAAAGAGGAGGCCCACGATTACCGTTATTTCCCAGAACCGGATCTGCCACCCGTGCTTCTCGATCCTGCACGAATCGAGACCATTCGCGCCACGCTACCGGAACTCCCAGATCAGAAATTCCTGCGTTTTCAGGATCAATATGGCCTTTCCGACTATGATGCTGGGGTGCTGACAGCCAATCGAGAGTTGGCTGAATATTTCGAGAGCGCGGTTCGTGCGGCCTTGCCTGCGGATCCAAAGGTTGTGGCCAACTGGGTTACCGGGGAGTTGTTGGCCTTCCTCAACAAAGAAGGGCTGGAGATCTCCCAATCCCCGGTTCAGGCTTCGGCTCTGGGGGCCTTGACCGGCATGATCCACAAAGCGGTCATCTCAGGGAAAATCGCCAAAACCGTGTTTGCCCACATGTGTGTTCATGGTGGGGAACCACAACAGATTGTCCTGGAAAAGGGTTTGACTCAGGTAACCGACCAGGGAGCCATCGAAGCCGAAGTGGAGCGGATTCTTGGGGCGCATGCGGACAAAATCGCGCAATATCGCGCCGGAAAGACTCAATTGCTTGGATTTTTTGTGGGCGAGGTCATGAAAGCCACCCGTGGCAAGGCCAATCCAGGGGTGGTTAATGAACTTTTGATAAATAAATTATCCACATGAGTCTGTTATCCATCGAAAAAAATTGTGTTGACAAAAATGCGAATCCAAAGAGAGAATAACCGTAGCTTAAAGCAGCCGTAACGTTTCCACGTAAAGAAAGAGGTGTCGCCATGAGTACAGGAGTCGTTGCAGAGACAACACGGATAGTCATTGCATTTGGCTATGCTGCTAGCGCAAAATTGTTTTTAAATACAAAAGATAAAGTCACGGAATCCCTGGATGGCAGACCATTTATCAATACCATGATTAATCGACCCAGCCTTAGCAAAGTGGCTTTCAGTGTGGATATCTCCCAGATTGCCAAGCAAAGAAACAAGATTGAGAATTGATTTTGCGTGCGAACGGGAATGGTTTTTGTATAAAATATAAGGCAATGGATACGTGCAGTGAATTGCTCTCAATGCCACCAGGATAATCGTCAAGGCGTTCGGTACTGCACTCATTGCGGAAATCCTCTGCTTGCTATTTGCCCCAAATGCCACACCTCTTACAGTTCTGGTGACATCTATTGTGGGGAGTGCGGCATTCGTCTGCCATCATCGAACCTGCTGCCACTCTCCAATCCATCTGTTTATGTTCCTACGGCGAGTTCATCGGCTTCCATGGAATCGGAACGCAAGAATGTCACGGTTTTGTTTGCTGACATCTCTGGCTTTACGGCCATGAGCGAAAAAATGGATCCTGAAGAGGTCACTAACATCATGAACGGCTGCATGAAAATGCTTGCCGATATCGTCTGCCGCTACGAAGGTTATGTCGATAAATTCATTGGTGACTGCATCATGGCCCTGTTCGGGGCTCCCATCACCCATGAGAATGACCCGGAATTGGCTTTGCGGGCCGCTTTGGATATGCAAAAGGAGATGGAGGAGTACAATGTCAAACTGCAAGGTCGCGTTGAAAACCCTTTGACCCTGCACACAGGGATCAATTCCGGCATGGTGATTGCCGGTGGGGTTGGTTCGGATTTGAAAATGGAATACACCGTGATGGGAGATACGGTGAATCTAGCGGCCCGTCTGGAATCCCTTGCCAAGGATGGTCAAACCTTTGTTTCAGGCTATACCTATAACCTGACCCGCAGCCTATTTGAATTTATTCGTCATGATCCCATCAAGGTTAAAGGCAAAAAGGATCCTGTCGCGGTCTACGAGGTTATTCGTCCCAAAAGTCGCCTTGAACAAAGCAACGACGTCTTTCAGACCACCACGCCACTGGTGGGGCGCAATCGTGAAATGGATACTTTGCGCACATGCATGGATCGGCATGCGGCTGGACAGGGACTTGTCACCTTTTTGATCTCGCCAGCCGGGGTTGGCAAAAGTCGTATTCACTTGGAAATCAAAAAGCAGTTCCAGAAGAATGAACGCATTCAGGTGTTGGAGGGGATTTGTCGTTCTTTTAACCGGGATACCAGTTATGCTGTTTTTATTGAGATTTTTCGGCAATTATTTAACATTGACTCCGAAGACCTGGAAGCATCCATGGCGGACAAGTTTGTCACCAATCTTTTGTTATTGTTAAAGTTGGATCAGGATGCTCTCTCTTTCGAGGCTCGCAAGGCGGTGGTGTTTATTGGGGTTGTGTTGGGATTGAAACTGGGTGAGGAGTTTGATATCCCTTTGAACAAAATGAGTGCCCAGGAGGTCAAGGTGGGCATTTTTCGGGCCATCGCTTGGTTTTTGCAAACGTTGTCCGCACGTAAACCTTTGATCTTGGCGTTGGAAGATTTGCACTGTGCGGATCCCACGTCTGTGGAGTTGATTGCGGCTTTGTTTGATACGGTCAAACAGGCTCCGATTCTTATGTTGATTCTGATGCGTCCTGTTACCGATCATCCTTCCAAAAATCTTCCTTTGATTGCCGATAAAGAGTTGGATGATTTGGCCATTGAGCTTCACTTCAAGCAACTCACTCCCATTGAATGCGATGAATTGACTCGCCAGCTTTTGCAATCTTATGCGGTTCCAGAAGATATTTTGCAATTTGTCCGCACCCGGTCGGATGGCAATCCCATGTTTATCGAGGAGATTGTTCGCCATCTTATTGAAGATGAGGTCATCGAGATCTCTTTGAGTGGGCCTCCTAGGGTGATCAAAAATCTGGATCAAGTGACTTTGCCTTCTTCCATTCAGGGAATGCTCATTGCCCGCATCGACAAACTTTCTTCTGATTTTAAAGAGATTTTGCATACTGCTGCCGTGGTCGGGCAGGTTTTTAGTCTCTCTTTGCTGCAACGTCTGTTTCCTGCCGTTGAATTGGAAAGCAAGCTTGTCCGTTTGGATGAGATGGGGATGATTTTTGAGTCCAAATCCTTTCCAGAGATTGAATACAGTTTTCGTAACATCATGATTCAGGAGGCCATTTACTCCACGCTGTTGCACAAGAAACGTCGGGAGTTGCATGCTGTTGTGGCTCAGGAGATAGAATCCCTTTATGCCACCCGGTTGGATGACCATTTGGAAGTTTTGGCTCAGCATTTTCTGCGGGCGGATCAACTTGGTCAGGCGTATCTTTATTTGGTAAAAAGTGGTCTCAAGGCCAAAAACGCTTATGCGAACACGGTGGCGGTCACGGCCTTGAGTAAGGCGGTGAAATTGGGTCGTGAGCTTCCTGATCCTCCTTTGCCTTTGTTCAACACTCGCATGGCCCTTTCTGAGGTTCAGGAACTCTCTGGAGAGTTTCATGGGGCCATTGAGACGCGCCAGGAGATCATCGCTTCTATCACCGATCCATTGGCTCGAATCGATCACATGCGCCGTATTGGGCGTCTGCATGAGAAGTTGGAAGATTATCATCAGGCCATGTGTGTTTATGAGGAGGCTCATCAGGCATTGATTAACCATCCGAATGCCATTGAAATGGGTTTGCTTCTCATGAATGAAAGTTGGATTTTGAATCGTCTTGAGCAACGGGAAGAGGCGGGCATTCGTGCCAAACGGGCATTAGAGATTTTTGAGTTCCACGGCGCACAGGAACAAATCGCCATGGTATGCAACAATCTTGGGGTTATTTTGGAGCATCAGGGGGATTTGGATCAGGCTTTGGCATTCAATCAAAAAAGCCTGCAAATTTTTTCTGAGCGGAAAGATCAACGCCAGATGGCCAATCTTTATCTTTCCATGGGGTTTTTGCATGAAAAAATTGGTTCCTTGTCGGATGCTTTGAGGTTTTTTGAGCATTCCCATGAAGTGATGTTGCGAATTGAAAATCCTTTTGGTGCTGGAACGGCTCTCATGCGCAAGGGGGTTTGTCTGCTTCGACTCAACCGCGTGACAGAAGCGGAAAAATCTTTGAAAGAGGCCTTGAGGATTCACCGTAAACTTAACTTGTCAAGAAAAGTGATTTCAAATCTTTGGACTTTGTGTGAACTTTATCTGACGTCGGGTTCTGCTTCCAAGGCTCGCAAACACATGGAGGAGGCGAGGCAGATTGCGGTCAGTCGTAATGACACGGCAGATGTTGCCATGTGCGCACTTTTGGAGGCTCGTATTTTGATTCAAGAAAAGGGTGCGCCTCAGCAGGCCTTTTTGGAGGCCATTCGGCTTTATCAAGAAGTTGGTCGTACTGCGTCTGCAGAGTTGGCAACCAGAGAACTGGAGACTTATGAGAGGAGTCACGATTGATGACCACAATCAGAACGGCTTTGGTGGTGGATGACGACCATGACATGATCATCCTGTTGCGGGCTATTTTGGAGAAAGCGGGATATCGTGTTTTGAGTGAAGTGGTCAGTTTGAAGGCCATGGAACGGATTGAGACGGAAATGCCGGATTGTGTTTTGCTTGACATCATGATGCCTGGCATTGATGGTTTGCAATTGTGTCAACAGATTCGGTCTCGTAAGGAGTTTGAGGCCATCAAGGTGATCATGGTTTCGGCCAAGCCGTATGATTTTGATCGGCAGCGGGCGATTCAATTTGGTGCGGATGCTTATTTTATCAAACCCATTGATCCTAGACAGTTTTTGGAAGGTTTAGAACAGGTTTTTCAGGATGCGATGCAATTACGGTTTTGGGGGGTGAGAGGCACTTTGCCGATTCCAGGTGAGAAGACGTTGCGCTATGGTGGCAACACCAATTGCATTACTTTGCAACTGACTAAAGGGCCATTTTTTATTTTTGATGCGGGCAGTGGCATTCGTAATCTTTCTGATCATTTGATGGCGGCGAAAAAATTTCCGATTTCGGCAAAAATTTTGATTTCGCATCCGCATTGGGATCACATTAATGGTTTGCCATTTTTTGTTCCTTTATATATCAAGGGCAATGAATTTGAGGTTTGTTGTGGTTTTCAAAATGGGGTCAGCACACGAAAAATGATTTCGGACCAGATGGATGGTGTTTATTTTCCGATCAAGATCAAGGAGTTCAGTGCGAGGGTTTATTTTCGGGATCTTCAGGAGGAGACTTGGGATGTCGGTCATGGGGCCACGGTTTCCACCATGCTTCTCAATCATCCTGGCACTTGTTTGGGATATCGGATTAATTATGGGGATCGTAAGATTGCTTATATTACGGACCAGGAACTTTATCCGCCGGGGAGTCCCTATCACAATCCTTCTTATGAGAAAAAGCTGATTCAGTTTGTGGAGCAGGCGGACATTTTGATTATGGATGCCACATATTCGAATGAGGAGTATCGGTTGAAATCCGGTTGGGGCCATTCTACGGCACAGCAGGCTGCGGATTTGGCGCATCGGGCTTTAGTTAAGACTTTGTGTCTTCATCATCATGATCCTGATCAGATGGATGATCAGGTTGATCTCAAATTGGAACAGGCTCGTCAATATTTGATCAATCTGGGTTCAGCCACGCAGTGTATTGCGCCAGCGGAAGGAGATGTTTTGACTGTATAAAATTGACTGATTAATTCCGTACATACTGCATCACAAGCGGAGTCTCGACAATATTTTTGGCTTTGATCCGGTCGGCTGCAGTGATGGCCTCTTGATGAGTAGCAAATGGGCCTGCGAACACACATTCAAAAGTCGCTTTCTCATTTTGGATGGGGTTGCGATAGACCGGTATGGTCAAGGCCATGACCTTTTTTTCTAATTGTGCCGCCTGAGGACTGCCGAGAGCAAAACAGGAGAGATGAATCATGGACCCCTGTTTGAGCGTCCGTGAAGCGGATGCTGGAGGTGGCACTGGTGGGCTTTTCTGAACGGGCGCAGATGGTTGAGGTTGAGCAGATACCGGCTCTAGAGGGACGATGGTCGCAGGGGTGACAACAAGGGTCGGTGCCGTGGGTTTAGACTGTACCCCCTGAATCGCTTGAACAATCTGTACTACCTTGGGATGATTGGCCCCATAAGCGGCTGTCAAGGTCGTAATGGCGCGCTGAAAAAACATTTCGGATTGTTCTTTGAGCCCGTCTTTGAGTAACAGTGCCCCTAATTGGGAAAACCAGTCTGACACTCCTAGAGCATCCTTCTTGAAAAAACGTTCTGCCGTGGCAATGGAACGTGAAAATAACTTGTCCGCCTCAACCAGACGTCCCTGATGCCATTCGAGTTGAGCCAGATTGCTCAAGATGAATGCCATCTGCAAATGATCGGCCCCCATGCGCTTTTCAGTCACAGCCATGGCGCGTTGGAAAAGAGCCGCAGCTCCTGCAAAATCCTTGCGCGTTTGATGCAACATGGCCAGATCGTTCAAAACCTTTACCAATCCGGGATGCTCCTTGTCCAAACCCTTTTCACGCAGTTGCAATACTCGTTGCAGAAGAGATTCAGCTTCCTGATGACGGGTTTGCAAAAGCATTGATTCTCCCAAACGCTCCAGACTCTCCGCGAGATCCAAAACAGCCGTGTCGCCGAACCGCTCCAGAATCGTCACCGCACGTTGCAAAAGAGGGTCTCCCGCCTTGAAGTCACCCCGGCGCGTTAAAAAATGACCTTGCTCCCGCAACGATTCAGCCACTAAAGGGTGATCTCCGCCTAAAGTATGTTCCCGGATCTGTAAAGCCCTGCTAACCG
>JADFYY010000118.1 GCA_015232825.1 Magnetococcales bacterium
AGACAGTGTGTCGCGTTGTGGAAGCGGTTGCCACTTATCCCAATCGAGACGAACTGATGCTTGAATACCCGGAACTTGAACCAGAGGATATTCGACAAGTATTGATTTTTGCCGCGAATAGTCTGGATAACCGGGTGGCCTCCAACTTAAAGCGGGACACTTGGGGGCTTCGCCTAACAAAATAAATGCCAGGATAAAAAATGAATCCAAAAGCAAACACGCTATCCATTTCAATGATTGTTCGGAATGAAGAACAACACCTTGGACGTTTGCTGACCAATGCCCACCTGTATGCCGACGAGATCATCGTACTCGACACAGGCTCCGTGGATCGAACCAAAGAGATTGCTTTGGCCTGCGGGGCCAAGGTGTTTGATTTTAAATGGTGTGACGATTTTGCCGCCGCAAGAAACGTCTCCTTGAACCATTGTACCAAAGATTTTGTCATGTGGCTGGATGCAGATGATGTGATTTCTGATGAGAGTGCCCATGCCATTGCCGCATTGATGCACAACGAAATTAAATGGGATGTCGCCTATTTTCCTTATTATGTTTCCGGCACCATTGGCGATAAAAAAGGACTCTGTAAAATTACCCCAAGAATTTTCAGAAACAGAATCGGCGTCCAATGGATCCATCCAATCCATGAATGCCTGAATTATACGCAACGGGTGAACAAGGAGCGAAATATTCCAGGCATTGCCGTCCATCACGCCCCATTGCGCGATGGCATTTCCAGTCCATTACGCAATTTGCGTATTTTGATGAATGTCTGCAAGAAAAAAGAGTACCAACATTCCGATTATATGTTCTGGCATGTTGGCAAGGAGTTCAGTGCCTTGAATAATCCACGTCAGGCCATCCACAATTTAAAACGTGGCGTGATGTTTGCCGCCCATGAGGGGCTTACTACGTCTAGGCAATATCTGGCTCTGGGCGTGCAGTATCAACGTCTGCAGCAATTTCAGGCAGCCTTGGAAGCCTTTGGAAAATCGGGGATTGCCTACCCGGATTGGCGTGAACCTTTTGTCGCCATGGCCGAATGCTATCGGGAACTCGGTGAGCCCATCGCGTCTGCGCTCGGCCTGGAGGTGGCCCAAAAGATCACACGCCACAATGCGCATATCCAGCGCGCAGAAATTTACGAAGATCTCTTTTTTTCTCAATGGAAACCGCAAAAGAGCAATACCAATCAACCCGTCGAACCTACAGGAAAAGCGTATCGCTTGATGGCGGGGGGCGACCTGATGCTTGCCCGGCAAATGCCTGGATACATTGCCAAACGTGGCCATGTGCGACCATTGCAGCCACTTCAAGCCATCTTTTCAGAGGCGGATGTGGTGTTGGCCAACCTGGAATGCTCCCTGACCCATGGAGGGGAATTCATGGATAAGGGGGGACGCAAACCTTTTTATTATCTGGCTCGTCCTGATGTGTTGGATGTGGCAATCAAGGCTGGAATCAATCTGCTCACCCTAGCCAACAACCATGCATTGGATGCCGGGAGAGAGAGCGTCACCATGCAACGGGAACTGTTGGATGCCTGCGGTTTGGCTCATGCTGGTGTGGGGGTCAATAAACAGGAGGCAGCAAAACCGGCTTATGTCGAAACCGGGGAGTGCAGGGTGGCGGTGATTGCCATCGAGACAGAAACCATGGAGCTGGCCGTGAAAGAAGGGAGGCCAGGGGTTTTTCACGCCAAAGGATCTCAGGCCATACTGCGGAATCTGGCGGGAGCCATCGCAATGGCCAAACGGTATGCCCATATCGTCGTTGTCTCGCCCCATTGGGGTGATAACTGGATTGAAAATCCCAATACCGAACAGCAAACCTTGGCTAGAGCGATCATCGATTTGGGAGCCGATGCGATCTTGGGACATTCGGCTCATATCCTTCAAGGGGTTGAGGTGTATCGCGAAAAGCCGATCGTGTATGATATGGGGACACTGCTGTTTGATCGGGTTCAAGAGAATCGCATGAAGTATTCGGCCCTGTTTGATTTGACCTATACGCAAAATGGGTTCACTTCACTTAGAATTCACCCACTCCGTTTGTGGGGGGGGAGTACCGGGATGGCCTCTGGAGAGGATGCGAAGATGGTTCGAGACCTGCTCATAACACTTTCATCGGCCTTGCCCGATGGGGCACAGTTTGAACAAGTGGGGGAGGGGTTGCATCTGAAATTGCATGCAAGGGGCCATGGCTTTGCGCCCGAAGCGCGTCCTGACCCGGAAGAAATTTTTAAAAAATCCAACCTGTCGAGTGTGCCGCGCCACTTCAAGAGTGTACCCAATCCCTTGGTCCACACAACCCTCCCTAGAGATTTGCACGCTCGTCAAACCGTGGCGTTTGATCAGGGGATCACCTTCTTGGGTGCGCGTTACGCAGAGGCGGTTTTTACTGGACGGGGTTTTTTGGCTGAACTGTTTTTTCAAGTAGAGGGACCGCTGACGAGCCGTTGGGAGGGAATCATTGTCGGAAAACTCCAGAATGGTGAGGATACGTTTGAATATATCCATCCCATTGGCGAAGGTCTTTATCCGTGTCAGGAATGGAAAGCCGGGGAGATTATTATGGATCGAACGATTGTCCGACCGATCAATGGTCTCTCTTCAGGTGTTTATGATCTCTACTGGGGATTGGTGAATCGGGATGACAATAATATTGAATGTTGCGCAAACAAAATCCATTTTGGTTCTATTGTTTTTAGTCAGGATGTGCCGCGCGGGGTGGCGGGCATCGCTTGGAACGGGAAGCTTCCGGTCGTTTAATGGCGTGGCCGTACTGGCTTTCGGGCTGTTTGGTCAAAATGCGATCTTAGTACCGCAAGAGACCCTGGGTTTTGATATTCATTTTGTCATTCTTTCAAATAAGGCTGAGGTGCGACAGGTAGCGACTAAGGAACAAATGGCAAAAGAGGTGGAGATTCTCAATCACCATTTTGTGACGGAGGAGGGCAAGCCGGTTTTGCAATTCCGTTTGAAGTCCGTCGCATTTTTTCATGAGATTCAATCCTCCCGCTGTTCACTGGTCAAATTGGCCGATGTTCCAGCAGAGTATGATGGCCAAACTTGGCAGACGTTGTTCAATGGCTGTGATGACGCCAAAGTGGTGGATCCCCATGCGATCAATTTTTATGTTTATGACAGTTATAAATCCGATAAAGGGTTTAGCGATACCGATAGTCATGGCAGGAAAAACCACCATCGTCCTTATGTGTTGATCGATTTTGCCCGGCTTAATCATAAGAATCAGGCCCCAGAGGAGCATGAGATGGGACATGCTTTTGGTCTCTCCCATGTCTGTGTACCGGGCGCGAAGCGGGATTCTGACACCAATATTATGGCCAGTTCGGAGTGTGGGCAAGGCAGTGGTGGATTGCGCAATTTGGGGTTCAATCTTAAACAGGTTGCCATCATTTTGGAGGTGGCGCACAAGGTGCAAAAGCGTCTGATGGCTCCAGATTGATCGTTGAGCCCACACTCCAGGAGGCGTCTAGTTCGACAAATACATTTTCGTTCGTAATGACATTTTGTCGCCCATAAGGGATGACCGTGAAATCCGCTAAACGGGAAATTCGTCCCCAGATTTCAATTTCTTTTGTGCCATACACAGAGGCTCGCAAGGTGTATGCTCCTGGAATCAGAGATAATCTTGCAATCTTGGTTTCTAAGATATGACGACCAGGAGAAAAAGAGGGACGATGCTCACTCCCCTTTTTTTGGGTAACGATGGCTGCGATCACCATGTGTCCAGGGGCTTCAAACATGAAGCTGAACAAGGGGGATTCCAGAAATTGTTTAGCTTCAAATTCTACCCGAATCAATAAGATGCCACAGGATTCGACCCGATCAATTGGGTTTCCAGCCTCGTCATGCAGGGTGACTTGCAGAATGGAGAGATAATGTTGGGTTCCTGGGTAGTGAGCAAATCTGGCACCTTGTGCGTCAGGTGAACTGGCTTTGGCATATTGGGTAATGATTTCCCGTGTTGGGCCGGATGCCACAAATTGACCGTTTTGGAGATAAATGGAGGAATGGCAAAGACGGTCCACTTGATCCAGATTGTGTGAAATAAAGACAACGGCCACACCAGATGTGGCGAGTTGATGCATCTTTGCGAGAGCTTTATTACGAAAAATCATGTCGCCAACTGCCAGAACCTCATCGACTAGTAGGATATCCGGGTTCATGTGGATGGCCACGGCAAATCCCAAACGGGCGCGCATACCAGAACTGTAGGATTGTACGGGTGAGTCAATAAACTCATCAATATCTGCGAATTCAATAATTTGCTCAAGCTTTCCTTTGGTTTCTTCTTTGGTCATGCCGAGGATGGCTGCATTGACATGAATATTTTCCCGTCCACTCAAGATGGGACTGAATCCCGCTCCCAATTGGATCATGGCTCCCACTTTGCCACGAACCACGAGTCGGCCTTGGTCTGGTAGGATCAGCCCATTGATCAAGCGCAATAAAGTTGTCTTGCCCGCCCCGTTAGGTCCGATGACACCCACAATTTCACCGCGTTTGATGGAAAAGGAGACATCTTTGATTGCCCAGAATTCATCGCGGCGTAAAGCGATGTCACGGGGACGACCCATCAACTCACGAGCCATATCCATAACGCCGTATTGCAACGATCTTTTGAGATGACGGCAAAATTTCTTGGAGACGTGATCGACTAAAATGAGTTCTTCACCAATGGAAGTCGCCATCTTTATGCTCCCAACCTTTCCAAAACCACAGGAAGTGTCAGTCGATAGAATATCAAGGCAAAAATCAGCAATCCCGCACTAAGAGCGCAGGCCATCCAGAAGGAAAAGGGGTTAGAGAGGCCTCCAGTGGCCATCAAGTCACGGCATCCTTGTAATAAAGGCACCACTGGATTGAGACTCACCAGCAAAGACCATGGCCACTCTTGCGGAGGAGGGTAGATAATGGGGGTCAACAAAAAAACTCCCCGCAAGAGCATGCCGATTCCTTCGCCGACATCCTTGTATAAGGCACCAATGGGAACCAGAAGAATCCCAAAGGCTGTTCCCATAATCACCAAGGAGAGAACGGCTACAGGGGCGAGCAGTATGGCGGGAGAAAAAAGACCAAAATAAATGACCGTGCAAACCGCTAGCACCATTTGTATGCCCATGAAAAATAACACTTGCGCCACTCCAGCCAGGATCGGGGCTTCTCTGGACATGTTGATTTTGATCATGATGGGAACGCAGGAGTCAAAGGATTTAAGGGGAGTCACAACGCTTTCAGCAAATATTTGCCACAGCAATGTCCCAAGCATCACATAGACGGGGTAGGGGATTTCCGTTTCGCCAACATTTAATATTTTGTGTTGCGAGAGAAATACTAAAATAGTCGTGGCGATGATCGGTGGGAAAAAAGCCCATAACAATCCAAAAATGGACTGCCGATAACGTTGTCTGATTTCTCGTAAAAATAACAACCAGGATAGCTCACGGGAACGCCATAAATCTTTAGTAATTGTGTTCAGAAAAAATAGGAAATTGAGTATCTGGGACTGGTTGGAATAAATTTTTTCTTCCAGAGGCACCGTTTCTTGAGAATTGAACATGTTACTCACTTGAGTGAAAGGCATTGGATCGTAGGTAGAATGTCATGCGGGTTGAAAAAAGTCAACCGTGCATTCTGATCATTACGTTCACTCAAGCTTGATGGTCTGGATGGGAGCGTTGGTCCGAATTGTCCATAGACACGTTAAGGACAATTCTTGGCAAGTCTGAATCCTAGACTGTTGTTGCGTCCGCTTTGACTGAAATAATTTCAATGTATTTGGCTACCACCCGATCTAAATAATGTTTTGAAGGAGCAATCGGTTATATTAGGCCGTGCCGCTTCAACTTGTCTATCAGTTCGGCTTGGCGGACCGGTTTTTTAAGCAGGCCGGAGTTGCGGTCGGAAGTTTTGAGCAGTTCCTCAGGTGAGGATGCACCAGTTACGATGATGATGACGACTTGATCCCGCATGGTTACACGGTGTTTGCGTTCAATGTCACGGATTTTATTCAGAGCGTTCTGGCCATTCATTCTGGGCATCATAAGATCCATCAGCACCAGATCATAAGGATTGCCCGTGGCCAGTTCGGCCTCGAATTGCTCCACGGCTTCTACCCCGTTACTTGCCATATCGCACTGTCCATAAGATTTTAGATATTCCCATAGAATTTTGCGGTTGATCGCATTGTCATCGACAATCAGAATATTCACGGTTGCCCTCTTGTACTCTCAATGGCATGAATGGTTTGTTGAACAGCCTCTGCCAGCGTGGTCATGATCTGGGCGGATTTGTCCCAATCTTCGCCCAGTATTGCCGAGCCAAGACGGGTTGCCAACATTTTGCAATAGACCGCGCCAGCCTCGTCGGCCAGCACTTTGAATGGTTCGACCGCCTGTCGTGCCAGTTGTGGTTCGCTTCCTGCCAAGCTTTGTTGCAAGGTTACGATTCGGGCAGGGGCTTCTGTCAGGAAGAGATCTCTGGAGATGGCCATCTGCTGCGGCTCTAGGGTGTTGTCTAGCAGTGGGGGGAGTTGTTTTCCCTTGGTATTTTTTGCTTTTGCTTTGCGTTGTTTGCCGAATTGTCCCACCAGCGTTAAAAGTTCATGGGCGCGATAGGGTTTTCCCAAAAAGCCATCCATACCGTTTTGCAGACAAAGTTCCTTGATTCCAGCCAAAACATTGGCTGTCAGTGCGAGAATAGGGGTTCGAGACATCTCCTGGGCAGATTCCATGGCGCGAATCCGTTTGGTGACCTCGTATCCATGGAGGTCTGGCATGTTTAGGTCCATCAGGATTAAATCAAACGGGGTTTGCTCCCAGGCGGCTAGGGCCTCATGGCCACCACTAACCACGGTGACTTCATGGCCAGCCAGTTCCAGATTGGAGCGTCCTACCTGTTGATTGACTTTATTATCATCGACGAGCAAAATATTCAATACTGTTCCAGCAACGGGTACGGTGACCGGTGTTGCGGGTAATGGGCTTTGGGAATCTCTGCCCAACGGACGACCAAATCGGGCTGTGAAGTGAAACGTGCTGCCATGCCCTTCTTGGCTCTCTACCCAGATGCGGCCTCCAAGCAACTCTGCTAAATGTTTGCTGATGGCCAGTCCCAGACCCGTGCCGCCATAGTGTCGCGAGGTGGAATCCGCCGCCTGGGTGAACCGTCCGAAGATCATCTCCAGTCGGTCTGCGGGGATGCCGATGCCGGTATCGGTGACAGAAAAATGCACAGTCACAACGGCTGGGTCAATTTCGTCTTCAGTGATCTCTTCGACATGCAGGATGATCTCACCGCATTCGGTGAACTTGATGGCGTTGTTGAACAGGTTCAGTAAAATCTGGTTCAGTCGAAATGGGTCGCCAAGTACCTGTCTAGGGACATCTTTGGTGATTCTTGAGGTTAAAGACAATCCCTTTTGTTGGGCCTTGACTGCTAGAATCGCCGTGGTATTTTCGATGCGTTCATAAAGGTTGAACTCGATATACTCCAGAGTGATCTGTTTCGCTTCGATTTTGGAGATATCCAGAATATTATTGATGAGTGCGAGCAGATCATCGGCGGCACTTTGCACAATGCGTATCCGCGACTGTTGTTCTGGAAGTAGTGGAGTTGTCAGTACCAAATCGGTCATGCCAATGATGGCATTCATGGGGGTACGGATTTCGTGGCTCATGTTGGCCAGAAATTCACTTTTGGATTGGCTGGCGTTTTTGGCTTGTGCGGCGGCATCGGAGATGGTTTTGATCTTTTCGATCAGGTCGATGTTTTGAAAAATCCGACAGATTAACTCTTCCATTTGGAAGGGTTTGTTGAGGAAGTCGTTGGCCCCGTGCTTTAAGAATTTGGATGACAGTGAGGAGTCCCCTTGTGCGGACAAGCCGATGATTGCGATTTGTTCGCTGGAGTATTTGGTGCGAACCTTTTTGGTCAGTTCGAAACCATCCATGACGGGCATGTTGTAATCGGTCAGAATCATTTGAATGGAGGGTTCTTGTTGCAAAACGGTCAAGGCTTCTGCGCCATTGGCTGCTTCCAAAACGGTGAATCGATAGAGTTTTAAACAAGAGGTCAGCAGCATCCGGGAGCTTCGGGAGTCATCCACCACTAAAACTTTGATTGCAGCATTGCGGTAATAGCGTTCAATGAAATGGATGACTGAGAAGATGGTACTAAAGCTGCTTTTGACAAAAAAGTCTAACACCCGTTTGGCATACAATTTTTTTTGCAAGGTTTCATCGAAGGTGGAGGTCAAGATGATCACTGGGATTTTTTTGGCCATTACCGTATCGACGATCTCCCCATTTGCGGCATCCAGGAGGTGTAGGTCTAGGATGCCGAGCAAAAATGGGTTATTGGTATGTTCAATGGCCTTGACAGCGGCTTTTTGAGTTTCGGCCAGCACGACTTCAATAAAGGGCAGTCGGATTTCGATCTCTTTTTTCAGCAGTCCGCTAAAGGCTTTGGAATCTTCAACAAGGAGAACTTTTTCCATGATTATTTTCTGACCACGGTATAAACCATTCCTTCGACAGCGGTGATTGTATCCAATAAGGTTTGATTGGTTTGATCCAAGCGTTGTACTAGAATTTCAATCAGTTGGTCTTTAATTTTGTTTTGTGAATAGACAGACAACTCCTCCATGGTGGAGCCATTGATGGTAAAACAGATCATCTCATCATCTGCGATCACACTGGTTATTCTGTTGCGTCGTGTAAGAAACGAAACCTCCCCTATGATCATTCCAGGAGTCAGCTTGGCCAACACATGGTTGGGTTTTGAGGACTTGACGACATGTGCGGTTCCTTTCAGGATGATGTACAAGGTATCATCGTTGTCATTTTCACGCACCAAATATTCACCAGCACTGAATTTCACAAAATGGTGTTGCGCACAAAGAATTTGGTGTTTTTCCACCTCTGAGAAGCGGGAAAAAAAGGCAATTCTGTCTAAGAGCGATTTTGAATCCATGTGAATTCCTCTGTCAACAAATATTCTCAAATTATTAAAAAAAAGAGAGGGTTTGGGAGATTCATCTCCCAAGGTTTTGATTTTGCCTTTTTGCCTTTGCGCGCCTTATAACAAGCTTTTTTTTCGCGTTTTTTGCGAAAAAAA
>JADFYY010000119.1 GCA_015232825.1 Magnetococcales bacterium
GAATAATTTTATAATTCACAGATTTAATCTTTTTAAAAGTTTTTATCCACGCTACCGCCCTGCCGTGTCACGATCAGCATGCGCATTTAGGTGGAATTCATTTTTAGCAGACTTATTAAGATGCAGTATTGACGAAAGAATGTCAATTAAAAAAATCAAGACCTGCTCATTTTGACATCATTGGCGAGAGGTTCAACTCTTCTTTGTGTCTCTTTAATCCGGCAGTCTCAAAGCAGATAGGGGCGTGCTGACATTGACTTTTCCGCCTAGCATATCAATCAAAAGCATGGCGCGTTCATTGCCGTTTGCGGCCTGGAAGATCGCCTTGTATCCGGTCAAAGGGCCTTCATCGATCAAGACGACCTGTCCTGGGGTAAAAATTGGGGCTTCTTGTGTCAGAATGCCTTGATCATCGGCCATGGCGATTAAGCCATCGATCAATTCGTCGTGGATGGGGGGGATATAGGTGCCAAAACGGACAAAACCGGTCACCCCCAATGTGGAGCGAATCGGGGCGGTGTTGACTTGGTCCAAATCCACATGCAAAAAAATGTAACTGGTGAAAAAAGGTTCTTCCACCAGTAGACGTTTGGCTCGGCGCATGCGCCAAACATGAATTTTGGGGAAAAAGCATCGAAAGTTTTGATTGGCCAAATTATTCGCGGCCAACTGTTCCTGGCGCGGCTTGGTATGGATGGCGTACCACTTTTCCATGATTTTTCTTTCCAAAGGAATGACTTGTTAGGTTATCTGAGCATGGATCGTTTCCTTGCATAACTCTATACAAAATTTGCTTAATATCAAGGGATTTTCTGTCAGTAACCGATCCGTCGGGTCGATTGTGTCCCCATGGCATGGCTGATCATCGCCACCCAACTCAAGGGCATCGCGTCTAATTTTTGACTGATGAACGCCTCGTCATCGCAGCACATCCAATCGACGATCTCTTCGTATTCCGGCTCCATATCGCCGAACCAATCCCGCCGTGTGTTGATTTGGCTTGTCATGTATTGTCCCATGGTCTTGCATTCCTTATAATCGTCAATAGATCTCGGTATTGATTGTGTTCTTTTGGAGTTGGGATATTATCAAGAACCATGCCATTTAACCTCATTATCAGGAGTATTTTTCATGGCTGTCGGTAGACCCGTATCCCCATCCCATCTGCCAGCTCTTGCTGGCTTTCGTCTTGCCACTACGGCCTGTGGTATCAAATCGGGAGATCGAACGGATCTGCTTCTTGTAGAGATGTCGCCATCCACGACTGTGGCTGGGGTTTTTACCCGCAACCGGATTCATGCGGCCCCGGTGGCCATCTGTCGTCAGCGTTTAGTCAATGGCCGGGCGCGCGGGTTGCTGGTTAATTCTGGCAATGCCAATGCCGTGGATGGTCCCCGTGGCATGCAAAACGCCTTGATGGTCTCTCAAGATGCGGCCCGATTGATGGATCTCCCTTCAGAGCAGATTTTTGTCGCCTCCACTGGGGTCATTGGTGTGCCTTTGCCCACGGAACGCATTTTGGCGGCATTGCCAACTCTGCATGGCTCTTTGCAAGCGGGGGGGTGGCAACAGGCGGCTCAGGCCATCATGACCACCGACACCTTTCCAAAGCTGAGTTCCCGTTCCTGTGAACTACAAGGTCACTCAATCACCCTGATTGGTATGGCCAAGGGGGCGGGCATGATCCGACCGGATATGGCCACCATGCTGGCTTTTTTGTTTACCGATGCGGCGGTCGCACCAAAGGTGCTGCAAACCTTGTTGGATCGTGCCGTGGAATATAGTTTCAATAGCATTACAGTGGATGGAGACCAGTCCACCAATGACACGGCGTTATTGTTTGCCTCTGGGCAGGCGGGTAATCGTGTGTTGGAAGATGCGGATGATCCATCCATCGCGCCTTTGGCGCGTGCTTTGGTCGAGGTGTGTCAGGAGTTGGCCTGGGCCATTGTGCGGGATGGGGAGGGAGCAACCAAATTTGTCGCGGTCACTGTGACCGGGGCCGCCAGTGAAGTCGAAGCCAAGCAGGCGGCCATGGCTGTGGCCAATAGTCCTTTGGTGAAAACCGCTTTGGCAGGCAGTGATCCCAACTGGGGACGTATTCTGGCCGCTGTTGGCGCGTCAGGCGTGGCATTGCAACCAGATGCAGTCTCTTTGTGGTTGGGTGATGTGCGGGTTTTGGCCTCAGGAGAGCGGGCGGCTGAGTATACGGAAGAGTCAGGGGCCGCTGTCATGGCGGCCGAGGAGATTACCATCCGTCTGGATTTGGCTGTTGGTTCAGCCAGTCGCACGGTTTGGACTTGCGATCTCACTCATGAATACATCTCGATCAATGCGGATTATCGCTCGTGATTCCAGTACCTCCTCTGCCTTGGCCTGCTATTCAGACTGTCCTGCTGGACATGGATGGCACTCTGTTGGATCTGCATTTTGATAATGTATTTTTTCAAGAGACCGTACCCCAGGCTTATGCGAACAAGAACGGGCTGGATCTGGAGTCCGCTCGGACCGCTGTGTTAGCAGCCTATCAGCAAGATCGTGGGACGCTTGCTTGGTACGATCTGGATCACTGGTCGCGACTGCTAGGGCTAGACATTCCTCTTCTCAAGGAGGAGGTGGCCCATTTGATTCAGGTCCATCCCCATGTTTTGCCCTTTTTGGCGGCAGTGCAGGCGTCGGGACGTCCGGCTTATCTGGTCACCAATGCCCATGCCCACTCTTTGCAGATGAAATTGGCTCGCACCCCCATTGGTCGGTTTTTGACGGCGGCCTTGACCAGTCATGAATTGGGAAAGGCCAAGGAAGAGGCGGAGTTCTGGCCGCTTTTGGAGCGTCGCCTCGGCTTTGATCCAGCCACAACGCTCCTGGTGGATGACTCAGAACCGGTTTTAGGCGCGGCCCAGGCTTATGGCATTGCTCATCTGCGTCACATGGCCAATCCCAGTTCCCGTTTGCCGCCGCAACGGTCTGACCATTTCTTCTCGGTTCTGGACTTTCGTGAGTTGGCTTTGCCTGTGGGGGAGTCTCTTGGATGAAACGGTTTTGGGGTGACGGTTGGTTTAAAGACAATATCATGGTGGTCATGATCGCCATTGTTGGCGCGGTGGCCACCTTGGTTACGTTTTGGTTGTCTTATCAACCGGCCCATGTGACCATGAGTTATCGTTGGTTGCTATTGTTGGGTGGTACGGCTTTTACCTCTTTTTTGGTGATTTATCATGTGCAGTTGAATCGGGTCATGCAACGTCATACCCTGGCCAAACAGGCGTTGACCGATGCCAATCGTGCCCTTTTGTTGCTGGAGCAGTGTCATAAACTGGTCAATCAGGAGAAAAACGAAGTCGTTGTGTTGGCCCAGGCCTGTGCCATGTTGGTGGAGGTGGGAGGGTATCGGTTTGCTTGGTGTGGGTTTGTCAACTCGGATCCTGAACAATCCATTACCCCGGTGGCCAACTCGAAATTGGATGCCGATTGGTTGCCGGTCTATCGTCAGACTTGGCTCGATTCCGGTTCTCGTCAGGAACCGGCCAGAACCGCCATTCGTACCCGCCTCCCTGTGGCACTCAACACCCTGGAAGAAGATCCTCAGGCAATTCGTTTTCAATATGCGTCGGCCTTGGCCATCCCGTTGTTCGATAAGGAAACCCTGTTTGGTATACTCAATCTCTACGCCCATCACGCCTCAGCTTTTGATACAGCCAAAATCGAGATGTTGCGGGAGTTGGCCAATACCTTAACGTTTGGCATCTTGGCCATTCGTGAATCCAAACGTCGGAAAAAAGCAGAAAAGGCACTGGAACATCATCGCCAACTGCTCGAAGAGCAGGTTGCCAAACGGACGCGACTCATGAATACGGTGGCGGCCATTGCCCAACGTTTGCTGTTTGAAGGGGGGTGGAAGCAAAACATCGATGCCGTATTGCAAGATCTCGGCATGGCAGCCAACGTCAGTCGTGCTTATGTGTTTCAGGCCTATTTTAATGACACCGGGAAACTTACCCTCTCTCTTGGCAACGAATGGTTTGCTGAGGGGAGTGTGGTGAAGCGAAACAATGAACCCTTTCAATCCGATATGTTGGAAGAGTCAGGCCTCTCCCGATGGAAGGAGTGTTTGCTGCGCGGCGAGCATCTGTTTGGGCGTACTCAAGATTTCCCAGAGTCGGAAAAGGCCTTTTTGGCTGCCCGTGACATTATTTCAATCGCCATCATGCCGATTTTGGTGCATGGATCTCTTTGGGGCTTCTTAGGCTTTGAAGATAGCCGACGGGAGCGAACCTGGGGGTCTGGTGAGATTGACGCCATGAAGCTGGCTGCCAACACCCTGGATGCCGCCATTCGTAAGGATCGCCTGTTGCAGGAAAAACAGGCGGGTGAAGCACAGATTCTCAAGCTTTCCACTGCCGTGGAACAGAGTCCCAATATTGTGCAGATTACCGATGCCGAGGGCCGGATCGAATACATCAATCAGAAATTTTCACAAATTACCGGTTTTGATGCAGAGGAGATTCTGGGAACCACGCCGTTGATTTTACAAAAAAAGTCCAAGTCACGTAAGGACTATCTTCAAATGTGGGATACTCTTAAATCAGGACAGGCTTGGCGGGAAGAGTACCAGAGTGTCAAAAAGGATGGCAGCCAGTACTGGGTCCATGCCTCGCTTTCGCCATTGGTCAATGAGGCTGGGGAGATTACCCATTTTGTCTGTATTCAAGAAGATATCACCCAACGCACCCACTCTGACTTGCAGCTTCGCAACGCCTTTGACAAGCTCGCCCGTAGTGAAAATCGTTTGCAGGCCATTTTGGATAATATGCCAAGTATCGTCTTTCTAAAAGATGTGTCTGGCCATTATGTGTTGGCCAATCGTCTGTTTGCCGAAACTTTTCAACTCGATCCCCAGGCTATTATTGGTCGCAAAGATGGGGATCTTTTCCCGGCGGAGAGTGCCAAAAAATTTGACGAATTTGATCGAGAGGTTTTACAAAGAGGGTTGCTGAAAGAGGCCGACATGATCATCCCTGTTGGTGAGGAAAAACGAATTTTTCATACCGTTCGTTTCCCAGTTGTGGCGGATGATAGCGGTTATTTTTCGATTTGTGGAATTGCCACGGACATCACCGAACGTAAGATTGCCCAGGCGCGTTTGCTACGCTCCAAACAAGCGCAAGATATTATCAATGCCTTGTTGTTTGCCGCGATGGAACAGGCCCCCTCGATGCAAGAGTTTATCCAGATGACCCTGGCCCGGATTTTGGCGGCTCCTTGGTTTGTTCCTGAGGGCAAAGGGGCCATTTATCTGATGGGTGCCAATGAGGATGGATCGGATCTTGTCTGTCAGATCGGTTTAGGCGAGGAGGGGCGTTGCGAACGGCTTGCCAAGGCCCGCTTGGAGACGGCATGGGGGGTGCAACAAACTTTCGGAATCGCTTATGTTCAGCCACAAGAGTGGCCGGATGGCATCATTAACGGGTTGCCGGTTGGGTGGGGGTATTATTCCGCGCCTTTGTCGCCGGGCGGTCAGATTAAAGGGGTTATTCAGATTTTTCTGCCTGCGACTCATCTGAGCAACAAGGATGAGGAGGATTTCTTGTCTACTGTGCGCAATACGTTGGCCAGCATTGTGGAAAAGAAAATCGTGGATCGACAATTGATTCTTGCCAAGGAGAAAGCCGAGTCCGCCAGTTTTGCCAAAAGTACCTTCTTGGCCAATATGAGTCACGAAGTGCGCACCCCCATGAACGGGGTGATCGGTATGCTGGATCTGTTGGGAAAAACCCGTTTGACGGCCATGCAGCGTCACTATTTGACCATTGCGGTTCAGTCTGCCCATCAGCAATTGAGTGTCATCAATGACATTCTTGATTTTTCGAAAATCGAGGCAGGCAAACTGATTTTAGAGAGGCTTCCGTTTGATCTCTTTGAAGAGGTGGAAAATATCAGTTCAATGCTCTCTGGTTCCGCCCATAATAAAGGGTTGGAGATGGCCATTCACATCTCTTGGACCATTCAACCCGGCTTGATTGGCGATGCGGTACGCTTGCGGCAGGTGCTTGTCAATTTGGTAGGCAATGCCATTAAGTTTACCAAGATCGGTGAGGTCAGTATTTGGGTCGATTTGGTCGATGAGAGTGACACCTCTGCTAGGGTTCGTTTTAATGTCCTTGATACCGGGATCGGTATTGCTCCAGAGGTGAGTGCGACGATTTTTCAGCCATTTGTTCAGGCCGACAACACCACGACGCGACGGTTTGGTGGCACGGGTTTGGGGTTGGTCATTGCCAAACAGATCGTGGAGGCCATGGGTGGACAAATGGGACTGATCAGTCAACCGGGTGCTGGGTCCATGTTTTGGTTTGAGGTTCAGTTTGACAAGCTCCCTGGATTTCTTCCATTGGAAATGGATGATCTTCGGGAGATGCGGGTATTGATTGTAGATGATAACGATACGAGTTTAACTCTTCTTGAGAATTATTTTCGTGTTTGGGGGATTGATTGTCGCGCTGTTGGGGGGGGTGAGGAGGCTTTGGTCTTGTTGCGGCAGCAGCCGTCCTTTACTTTGGTTATTTTGGACATGCAAATGCCCGGTTTGGGAGGGTTGGAGGTGGCGCGAGCCATTCGTGGGGATAAGGCCATTTTACCGGTGGATCTTTTGTTGCTGAGTTCTGGGGTTCATCCTGAAGAGTCGGTATTGAATGAATTGGGGATTGGGGCCTTCATCATGAAGCCTGTGGGGCCGAATCGTCTGTTACGGGCTTTGCAGATGTTGGCGCACTCTGGACAGAAGGAGCCATTGGACTTATCGGACAACTCAACGGCTGGGGTTGCATCGTTGTTTACGGGCAAGGTTTTGCTGGTGGAGGATACGTTTGTTAATCAGCAGGTGGCGGCTGGTATGTTGAAACAGATGGGATCTTTGGAGGTGGAGATTGCCAAGGATGGTCAGGAGGGGGTAGACAAGGCGATTTCTGGGCAACCGGACATCATTTTGATGGACATGCAGATGCCGATCATGGATGGTTTGGAGGCCACACGGCACATTCGCGCCTGGGAAAAGGCTTTAGGGAGGACGGAACGGGTTCCCATTTTGGCCATGACGGCCAATGCCATGAGTGGTGATCGGGAGCGGTGTTTAGAGTCTGGCATGAATGATTATTTGCCCAAGCCGGTTTTGTGGGACTCTTTGGTGAGCAAGCTGGAGCAATGGTTGCCGGTGCGGGATAGGGACTCTTCCCGTCAGCCCTTTTTGGATCAGAAGAGCTTGAAGGCGTTCTGGAGTGCCATGAAAGGGGTGCCGGGTACGTTTACTTTGGTGATCGAGGAGTTTGTATCTGGTTCGCCAGAGCTGTTGGATGCCATGGCCCAAGGGGTGGAGGATACGGATGCTAACGCTGTTTATGCCGCTGCGCACGCTTTGAAGTCAAACAGTGCCACGGTGGGAGCTTTGGCGTTGTCTGAGTTGTGTGCCACCATTGAACGATTGGCTCGTCAACAGGATGTTACTTCTGTTGTTCCTCTGATCAAGAGTGCCACCGAGGCGTTTCAGGCCGCAGTGCCTGATTTGCGTGCGGCTTTGGATTGGGAGAAAATTTGAAGTGATGGTTTAAAAGAGCAACTCCACCCGTGATCCCAAGATGTTTAGGGTGTCATTGGTTGGATATTTTGCCAGTACCCCGGCATTGTCATCATTGTTGACATGGATATAATTGGTTCGCAAGATTAAGTTGTTGTTGACATACCAGTTTAACCCAACGGTGATGCTCTCTGATCCTCCTCCCATGACGCCAGCACCAGAATCATTCAGATCCAATGTGCTGTAGCGGATTGCTATTTCTACCGCTCCCATTTTCTCGTTGGGTTTGACCGCGCCAAATTCGGCGTCGGATAAATTATAGGGGCGCGAGTCATTCGTCAGAAAATAAGAGACTTGGGCATACCAGCCATCCATTTCTGCATCCGTTTTTCCGCCATATCTTTCGGCGGTGTTTTTCATGTATTCCGCTTGGGCGTAGAATCGATCCCATTTGCCTGCCAATTCCAGACCCCAGGTGGTGATTCCGTCCACATTGTCGAGTTTGCTTTTAGTGGTCAAATATTTATAGTCAACAAAGTGGGCCTCTGGACGGACACTGATTTTGTATACCCCATCGACCTCTTCGGATTGGAGTTGTCGATGCATATAATTGCCGCCTAAATGGAGTATTTTTTCGCCGCCATCCTGGATGAACGGTCGAACTGCTGCCCGTCCAGACCATCCGAATCGTTCCGCACGGCCTGTGGTTGAATCCTTTGGGTTAAAATTGGGTTCATCACCGATCACGCCAACGGAGGCAAAGAAGAGATCTTGCCAATGTGCCACACTCAGACCCATGCGGCGTCCAGGGAGGAAGGCCTCGGCAATCATGGCACTTTCCATGAAAGTGAGCCAGCGAGAGGTCGTCACTTCATCCATACCAAACGGGGGTTTGTGATTACCCACCTTGATGGTCGTATTCAAGAACCCTTCGTAGGCAACCCACATATCTTTGATTTCAATGACTCCAAGCTTTTGATAACTTGAAGTGTCCGTCCATTTTGTCCCTGACACCGTTCCTTTTACCTCTTCTGCCGCTGTTTTAGCACCGGCAAATTCGAGATCAAATTCACTGGCCCAATCCTGGTAGAGCTTGGTTTTGAAAGCGAGGCGAGCGCGACGAATTTCGGTATTGGATAGCAGATCTTTTTCGTTATCCTTGTTGTTCTTGACAAAACCCCCATCAAGCATGATGCGTCCGTCAATTTTGTATGCGATATTGCCATCTGCTGATTGGAATTTCAAATAGCTCTCTTCCATCTTGCCTTTCATAGCAATCGGCTGACTTTTGACAGCTTTGGTTTCGTCATAGTCGTCCACCACAGGCTCGCCACTCTTGACAGTGCCATGGGCCTTGCCGCCCACCACCGCGATAGGGGCCTTGGGAGGGGTTCCGATGA
>JADFYY010000011.1 GCA_015232825.1 Magnetococcales bacterium
TCCATGTTTCGATGATCATAATCCCGGTCATAATAAGACGGGTCAAACCAACGCCTTTCCGAGCGTGAGTTTGGTTGTGGTTCATTCATTTCCCAAGGTGCCAATCCAGCACCATAGTAAGAGCGACCCGAATCCCAGTTACGATCAGCGGCCCATCCATATGGACCTGGATCTCGATAGGAACCACGTCGCTGGTATGGGTTTTCGTAAGTACTGTTCCATCCCCCAGAGTCCATCAGTGGATTGCCCCGGTCAGCTCCCCAGGGGTCATAGAGCGGCACATAACGGAGGGTCTCGTTGTGTCCCCTTTGGTCGCCTTCGACATATCGGTCCCGTCTGGAGTCCATTTCGCGATCCCGATAAGAATTGGTCGGTTCTCGCGTCGAACGATAATTGTCACGTCTGTTGGACTCATCGGAGTCTGTGCGTTCCGAGGGATTTTTCATCTCCCGCATAAAGGAACCCATAAACTTGCCGAACCGTTGTCCCATCTCAACGGAATCTCCCTGGTCTGCGATTCCCATCATTCCAGGTGACATCATGGTTGGCGACATGGATGTCATGTCCGGGGTCAAACCACCACCAAGCACACGGTTGGGATGTGCAATCGAGATGGCACCGACTGCCAGAAAGAGAAGAAATGCTCGATCGTACAAGGCTTTCCTCATTGGCTCGCCGATTGAAAAAATCCGAAAGCGAACTTTTTCGGTCAAAAAGATCATTGCGTTATTTTACCAGCTTAATACAAGTAAAAACCAGGAAAGAAATCTTGCTTGATCATTATTTTCTATATTATGATTTCCTTATAAACCAATTTTCGACACGATGCAATAGAAATAATGCATGGAGCATCATTTTATTGCGTGGCCGTTGGAGAGGCTTCAGACACGGTTATTTTTTTATATTCAGAAGGAATTTCAAATAATTGTGGATCCTGCTTGCCTTCTTTGATGTTGCTTAACTCCATGCTGAGCCCATCCGGGTACTGCTCACGAATGGCCATTTGCAAGCGCGAATCGACCCAAAGGTGGGCATGGGGGATTTCCCGGTTTTCCTCCCGGATGGCAATGGCCCAGTGAACAACCGACCGACCGTGGAAGGTTTCCGCACCGATTTGACGGCACAAAAACGCCTTGTTGGTGCGACAGGGACTGCCCGGTTCATCGGGAAGGGGGGGGCGGGAGACCTCGACTCCTGTGCGCTCTGTATAGCTCTTTTGCCCAGGTAGCAAAGTCAGGACCGTTTTTTGCGCAAGCTTGTGAATCAAGGTAATGGCCGTACCCTCGTGGATGGATTCGCTGCGAACGCCATCGGGTCCAACAAACAGCTTTCCCGTCGTTGAGGTTTTGCGATCCGCCTGAAAACGGGTCACATCGGCGGAAAATGACACACTCTCTTTGCTGGCCGCCCATAGAGCCGACGTCAATAGCAATAGAGTCAGTCCGAAAAGGGATGCCACAGTCGTTCTCATGTCAATAACGTTCCCTCGGTTGATATCGGTCACTCTCCCAAGGATCCCAGGGAGAAGTGGAGCGATTTCTAGAGCCGCGCCACCAGGGGTCCACCTCGTAACTTGGCTCAGGATAGTCTCGATACCTCTCCTGGCGCAAAGGCCGATCTCGGTACTCCTCCCTTTGATAGGGGCCATCCCAGTAGGGTGAGGAACGGGAAGGATAAGGGTCTGAATCGCGCGAATATCGGCGTGGAGTCGTTCGTCTGCGCCAATCATTCTCGATGAATGGGTCATTGTTATCGCTTGGTGGCCCTTCTCGTAGGTCTGCGGGATAATCTTCCAATGCAGACGGGATCTCTCCCCAAGGACGGTTCTTCTTTCCTGGAAGACGGGTATCTTCGTTATAGTCCCAAATGCGCGGGGTGCGTTGTTCTTGTGTGGGGTATGGATACCGTTCTTGTTGCCACCATGAATCTCTCCTTTCTTGATCCCTGTAGTCTCGTTGCGGGGGGTCATTTTTGGGTTTTTGAAAGGGGGAGTGGTTGGGGTCCACTCGGTAGAGTCCAGACGACCAGTTCGGTTCATCCGCTGCATGAATCACGGGAGAGAGGATCCATAACAAACCGATAACGCCAGATCCCATGAGGCATTTAAAAGTGCGGGACAATGCCGTATGGTGAACCATGATTCTCATTGCCAGTGAATGCCGTCGCGACGATACGATTGACCCGATGAAGGCCATTCGCTGGGTGGTTTTCTGTAATCATCGGATGGACGGGATGGCCTTGTTGGAACACGATCATCCCAATTGTTTTCCACAGGTTGGCGATTCCCTCGTATGGGTCTCTCCATTTGGTTTGGTTCATAGGTTCCCATGGGACGGGCTGCTGGATAGCGAATCGCCTCCTCATAATCGTTTGGAGGGGTGTCGTAGTCAAAGCGGCTATCCCGGCCTTGCGTGCGCGGTTCATCGCTTCGTTCATCCCAATAGCGGGATGAACGAGGAGGGGTCAGTTGACGGTCGAAATTACGCATAGGGGCGCGCTCAACATTAAAATCGGGCGGTGGATCCCAATAGCGTTGGGAGGATGGCATCAGGGGTTCCTCCGTTCTTGGGCCGGTCCTTTCACGGGAGGGATCCAATGAATTCTCCCGTGCGGACCACGTTGGTGAATTTTCAAAGGCCATAACAGGTCTTAAGGCCACCAGTGTCGTGGCCATGGTGATCCAGCAAACCGTTATGTGTGAACTGCGCTTCATGCTACTAGGCGTTCCCCTTAGTGTTGGAATCATCCTTGTCGGTTTTCAGACGAATGCCACGTCTGGCCACAGGTGGCTTTGCCTTGAGATCATCGTTTGACTCTTTCGAGATGGGTGTTTCCGTGGAAGGCGTCACACTGCTCTTTATTGTCAATGGAGCGGGGGTCGCCTCTGCCGTTGTTTGAACCACAGGCCTAGGAGGAGCCTTGGGAGTTGTCACCATAGGCTTGGGAGGAGCCTTGGGAGAGGCCACCACAGGCACGGGTGGTGTTACTTCGGTTGCGACAACAGGTGCTGGGGCCAATGGTGGGGCCGGTGGTGGTGCTGGAGGAGTCACCGTGACTGTTTTTTTGGCTGGGCTAGAATTATAGCGTTTCAAAAACGCCTGCACCCCTGCCAAACGTTCCACCTTGCCTTTTTGGGCGACGACCTTTGTCGGGGGGGATGCAATCGGCCCGGTCATGTCGGTTGGGCAGGCGGCTTCTTTGCTGCCAGACAAGACCAGATGATACCCATCAGGATGGACAAAAGAGGCACTGGCACTGACACAGCCCAAGGGAATGACCAACAGAGTTAGCAACGTGGAGACTAGGGAGCCAAACAGCAACGAAATGGCCATACCCTGAAAGATGAAATCTCCCAAAATGACGCTGGATCCGGCTACCAGAGCCAAAGCCGTGATGATAATCGGACGGGTTCTGGCCTTGCAGGAGAGAATGACCGCATCTCGTACACTGATTCCTTTAAGGATCTCCTGTTGGGCAAAATCCACGAGCAAGATGGAGTTGCGCACGATGATGCCAGCCAACGCAATAAAACCAATCATGGAGGTCGCCGTGAATTTGGCTCCCAGTAACCAGTGACCCGGAAGGATCCCCAGCAAAGTCAATGGAATGGGTGCCATGATCACCGCAGGCAGGACAAAGTTACCAAACTCCCACACCACCAGAATATAAATCAGGATCAAAGCCACGCCAAAGGCCAGTCCCATATCCCGGAAGGTCTCATAGGTGATGGTCCATTCGCCGGTCCACTCAAAAGCGGATTTCATATAGTTTTTGGGCGGTCCCATCATTTCGCCGCTCATTACGACCCCATCGGGCGTGGTATAGGATTTCAACAGGGCATCCACATCCATCATGCCGTAAATGGGGGCATCCAAACGCCCTTCCACCTCGGCGGTGACATACTCCACAGGCCGTAGATCCTTGTGAAAAATGATTGGATCATGCGTTTGTTTGATGAATCGACCCAACTCACCCAGAGGAATCGATTTTCCCTGTGGCGTGACAATGGGCAGATCGCTCAAGCTGGATATATTGGAACGCACCGCCAAAGGAACCTGAATGACAATATAGGTGGGTTCTAAAACACTCCCCCGTTTGACATCACCCAACTGCGCCCCACCCATGGCCATGCCGAGGTTGCGGTTGATGGTGTCCACCGAAATGCCGCGACGAATCGCTTTTTCTGTGTCCACTTCAAATCGCCAGATCTCGTAGGGTTCCCGCATATAGTTGTCCACATCCACTAAGGATGGGGATTTTTTGAAAATTTCGGTTACATCCGAGGCCACACGGCGTCTGGTTTCCGCATCTGGGCCGGTGATTTCTGCGACCACGGATTGCAAAACAGGCGGTCCAGGTGGCATCTCGACCACCTCGATTTTGGCTCCAAGTTCATGAGCGAGCGGGGTTAAAAGCTTGCGAGCGTTGATGGCGATGTCATGACTGGTCCGTTTGCGTTTGCTTTTGTGGAGCAACTGCACTTGAATGTCGGCATGCCAGGAGTCTTGACGCAGATAATAATGACGTACCATGCCATTGAAATTAAATGGCGAAGCCGATCCAATATAGGTCTGCATGGCCGTGATTTCTGGAATACTCTCCTTCAGGGTGTTGGTCATGCGCTGAGCCAGATTGGCGGTTTTGGGCATGGCCGTCCCTTCTGGCATGTTGATGACCACATTGAATTCTGGTTTGTTGTCTAAGGGCATGATCTTGACCGTCACCCCGGTGGTATAAAACAGGGTCATGGTGAGAAAGAATAGGGCGATCAAACCGCCCAAAAAGCCCCATCCCATGACCTTGTTGTCCAAAAGACCGGGAATGATCCAACGAAAAAAACGTTCCAACTTTTCGGAAGAGCGATGCTCTCTGTCTGAGTGGTGATGCAGGGAGCGCATGCTCGGCTTGATGAGTTGAGCCAACCAGGGGGTGAAAATAAAGGCCGCGAACAAAGAAAACAACATGGCCACCGAGCCTAAAGCCGGAATGGGTAGCATGTATGGCCCCATCATTCCTCGAACAAATCCCATGGGGAGTAGGGCGGCAATCACGGTGAACGTGGCCAAAATTGTTGGGTTGCCCACCTCGCGTACCGCATCAATGGAGATGAGATGGCAACATTTGTCCTCCAGCAACCAGCGGCGATAGATGTTTTCCACCACCACGATGGCGTCATCCACCAAGATGCCAATCGAGAAAATCAGTGCAAACAGACTGACGCGGTCAATGGTGTATCCCATGAGCAGAGCGGCAAACACGGTCATTAGAATGACCACCGGAATGACGATAAGGGTCACAATGGCCGGTTTGAGTCCCAGTGAATACCAAACCAACAGCGTCACCGCCAGTGTGGCCACCATGAGCTTAAACAGCAGTTCATTGACTTTTTCATTCGCCGTTTCGCCATAGTTGCGGGTGACGGCAACATGGACGTTGCTTGGGATTAGACGACCTTTGAGTTCCTCGACCTTCGCAAGTACCCCATTGGCCACAGTAACCCCGTTGGCACCCTTTTTCTTGGCAATGGCAATGGTGACCGACGGAGCATGGTTGGCCTTCACTCCCTCCTTGTCAGAAGCGGCTTGTCCCGTGGTGTAGGTGACCATGCGTTGGGTCTCTTCTGGGCCGGAAAAGACTTCCGCCACATCCCGTACCCGAATGGGATTGTCCCCGTGTGTCCCCACCATAAGACGGGAAACATCATGGGCATTCTTCAAAAACGAGCCAGAGTAGACCTGAAATCCTTGATCGGCGGATTCAACACTGCCAAGCCCCTTTTCGCTGTTGGCCGTGCGGATGGTCTGGGCAATTTGGTCTAGGCTAATGCCATATCCCGCGAGTCGTTCTGGGGAGACTTCCACTCGAATCTGTTCTGAGCGGCCTCCCACCACAAAGCTCTGGCTGGCATTCGCCACTTCATTGAGCTTTTGCAAAACGTCCAAAGCCAGAATGCGCAAGGCCGAATCATCGGCATCCGTGGACCATAAGGTCAGTGTAACCACCGGCACATCATCCACCGCCTTGGGTTTGACCAATGGCTTGGTGACATCTGGGGGCATGGAGTCCATGTTGGATTCAAGCTTGTCGTACAGCTTGACGAGTGAGCTTTCCATGTCCTCGCCCACATTGAACTCAACCGTGACCATGGCCTGACCCCGCAACGACGCAGAGTAGACATGTTTCACCCCTTTGATTTCACTCATGATGCGTTCCAAGGGTTCAGCCACCAGCGAAGAGACTTGATCCGCTGAGGCCCCTGGATAACGGACAAAAATGTCCACCATGGGCACCGAAATTTGTGGATCCTCCTGACGCGGGGTGAGCAACAGCCCCATGATACCCATGGCCAGACAGGCAAAAAGCAATAGCGGTGACAAGGGTGAGTGGATGAACACCTTGGCCATTAACCCCGCAGCACCGAGGTTATGATGGATCGATGTGGTGGTGGGTGGAGGAGGCGTTAGCGATTCATTTTTTGGTGTTGTCATGGTCTGCGGTTCCGAGTCGTTTTTTTAGGTTTGGTTGCGGACGCCGCATCCATCATGCGGACGTCCTTAGAATTTGTTTTTTAATAAGTAACCTAGTCTGCCTTATTTGGCGGCCGGATTCCATTCTGTTGCCATGCCACTCGGCGGCGTAGCCAGAATGCGTTCACCAATGGAGAGCCCAGAAAGAACGCTGACCGATTTGTCATCTACAAATCCTCCCAGACGAACCATGCGCAACAGTGGTTCGCCTCCCTTGTCCGCCGCGATCAGTACCGCTGGCAGACTGCCGCGCCAGATGACGGAAGATTTGGGAATGATGGGCAGGTTTTTGACAGGCGTGCTGACATCGGGAATCATCACTTCGGCATACATGCCCGGTCCACCCGGTGCATCCTTGGGTAGATCGAGTTTGACCGTTACCGTGTGCCGTTGTGAATCGGCCATGGGGTAGATCTGGGCCACTTTGGTATCGATTTTGGTGTCCCCCACGTCCAGTTTGGCGGGGATGACCATATCTTTTTGAATGCCGGGCATCAGACGGGCGGGTACATCCACTTTGATTTGCAGATGGCGCGTGTCGGCAAAGGTGAGCAAAGGCATGCCGGGTTGTACTGTATTGCTTTTTTCAATGTTTTTCGTCACGATCACGCCAGAAAACGGGGCGATAGATTTGGTATCCCGGAGTTTGGCTTCCAGTTCCTGGAGTTTAGCCAAGGCTTGGGTGCGGGCAAACTGGGCCTGATCGATCTGTGTGCCTTGATTATAAATTTTGGCGCGACGTGAGAGTTCTGGGTTGTCCACCCCCATCATGCTGGTCATGGGACGAGTGACCATGAAATCCATCATGCGGGGCATACCCATGCCGGTATTCTCGCCACCACCATAATCTGAGCCGCTGTAGACCTGTTTGGTATACTGCACGCGGGCATTTTTCCAGTTGACATCTGCCGTATCCAGGGCCGCTTGAGCCGAACGTCGCATGGCGATCAGGTCGTCATTGTCTAAGGCTACCAGGACTGTGCCGCTTTTGAACCAATCGCCTTCAACCCCTGCGATGAATTCAACCCGACCAGGCATTTGGGCCGTAAAAGCAACTTCTTTGAAGGGAATTACCGTGCCACCCAAGGTCGTGGTGGCTCCAATCGCTCCTGCCTCGACCGTGATGATGTTGTTGCCATTGGCGGCACTCATGCCCGATGCGGGCAGCGTCACCATGAGAGCCGCAAACACCGCTGTGCGCATTTTCATTCTTGTCATGATGTAGCCCCTTTGTGACCTTGTTAACACCAACATTCCCCGGCACAAAAGGCCGGGGAATGTTATGTTTGTACTGTCAGACCCGTCCCATGACGGTGAACGATTTGATGAATGGTCCGGCCATGCGTGGATCTTTGATCATGGCACCGTAGTCACCCACATTGAACTTAAGCTTGCGGGTGGTATAGGCCATACCCAAGCCCATCATGCCCAGTCCTTTTTCGATCCATTTGGACCAGCTCTCTTCGCTGGCGCGCAGATCCCAGTTCAACTCTTCGCCAGCATAGGCTCCGCTTTTTACCCCTTTGCCGTTCTCGACTACCAGTACGCCACGGGGTGCGTCTTCACCCTCAATGCCATAGCCGATGGTGGAGGTGAAGCCAATTTTGGCCAAGGCTTCGCCTAGGTCGGGTTCGTTGTTCCATTCGGTTTGAAAACGGTTCATCCATGCTGCGGAAAATAGATCAGACATTCACTCATTCTCCCTTGTTTATGTTTGAGTTGGTCGCCTTGCAAGGACGACTTTTAAGCACAGCTTTTTCCTGCTTCAAAATGGCTAAGAATTATACAAAGATAATTTGCATTCTGCCAATGCTTCTTGATTGTGTTGTCTTCGGCATTTTTGGGCAAGGGAATAAAGGAAAAATTTCGGGTTTTTCAGATGATAAACCGGGACCATTCGGATGGTCGTCATTTTTGCTATTCTCTTTAACGATTATTTTTTAATAATTGGCTATAATGGATCCGAATAAGGGGCGAAGCTCGGTTCCGTTGTAAAAAATTGGCATTAAATTTGCAAATAAAACCTGTAACCAATCTGTCTGATCCTTAAGTTAGGAGCGCGATGATGCCATCCGATTCACCCAAGCTGCCAGATATTCCTGAGCCCTATCTTCAGGCGGTCGCCGCGCTTTCAAAAAATACCACCTATTTATGGAAAGCCTTTGTCTCATTAAAAGCGGATAAAAATGAGTTTGTTTGCCAAATCCGTCAATCCACATATCAGAGAATCCAGGGGGAACTCAATACCCTTAGTGAGGCCGGATTTTTTGAATTTAATATCCTTTACGGTTTGTCTGGTCAGGAAAAGTCGGTCATAAAGCTTGAAATAACAAGGATAAGCAATCCATTCAAGGAAATGATTCGGTTATTCGATGTCAAACAAGATGTCAGTCACTCTCCGGTTGCAAATGAGAGACCTCCAAGCGCGAAAGTAACCCCTTTGCTTCAATCCTCTTCGCATCCGCTGGCTAAATCGCTCAAATGGTATTTTATTGCAGGAGTCCTGATTTTGATTGGCGGATGGTATCAGATCCAGGAACTATCCGCACCCGCGCCAGTTGTGGTTCAACAACAGCCAATGGACTCTTCTCCCAAGCCCGTCATTCAAACCCCGGTTTCCACTCCACCCATTCAATTGCATATTCCGAAAGGGTTCACGCATGCAGTTATGAAGTTTTCTGATCAAGGGGATCGGGGCCCTGATGAGAGCGAGCCAAGTTTGATCATGACGCAAAACGTTGTGGTGGATATGGAACGTGCCAGCCTTTATGCCACGCCTTCCTTTCATGGCCTTTTGTTGAAAGAGTTGACGCAAGGTCAGCTTTTGCGGGTACTTTGGGAGAAAAATGGCTGGCTGCAAGTTACGGATTCGGCTAATATGAGTGGATGGGTGGCAACCTATGCGACACGAGATGTTGCCACTGGACGTCGTATCACACTTTCCGACCACCTTTCTGCGGTTAATCCTTCGCCATGAACGAATCCATTTCAGACTTTTCGCCAGCAGCCTTGGCAGCGCAACTGATCCGCATCCCTTCTGTCACCCCTGTGGATGCCGGGTGTCAGGAGATTTTAATTCAGCGTTTGCAGGCTTTGGGCTTTGAGATTCATCGTCTGCGTTTTGGTGTGGTGGAGAATTTTTATGCCCGGTTGGGGAGTCAGGGGAAAAATTTCTGCCTTGCAGGGCATACCGATGTGGTGCCTCCAGGCGACCTGACGCAATGGCGGTGCAATCCGTTTGCCGGTTTTATCGAAAATGGACGCTTAATCGGACGTGGGGCCGCTGACATGAAAGGGGGAATGGCTGCCATGGTCGTGGCTGTGGAGCGGTTTTTAGCTTTGCATCCTGATTTCTCCCATTATCACAGCCTTTCATTTCTGGTTACGGGCGATGAAGAGGCCGATGCCTATGATGGAACCGTCAAGGTGCTGGAATGGTTGGCGGAGCGGGGTGAGGTGTTGGATTTCTGTCTGGTGGGTGAACCCACCAGTGCCGAGACTCTGGGCGATTGTTTTAAAATCGGTCGTCGCGGCTCAGTCAATGGTGTGATTCGGTTTCATGGACGTCAGGGGCATGTGGCCCATCCCCATCTGGCTGACAATCCGATCCATCGGGCCATGTCGTTGTTGGCGCGTATCGCCTTGCTCCGTTTTGATGAAGGCGATCTCCATTTTCCTCCCAGTTCTTTACAGATGACCACTCTGCAAGCCGGTGATGGAACCAACAATGTCATTCCCGGTTTGTTGACCGTTCAATTCAATATTCGTTTCAGTCCAGCCAGCACCCCAGACTCTTTGGAGGCGGTGATTCGCGAGGTTTTGGATGCGGGTGATCTACCGATGGGTTATGAGTTGACCATGAAGGTGTCGGGTCTGCCTTTCATCACCCAAAGCGGCGTGTTGGGAGCCTGTTTGGATCAGGCGGTGCGTGAGATTTTGGATACGGTTCCGGTTCCCTCCACGGGTGGTGGCACTTCAGATGCTCGCTTTATCTCCAAGGTGTGTCCGCAAACCTTGGAGCTTGGTCTGGTGGGTAAAACCATTCACAAGGTCAATGAGTCTGTCTCAGTCGCTGATTTGGACCGGTTGACCGAGGTATATCAACGGGTGTTGGAGATTCTGTTCTATCGTTCTTAAGTTGGCTTCTTGAGGAGGCGGTGCCGCGATTTTGCCGTTTGTTTGTGGTGTTGTACCTCTAAAAATCGGATGATCTTGCCAGCCACATCGATCCCGGTGGCCTTTTCGAGCCCTTCTAGTCCTGGTGAGGAGTTGATCTCCATGACCAAAGGGCCACGATTTGAGCGTAGCATATCCACACCCGCCACATTCAACCCCATGAGTCGTGCCGAACGGACGGCTGTTTGACGTTCTTGGGGCGTGATACGGATCGATCTGGCCTGTCCCCCCCGATGAAGATTGGAACGAAAATCCTCCTCATTGCCTTGCCGCATCATAGCGGCCACCACCCGTTCGCCGATGACCAAACAACGAATATCCGCAGAGCCAGCCTCTTTGATATACTCTTGTACCAAAATATTGGCGTCCATGCCGCGAAACGCCTCGATCATGCTTTTGGCTGAACGGTGGGTTTCGGCCAGAACCACCCCGATCCCTTGGGTTCCTTCCAGAAGTTTGATCACCACAGGTGCGCTGCCGACCATGTGGATCAAGTCATCGGTGAATTGGGTGGCATGGGCGAATCCTGTCACGGGCAGTCCGATACCATCGCGAGAAAGCAGTTGCAAACAGCGCAGTTTATCACGGGATTTGGCAATGGATTCACTGCTGTTGAGTGGATAGACTCCCATCATCTCGAATTGATTCAAGACCGCCAGTCCATAAAAGGTGATGGAGGCCCCGATGCGGGGGATTACCGCATCAAAACCGGTGAGATCTTTGCCTCCGTACCGCAGCATGGGTTGGTTGGAGGAGATGTTCATGTAGACCTTCAGCGTGTCGATGATCACCACTTCGTGACCATGCTGATGGGCCGCTTCCACCAGACGTTGATGTGAATACAAGGATGGATTTCTGGCTAAAATGGCAATTTTCATTTTCCCTCGGTTTTGCTTCCCGACAACAGAAACGAGCGTGCCGGGTCTACTAAAAATTTTTTGCGAATGGCTGTCCGTCCCACCAGCATGCGGAACCCCAGAAGTGCGCGGTCGGTTAAGGTGACTTCGACATTCATCTCTCGCTCTCCCAATAGCAGGCGTGTCAGTATGACGAAACGATATTCCTGCTTGCCACCGGAATTGACCACCATGCGACTGTCTACCAAGGGAGCTTCACACTGGATTTCCGGTTTGATTTTGTGTTGGAGTGGAAGGATGCGAAAGCGTACATATTGCAACCCTTCTTTGGTAATGATCTGGGGATCTAGGGCGTGCAGGGCTGAAGTTCTGGCTCCGGTATCAACTTTGACTTTGATCCTGGGCACTCCCAGATCTGGCAGTTCTGCCCACTCCCGCCAGCCAATGATCGACGGGCGATTTTTTTTGTTGATAACCGAACCGGTTTTCATGTTGACCGCCAAGGATTCCATAAAAAAATTTTTCAAAGATACCCCCTTTCGTGCTGGACGCAGTATAGTCTGTCCGATTATATGGACCAACAAGTTTTTTTTTGATTTTTTATTGGAGGGTTTATGTCCATAAGAAAATTAGGGCGGGTTTTGATTGTGGCCGGTTCCGATCCCGTGGCCGGGGCCGGGTTGCAGGCCGACCTCAAAACCGTGACCGCTCTGGGCGGGTATGGCATGACCGCCGTCACGGCAATCACCGTGCAGGACACCCAAAACGTCTTCAAGGTTGTGGCATTGGATCCAGACCTCGTGGGTCAACAAATTCGAGTTTGCCTCCAGGATATCGGGGCCGATTGTATCAAATTGGGAATGTTGGCCACTCAAGAGATTGTCGCCGTTGTGGCAAAAGTGCTGGCAGAGTTTCCTCATATTCCCGTCGTGGCCGATCCAGTGCTGGCCGGAACCGGTGGTGGCGTTTTGTTGGAAAAGGGGGGATATGATCTCTTCATGACCGCACTTTTGCCTCGCTTGACCCTCTTGACTCCCAATCTGCCAGAATCCGCTGCCCTGACCGGGTTGACGGTCGTTTCGTTGCCAGAGATGGAGCAGGCGGCCAGACGGTTGCAAGCATTGGGATCGGGTGCGGTATTGGTGACCGGTGGCCACTTAGAGGGCGCGGTGGTGACGGATGTTTTGGTGACAGAGCGAGATGTGGATTATTTCCAGGCATCTCGTTTGCCGGGACCGGGCTTTCATGGTACAGGCTGTGTGCTGGCCTCTGCCATTGCGACCCATTTGGCTTTTGGTCGCTCCGTGCGTGATGCGGTCATGGCTGCGCGGCTACACGTTAGAGAGACTATGACCAATAGTTTGGATTTGGGGAAAGGTCAACGGTTGCTGTGGGTTCAAACAAACTAAAGGGTAAAACAGCTAGTTGGCGTCCAACACAAACCTGCGCCGGATATAGAGCGCGTCCCCCCACGATGCGTGCCAGGGACAGGTGAGTGCGACACGGATAAAGCCTTGTTCTTCGAGAAAATCATCCATTTCATCAATCTGCGCACATCCCGTATACAGCTCTTCAAAATTGACTTCTACATTGATGGCCTCGATGTGACGCAATTGTTCGCAAGCCCCGCGTAGTGCCGCCAGTTCGGCACCTTGGATATCCAGCGAGAGAATCGTATAGTGGGTCGGATCCAAATGAAATTCAGCCATTAGGTCATCCAGAGGGGATGTTTCCACCTCTACGCTCCCCACCTCGACAATAGATGGGTAATGGGTGTTGTGTCGGGCTGGGGGCAAAATGGAACTGCTCATGTCCGCAGACATCAAATGCAATGACGTAACTCCTGCGCGATCCGATACGGCCCGCAAGATGGTGAAGAGGTCTGGTTGTTGGCCGACCGTGGCGACCAGCCGGGTATATACGGCTGGATTGGCTTCGATGAAGACAATGGGTGAGATCCCCATGGCCCGGTAGGTGGCCAGTTCACCCCCTTCATGGGCACCAATATGAATGACCCCCTTGGGAACAATGGCATGCCGTTTCAATTCGGCGGCAAGATCGATCATGGTTTTGGAATGGTTGAACAAGAGCGGTATCAAACGCCCATGAATGGCCAGACAAAGATCCCCGGTATCCGGTTCTGTCCCGGTTGATAGATCAATCAAGTTGTTGTTTTTAATTGAAAATAAATAATACCCTTTGCCTGTAAGAAAAGGACGCAGTTTTGGAAATCCCTCTGGCGTGGCAATCATGGCGATGGTGTCGATTCGGGCGTGTTTGAACAGACGCGCACTCCCTTTCAGTAGATCAAAGGGGTCTTCTTCGGCCCCTAGATGGAGCAGATTGATATGGGATATTCCTTTGGTTCGATAAAAATGGTCCACATCTGTCAGTGAGCGTGAAAGGGTGTGAATGGTATGGTCTGCATTGGCCTTGAGAACCGCGCGGGTCCAGATCACGGAACAGTCGCCAAGATGACAGATAACGGCTTTTTGATGCAGAAAATGGTCAATCAGCCACTGCTCCGAGGCTGATATGGATTTCGGTTTGTCTAATAAATTCAATAAAATATCGTTGTTCCACGGGTCAAAGGGAAAGAGACCTCCCGAAGCAAAATCAGGACAAAAGCAACGTACCTTTGGCGAATAAGCAAGCATGCAGGCCATCATGGAAAAGGTGCTGATCGATATGGCGATGAGATCGGCGTGACGCAACATCTCAAAATCGATTAAGTATTCGGCCCCCTTGATGGGAGTTGGTGCAATCAGGGTATCGCTGACAGGGTGAAACCGGGCAAAAGCCGTTACCAAGGATGGGTCATCGCTGGCCACGTACAGGATGGGATGGTTCAAACTCTCCCAGATGGTGTCTAGCCATGCGAGATACCATTCCGCAGGTGCGATCCGAAACTGTCCATAGCCGTAATCACCGCGACGCAGATGGAGCGCGACCAGTGTGGCCCCAGGCACAGAAGTTTGACGCAACCGCCTTAAGGCATCCTCAATGGTGGGGGCCACCCGTTGGCTGAGAGTAAAGCTGGATTGCCAAAGGGAACGATAAGGGGCTAATGTCGCTGTGTGACCAATGAAATATCCAAAGATATCCACGTTCACCAAAGGTTCAACCGCTTTTGGTTCCAACAGGGCGAACCAATCAACCGCTTTCTCGTCAATGGAACGGCACTCTCGTGATGGCAAAGGATCATCCAAATCAAACAGGTAACGACCAATCCAGATTGGGGTTTGCACTTCTAGGTTATGTCGGGCGGCATAGCAACGCATGAAACCATACTGAAAAAGTTGGTTGGCAAACCGTCCATAGATGCCCAGTCTTGTGGAGGTGATGCAATGGCGGTTCATGTCTGGGGAGCGAGGTGGTGGCGGTTCGCCCCAGGCCAGTCGCATCCCTAATAGGCCGTGACGTGTGAACGCTTCCGCACTGCCCTCATTGAGCTGCATCGCCCGCTTCCAAGATTGCATGGCCATGAGCGGTTGTTGCGTGTTTTCAAACTCTTGGGCAGCGTGTACCGCCGCATTAAAGGCGTTGGCAATGCCTGAATGGTGGGCCATGGTGAGCGCGTCGGCTAGTTCCGTGTTGCCTGCATCCAAAAGGTTTTGTCTGGTTGTGTCAAAAACCTGTTTGTCAAGTGTGCCGCTATGGGCTTGCGAGAAGATGGCCGTTAAAATGGAGATCACCCCTTCTGTGTGGAACTCTTGGGTGTTGCGTGCAATATAATGGCTGTTGGTAAAACTTTCACAGGAGTCCTGATAGTCGGGAATGGGAAGCAGACCGTGGGGGGTGATGCGGTAAAGGAGAAAGCCATGCTGGGTCAACAGAAAATATAAATCATGAAAAAAAGTGCGTGTATGGATACTGGTATTGGAAAATTTAAATTGAATCACACGGGTTTTGGCGAGTGCATCGCCAAATCCTTTTAATACCGTCCATTCGTCTTCTTTGAGATCGATTTTGACGATGTCAATGTGGCGTTCTGCCAGTTCTTGTCGCCAATAATCGGCAAAGGGTCGTTTCTTGAAGTTAACCTCGGTGGGTTCAAAAATGTGAATCTCTATGTTGGGGAATTTTTGGCGCAACGGGTGCGCATGGAGCCCAGCCGTCTCCCCAATCGCAATGGCCAGCATTGGCGTGACATCGAGTTGACTGGTGAGTATGTCTACCTCTTGTTCAATGTTTTCTGTTTGATATCCTTTGCCAAGTGCGTGGGCAATATTGGTTGCCAGATTGCTCAACAGATGGCTCAACTCTATGGGGAATAGCCCTTTATCCATTTTATGGAATCCTTGATACCAACATTGAGTAATGAATCAAGACCACAACCGACCATCTCCAGGCATGTATCGCAACCGGTTTTTCTCACTCAACTGTTTTGTGTAGGCCGCAACCAGTTCGTCCACGCTTTTACACCAAACCCCCTCCTGATCCAACTCAATGCCGATTTCTTGATAATTTTCAAGGTTGAATAAATTGGGTCGTGGCACCCGATTTTGCCGAAAATCCTCCCGCAATTGTTCAAACAATCCCTCCAGATGTTTGGCTAAACCCGGCATGTCAAACAATCGGCACGTTTCACGTCCAGCTTGCAAACGCTGACGAAAGCCCTGCAATAACGCCCGATTGGTGGCAAGTTCCACAGCACGGGCCTCGAACTCTTCAGGAGAGTGACAAACCAGTTCCGCCAAACCAGCCGAACTGACCAGACTGCCGCAAACCCGTGACGCAAAGCTGAGTCCAGATAAGGTTAAGATCGGCACACCCATCCACAAGGCATCCGAGGCCGTGGTGTGGGCACCATACGGAAAAGAGTCCAATACCAAATCCGCCAATGGATAACGGGCCAGATGGTCCCAATTCGCAATCATGGGTGCGAAAACCAAACGATGAGAGCCAATCCCCTGTGCCGTGGCCAACTCAAGCAATCGATTCCGCGCCGTATCGTTTTCATACAGCAACCACATCACGCTCTCTGGCACTCGATGGAGAATGCGACACCAAATCTCCCAAGTGAACGCCGTGATCTTGCGCACCCCATTGAAACAACAGAATACCATAGATTCCTCTGGCAAGCCAACGTCTCGTCGAGAGGGACGATGGGAGGAGATTGCACGCCGACGATCATTGGGCTGATAGCAGGGGAGTCGCAACACCCGTTCCGAATAGAAAATTTCATACCCTTCTGGCACAATAAATCCATCGGCAATGAGGTACTGATGGTACGGGCTGGCCATGGTCCCTGGATATCCGAGCCAATTGACAATGACCGGTGCAGGACGCATGGCGAGCATTTTCAACCGGGCCGTGTGGGTGTATCCGTTTACATCCACTAAAATCTCAATTTGGTCAGCCACAATCCGTGCGGCGGCTTCTTCGTCTGGCAAAAAGGCCAAATCGCACCAATGCTCCGCCACTGCCCGGATTCGATGATGAATCGGATCATCGACTGGCTGGCCTGTATAATAAAAAAACAGCTCCACTCGTTCACGGTCGTGCAGTTCAAACAGATCGACCATCAACAGACCAATGGCATGCATGCGCAAGTCGGAAGAGAGATACCCAACCCGTGGACGGCGGGTGGCCTGGAGGTGTCGTAACGGCTCATGGGTATCTAGAAAGGTCTTGGAGGGTTGCTTGAATTCTGTTTTGTTGTACATGCGGGCATTGGCCAGTTGCAACAGTGGGTCATCGCTGTAGGCCGCCAAAGAGAGCGGGGCAAAACCGGTCATTAACTGTTTTTTGGGACAGTTGGTAAATGGGGCGATAACCGGCCATTGGCACTGCTGCTGGCGGGAACTGATCCAATGCTCCATCACGTCGTGCTGTCGGGGAAGTAGCTCTAAACTCTGTTGCAAGGCCGCCTCAACGCGGGTGGCATCCGCAACACGGCCAATTTGTTTGAGTGCGGAGTTTTTGTAATTCAAGTTGTCTGGGGTGAGTTGCCCCAGTCGCTCTACCAGTTGTCGCCAACAGGCAACCGCCTCATCCTTAGCCCCCAACTGCTCTAGGATACCGCCTAAATTAATCCTGGCGGCATGAAAATCAGGATGCAGTCGCAGAGCCTCGCTGTAGGCGTGTCGTGCTGCAGGCCAATCTGGAATGGAGCTGAGGGCAACCCCAAGATTATACCAAACCAGTTGTTCGTAAGGGTGGCCAACATTGTGCGCCAACCACTCCTGATAGATCTCAACCCTTTGTGGATGATCGGCGGTTAATTCAGGCACCATTCTTAAGGCTCCACAGAGTGCAATCGTTTCAATACCCGCTCTCGATGCTCGGAAGTAAACGATTCGTTTTGCAAAAGGGCGCGTGCTGGGGTAAGGATCCGTTCGTTCAACCAAGCCCGTTGCTCAAACGGCAATTGTGCGATCTGCGTGACAAGATTTTTGGCTCCCCTAGCCACTTCATCCCCATTGTTGAAAATGACCCCGCCAAGGCATAAGGCGATAGAGATTATGGCGTGACAATGGCCACCATTGGCAAGCAGCATGGCGACGATATAGGCCGAACGGACGCGACCAGTCGCGAGCAGTTCAGCAGTGGCAAAGATCTTCTCTTGCGGGTCATGTTGCGCCTGCTCAGTGAATTGCAGCAAAGGCTCCAATGCACCAGCCTCATCCAATTCCAGTAGGGTTGCCAAAAAGCCGTTTTTGCGGTAGGCATGGCGGCGGCGCATATCTTTGGACCACAACCGTCCATCTTCAGGGATGTGATTCAAGCGGTCGCGTTCGATCAGTTTTTCTAGATAGGCCTCAGACAAGCGGTCAATCGTTTCAAACCAGACACCATCTTGGTCGAGTTCAATGCCAATCTCTTGGTAGAGTTCAAGATTGGATAAATCCGGTCGCGGCACTTGGTTTTGCCAGAATGCCTCGCGCATTGCCAAAAACAGCCCCTCCAGACGGGCCACTAGGGCCGGGAGATCAAACAAAACACAAGAGTGGCGATTGGCAATCAATCGTTGACGATAGGTCTGTAATAATGGACGGTTGAAGGCCAGCTCCACCGCACGGGCTACAAAAGTCTCTGGGGTGGTGCAGACCAGTTCTGGCAATCCAGCGGAGGTGACCAGACTGCCACACACCCGCGCAGGAAAGGAGAGTCCTGCCATCGTCAGGATCGGCACCCCCATCCAAAGGGCATCGGAGGCGGTGGTATGTGCCCCATAGGGGGTGGAGTCCAGCATCAAATCAGCCAAAGGATACCGGGCCAGATGGGCGGGATTGGGCAGTCGAGAGGAGAAAATCACCCGCTCAGGCGCGATTCCATTGGCGGCGGCCATTTCATGTAAACGTTTTTTAATGGGGTCAAATTCGCAAAGCAGCCACAACACACTGTTAGGCACCTGTTGTAGAATCTGCATCCAGAGGTGCCAAGTAAAGGCCGTGATTTTTTTGGGTTCGTTGAAACAACTGT
Source organism: Magnetococcales bacterium (assembly GCA_015232825.1). Classification (GTDB taxonomy): domain Bacteria; phylum Pseudomonadota; class Magnetococcia; order Magnetococcales; family Magnetaquicoccaceae; genus Magnetaquiglobus. Next base: position 18,989 of record JADFYY010000011.1, read on the forward strand.
AGACCATTACCCCTTCTGGCAATCCGGCCTCCAATCGAGTTGGCTGGCGCGGGTCTACCACACGTTGCCGGTCATTGGGCTGATAACAGGGCAGACGGACCACTCGTTCTGAATAAAAAATCTCTAGTTCTTCCGGGATGATGAACCCATCGGCCAGGATATAATTGTGATAGGGACTCCCCATGCTCCCTGGATATCCAAGCCAATTGACAATGACCGGCGCAGGACGCATCGCCAACAGCTTGGTGCGGGCACTATGGGTGTATCCATTGACATCGATCAGAATCTCGATGCGATCCTCGATGATCAATCGGGCGGCTTCGATATCCGTCAAGCCAGAGATCTCCCGCCATTGCTCCACTGCGGCCCTGGTTCTAAGCCGGATTGGGTCGTTGGACTCAACCCCAGTGGAGTAGGCGAAAATCTCGACTTGTTGACGATCATGCAGCTCAAAAAGTTCCGCCATCAGATAGCCGATGGCATGGAGCCGTAGGTCAGAAGAGAGGTACCCAACCCTGGGACGAAGGGAAGGGGTGACGCGCAAGGCATGGTGGGTGGCGTGAAACGTCGGTTGCGGCTGACCGATCTCTGCTTGATGATATCGATGGGCATTGGCCAATTGTAGCATGGGATCATCGGTATGAATCGCCAAAGACAATGGCGCAAAGCCCTTCATGATGCGCCTCCGGTCACACTGGGCAAAGGGCTCGATGACCGGCCATTTGCACAATCCTTGTCGATTGACGATCCAATGCAGCAGGGATTCGGGCTGATGCGGGGTGATCTCTAGGCTTTGCCGCAAGGCCTCCTCGGCGGCCACTGGATCGCTCACACGGGCAATCTGTTGCAAGGCAGAGATTTTGAGTCCAATGGTTTCGCCCACGACTGCGGAGAGACGGTCAACCAGTTGTTGCCAACAGGCCACAGCCGCTTGAGTGGAAACCAGTCGTTCCAACACATTGCCTAGATTGATATAGGGAGGATAAAAATCGGGTTGCAAGCGAATCGCTTCGCTGAAAGCCTGCTTCGCCTCTGCCAGTGCATTGGAATTAAGCAGAAGAACACCATGATTATAATGAATATAATGGGCCTGGGGATGGGCCGGGTTGCTTGCCAGCCACTGTTGATATAACCGAATGGCCTGATCCATCTGGCCAGCCCCTGTCAGCACGTCCGCATGACCGATCAGATCTGCCAAATTTAAATTCATCGGTGAAAATCCTTGTTTGGTTTGGGTATGATGGCGACGAATATTCTCATTCCATAGACGCTTGTCTTCGATAAGGCCAGTCAAGCGGTCCCATTCGAGCAATTTTTCCAGATAGGCTGAAGTCAGATTTTCTATTGTTCCAAACCAGACCCCTCCTTGGTCCAATTCAATGCCAATCTCTTGGTAAATGTCGAGGTTGGTAAGGTCGGGTCGTGGAATTCGGTTTTGCTGGAAATCGTTCCACATGGAAAAATACAATTTTTCCAAACAAGAGACCAGGGAAGGGGTGTCAAACAGAACGCAGGTATCTCGTCCATCGCGCAATCGTTGACGAACCGATTGCAACAGTGTCGGGTTTTTACCGAGTTCCACAGCACGGGCCACGAACGCTTCGCTTGTGGTACAGACCAATTCCGCCAATCCAGCGGCCCGAACCAAACTGCCACAGACTCTCGACGCAAAGGAGAGTCCAGCATAAGTCAAAACAGGCACCCCCATCCATAGGGCGTCTGAGGCGGTGGTATGGGCTCCATAGGGAGAGGAGTCCAGCATCAGGTCCACTAAGGCATAGCGGGCCATATGTTCTGCATTGTTTAAGCGAGGAGCAAACAGGATTCGTTCTGGTGCAACCCCCTGCAAGGCTGCCAGTTCGAGCAGACGCCCCTTGGCCACCTCGTTTTCAAACAGCAGCCACAAAACACTCTGGGGTACTTGTCGCAATATCTCCATCCAGAGGTGCCAAGTATAGGAGGTGATTTTTTTGACCCCGTTGAAACAGCCATAAACCATAACCGCCTCAGGGAGTCCAGATTCGCTTCGGGAGGGGTAATGGGGGGCAACAACGCGCTTTCGGTCGTTTGGTTGATAACAAGGTAAACGTACCACCTGTTCTGAATAAAAAATTTCATGCCCTTTTGGGATGATGAATTCATCGGCAATGAGGTATTGATGATAGGGTGAGCCCATGGTTCCTGGATAGCCAAGCCAGTTGACAATGACCGGCGCGGGACGCATGGATAGCAGTTTGGTGCGGGAGCTATGGGTATAGCCATTCACATCAATGAGGATTTCGATGCGGTCTGCAAGAATCTGCGCAGCGGCTTCTGGGTCGGATAGGGTGGAGAGGTCTTGCCAATGTTCCACGGCATTGCGGATTCTTTGTCGGATCGGATCCTCGAATTGGGGGCCAATGGAGTAGACAAAAATCTCAACTTGTTGACGGTCATGGAGTTCAAAAAGTTCTACCATTAGATAACCGATGGCATGAATTCTTAAATCCGAGGAGAGATAACCGATCCTGGGGCGTGCGCCAGGGGTGGCGCGTAAGGGTTCATGGTGATCCAGAAAGGTTGGTTGCGGTTGACCAATCTCGGATTGATGAAAATAGCTGGCGTTGGCCAACTGTAGCATTGGATCGTCGGTATAAACCGCCAGTGACAACGGGGCAAATCCTTTCATCAGGTCTCTTTTGTCGCACGAACCAAACGGTTCAATGACTGGCCATTTGCACTGCAACTGACGGGCATTGATCCAATGCTCCATGGCTTCATGCTGATGGGGATTGATCTCTAAGCTGTGCTGCAAGGCGGTTTCGGCTTCTGCCATGCCAAGGACACGGGCAATTTGTTTTAAGGCAGAGGTCTTGTAGCCAATGGCTTCAGCATTCACCGAAGGCAATCGATCTGCAAGACGCTGCCAACAGGCGGCGGCCTCCATGGGGGAAACCACTCTCTCCAGCACATTCCCAAGATTGATATAGGGGGGATAAAAATCTGGATTCAATCGGATCGATTCCTCAAAAGCCGCTTTCGCTCCTGGAAGGTCGCTGATATTAAGCAATAAAATTCCATAATTATAATGAACAGCATAGGCAAGCGGCTGGGTTGAGTTGTGTGCCAGCCACTGCCGGTACAGCTCAATGGCCACATCCGTCTGACCAGAATTCATCCGTTCACCAGCTTGAATGATCAGGTCCGTTAGACTTAATGCTTGAATTTCATTTAAATCTGGCATCCCCGACTCCTTGTTCATAGATTCCCGTTGACTTTTCGTAAAAATCACATCATGACTTATGCAAATTTCACAGCCAAGTGAGAATCTTTGCGGTGGAATTCTAAAAAATGAGAATTTAAAAAGTTGGATCAATGGATATGGATAAAGGATAGCGATAATGAATATAAAGGTGGTACTGCTTTTGATGATGGTGTTGGCGGGATGCGTGACGGTTGATGAAAAAAACAGTGCCACGACAACGGCTTTCCCACTATTTTGGCCCATGCCTCCAGAGCAACCACGCTATGCATGGGAGGGGGTATTCCAAACCGCTAATGACGTGCAATTAAAGAAAAATAACGATGATCTTTTAAAACAGGCTATTGGATATGCCTCGGAAGCCAAAAAAATTTTTAAAAAACCGGTTCGTGTGGCCGCAGCCAACGGGCGGGTTTTTGTGACCGATTCCATGACCAAGTCGGTCCATGTTTTTGATGCGGTTCGGCGGCGTTATTTCATGTTTGGATTTCGATTTCAAGGGGCGTTGGTGCAGCCTTTGGGGGTGGCGGTGGATGGTGCAGGACAGGTTTATGTGGTGGATGCCGGGAGAAAGGTGATCGTGGTTTATGATGAGATGGGTCTGTGGATGCGTAACATTGGCGATAAGCTTGGGTTGGAGCGTCCTGGCGGGATAGCGGTCAGCCCATCCGGTGATCGGGTTTATGTGACAGACCGGGATCGCGCGGATTCTGATAATCATCTTTTGTGGATTTTTGACGGCCAGGGAAATCTGTTGCGCAAGGTGGGAAAACGTGGAGCAGAAGATGGGGAGTTCAATTATCCCACCGATGTTGCGGTTGGCCCAGATGGCCGGGTGTTTGTGTTAGACGCTGGTAATTTCCGTGTGCAGATTTTTGATCGGGAAGGGAAGTTTTTGCATAAATGGGGTCAGGTGGGTCGTTCTTTGGGACAGTTTGCCCGTCCTCGCACCCTTTCGGTGGATAAGGATGGCCTTATCTATGTGGTGGATGGGGCCTTTGCCAACATCCAAGTTTTCAATGATACGGGGCAACTGCTTTTGCCCATGGGAACGCGCGGCATGGAGGATGGTCCTGCTCGCTTTTCCTCTCCAGCTGGGATAGCTGTTGATGGTACTGGAAGGATTTTTGTTGTTGATCAATGGCTGCTTAAAGTTGAGGTGTTGCGCAAGCTGACCGATGCGGAAGGCAAGTCTGTACTGACCAATGGTGGAAAGATGTTACCAAGAGTCGAGAAAAAACCAAACATGGCGCAAGATTTGCAAAAATAACTGTAAGCCCCAACACTACTTTCCATTCAGAAGTGGGTGAACATTTTGATTCACAACCATTTTATGGAGTGATCTTGCCATGACTATCCCTACTTCTCTTCGTGATTTGTTCTCAAAAATGAGAATGCGCCGCTTTCGCTTCTCCATGGCCCTTGTCGTGGTGGGTGGGGTAGCGTTCGGCATGGCGCAGGCTGCAGATTACCCAACCAATTTTAGCAATGTGGGGGGGATTGCCTATACACGGCACAATTTGACCCAATCCACCACGGGCATCAGTTCGGCGATGATGACTGTGCGGAATAATTATGGTGAGGTCTGCGTCTATTGCCATACGCCCCATGGGGCCAACGAAAACATTGCGGCCCCATTGTGGAACCGCACCTTTAAAGATACCACCTATCAAACCTATGATCAGTTGGGGACATCCACTTTGACCGCCACAGTCAATGCCCCAGGATTGAATTCCCTTACTTGTCTCTCTTGTCATGACGGCACGGTGGCCATCGACTCCATCATCAATATGCCAGGCTCAGGACGATATAATGCCAACAGTCGTACCAGTCATCAGGAGGCGTTTCTCGACTCTTGGGTGGCTGTTCCAGGACAGACAACGGTTTCTGGCAAGCACCATGCCTTGGCTGAAAATTCACCGGCCACAACCGGTGGCTGCCTCTCCTGTCATAGTGGTCCCAACGGCCCTGAAGTGGCGACGGATTTCACGGTTGCTGCCATTGGCACCGATTTGCGTAACGACCATCCAGTGGGAATCGATATTCCCACTCCCCGTTTTGGCGTTGATTTCCGCGAACCAAACGTCAATCTGGATCGCATCTCCTTTTATGACTTGGATGGTGACTCCAAACCCGATGCCAATGAGATTCGTTACTATAAAACCGGTTCAACGTATCGGGTGGAGTGTGCCTCCTGCCACGATCCCCATGGCGTCTCTCCTGCGGTTGGATCTCCTGTCCTTCCGACGTTTTTGCGTAAAACGAACGCGAGTAGCGCACTTTGTCTGACCTGTCATGCCTTGTAGCCGATTCTCTTTGGCGATTTTTATAAAAACGTGACAAAATGAGCGGATCTGAGAGTTGAATCTCTTTGGATCCGCTTTTTTTTTAGTCAAAAAAGGAGACGTTTATGCCTGTTTATCCCTTTGGGGGAATCATCCCGACCATTGACCCGACAGCCTTTGTCCATCCCGATGCCATTGTCATCGGCAATGTCCATATCGGTCCTGGTTCTTCAGTTTGGCCCGGAGCGGTCATTCGCGGGGATGTTCATTTTATTCATATCGGGGCAGGGACCAATGTTCAGGACGGGGCGGTACTCCATGTCAGTCGGGCCACAGCCTTAAAGCCAGACGGTTTGCCCTTGCGTATCGGCGATAACGTGGTTATCGGTCATAACGTCACCCTTCACGCTTGTACCATTGGCAATGACTGCATGATTGGTATCGGGGCGATTGTACTCGATGGGGCTGTGGTAGAAGCATCGGCCATTCTTGGGGCTGGTGCCATGCTTCCTCCCGGAAAAACGGTCATCACCAAAGAACTGTGGGTCGGGGCCCCAGCCAAACGCTTGCGCGAATTAAGCCCAGAAGAGATCCAGGCCATAGAGGCCACGGCGGAAAGCTATCGACAATTGGCTAAAAGTTACGCTATTGCCTTGACGGCACAGATATTGCATTGATTGCATTCTGTCATCAAGAGAAACTTTAAATTACGCCTCCAAGGAATGGGTGCGCATCATGGAACTCCCGGAACAAATTTGTCGCTATCGTATCGATGGCATCCTGGGACAAGGGGCAACGGGTATCGTCTATCAAGGATTTGATCCTAAAGAAGCACGCCCAGTGGCCATCAAGACCATTCCGTTCGCCCTATGGAATCAGGAAGCTGGACGTAACTTGGCAATCCGTCTGCGACGGGAAGCCTTGGTGGTCAAATCCCTCTCGCATGCCAATGTCACACTTGTCTACCTGACGGGAGAAGAAATGGGGGTTCCTTTTCTTGTCATGGAGTTGCATCATGGACAATCCCTCAAGGAACTGATTTTGACCGGGAGCAGACCATCCCGTATCCGTTGCATGGATATCATGCTGCAAACTTTGGCCGGACTGGGACATATTCATGCGCAAGGCATTGTTCATGGAGATATCAAACCCGCCAATATCATGCTTTTGATGAATGGTCAGGTCAAAATTACTGATTTTAGTGCCGCTCATTTTGTCAATGATCCCACACCCTCCATGAACAAAGTAACCGGAACCCATGGATATATGGCTCCTGAGCAACTCATGGGACAACGAACCGATTTGCGGGCGGATCTTTTTGCTGCGGGCGTCATCCTCCATGTGTTGCTCACCGGGGTTAAACCTTTTGTCGGGAATGGGGCGCAAGCCATTACCCGTAATATTTTGACATCCATGCCGTCTGACCCCACATCTTTTGATGACTCCATCCCCGCGCCCTTTTATGCGGTTATAAAAAAGGCACTGGCCAAACAACCCCGTGATCGTTTCCAGAACGCTGAAACCTTCCAGGATGCCATCAAAATGGCGGATGAGAATCTCTATTCTCACCACACGGGACCGCACCTTTAAAGAAATTTTTCTGGTTCCTCCCCAGCAATGGTGCGGGCGGCAATGTGTTTCATGAGAGGTAACTCATGCAATGGACGTCCCCGATAGAGTTCTCGCGCTAGGATGGCAAAGTTGAAATCCATACCAACCAATTTTTTCTCTTTGGCAGATTGTTCTTGCAACCAAAAGGCGGTCCAGGCAAACCGTTCTGCCCAGGCCTCCCGATTGGGCTCACAAAACAGATCTAAAACGCGACGAATCAATGTCTCCTTGTTGCGAATGCGGTTGCTTTTTATGAAGGTGACAACTTCTTGGCTCTCTTCAAACCAAGAGTTTGTTATTAATGGGATTTCCCCCCAAACGCCACTGGTCTGAATGACCATTTTCAAGGTATTGAGATCATCGGTCATGGCCTGGTTCTCTTGGATCAGTCGCTCGACTAAAACGGTCGCATCAATCCGTTCTGGCATCCATGTGGTCGCGGCCATGGTCTCGGCCAGTTGCAATAAACCAACCATCGGGGGATTGCCCTTTTCCAAACCTATGGCAATATGGTGTCTGACTGCGGCATGCATGTAATCTTGGGAGATATCTAGAAATAGCTCTTTTTGTCCAACTTGACGAAGGGTTTGTGAGGCCTCTTGTTTGGAGATGGGTGGGGTGATCCATGCATCGGCAATGCCGACGTGTTGTTTTAATAAAATGGCCCCGATGCGGGATTTTCTCCCTTCCACGGCCATGGAAAACATCATGGATTGCGCCCCAACACCATCAATTTGTGACGATTGCAGGGCACTTAAAGCGGTTCCGGTTGACCATTGGGCACATTCAACCCCCTTGATCCGGGCGGACTTGATCAGTGCGTCCAACAGTTTGCGATCTTTTCCCGGTAGCCAGTTGCGAATGACGATCAACCGTCGCAAAGCAGTCGGTGTCATGAATTGGGCATTTTTTTTCAACCATTGCAAAGCTTCTTGACGCACCGCCTCTTCGGTATTCAAGCATAACAGGACCACGGCGTCCTTCATGCCGGGAAGATTGGAGTAGGCAAACTCTCCGATCAGGGCAGATTGGGCCTCCAATGGCAAGGCGCGGGTCATTTGCGCCAAGGTCTCGCTGATGGCAAACGGATCCCCTCCATGCTCATCTACCAAGTTTTCAAACATGGCATCAATCTGCCCACGGGTTGGAACCTCCATGTGTGGGGCATAATGAGTGAGTTGATATTCATAAATATCCAGTAACTCCTGGATATATTCCAGCTTGGCTTCTGTGATGGATTCCAGGATGCCCATCAATAATTGCGGCGAGATGTTGTTGGCTTGCGTCTGTTTGACGACCATCAATTGGAATTCGTGGTTGAGTTCTTTGGCCCAATCGAAATGACGTTCGACACCAAAGCGAATGTTTTGCAAGGATTGGGAAAGCAGCATGAAATAGGCACTCACCTCATAATCATTCGGGGAGTCGAGAGAGAACTGTTCCATTAAAAGTTGCAAGACATCAAATATTAAAATGGGATATTTTTCATAACTTTGCATGGCTTCCCCAGAAATCATCGCGGGTCGCTCCTTGGCGATCTCTTTGGCGATTTGGGCGGCAAACAGGCGCAGTTCGCTTTGGACGTTTGCGGACTCTGGACCAAAGCGGTCTGTTACTGCTTTTTTACCACGGGGATTGTCGTTGATGGAGACACTCTTGAGGCTTCTCTCTTGCACGCGATTCACGGCACGAGTTAACGTCATTCCGTTGTTGATCCGTCCAGTCTCTTCGAGATACCCGAAAAAGGCGACCAGTACGGGTGGCAGTGCTAAGAGAGTGGGCTCTTTCAGAAGGCCGCTCCTAGGGAGAGTCTCCAAGCAACAGCTCTCCACGGATTGGGCGGTCCATTTTTTTGGAATGCGTCCATGCTGACTGTACATCATTTTAACGAATAGGATAACAATTTGATTGCATTCTTTTTTTTGTTTATTTGTCAGGCCACCAAAGCGTTGGCTTCCGGCAAACTCCTGGAGCCATGTCGCTGTCTGTTGTTGGAGAGACTCTAAATTTTTGTCCGCATACCCATCCATGACCGCATCACCCTTTGATTGCTGAACTATAAGATCTTTCAAGTTTATCGTGTTTGGAACTGCTTGGAAATGGCTTCTTTTTTTGGATAGGCATCGAGACGAAATTTGTTGAAAAAAATAAGGTATAAAAATTGCAAACAAATGCTGAAGCCGTCGATTATGTCAGACAAAATTTTGGCATTTTCTCGTCTGGTGAGTCAATTCAAATTGTTTGGTTTTTTGATCACAACGGACCCTTGAGTATGATATCCACCAATTTGACGCGCATTCGTGCAGAAATCGAGGCCGCATGCCAACGAGTGGGGCGAGACCCTGCTTCAGTTCGTCTCGTCGTGGTCTCCAAGACCCGGACAGTCGAGGAGATTCGTGAAGTGGTCGCTGGTGGAGAAATGCTTTTTGGGGAAAACCGTGTTCAGGAAGCGCAAGGCAAAATTCCTTTGGTGAATCATCCGGCTGTGCAATGGCATCTGATTGGGCCATTGCAGCGTAACAAGGTGAAAATCGCGGTCGAAATGTTCCAGATGATCCACAGTCTGGACTCCTTGGAATTGGCTGAGGAGGTGTCGAAACGGGCCTTGCTGGTGCGTCCAATGCCGGTTTTGTTGCAGGTCAATGTGGGGCGTGAACCGCAAAAAACGGGGATAATGGCTGAAGAGGCTGTTGGCCTAGTCAGAAAATTGGCTCTCTTGCCAGGGATTATTCTTCAGGGACTGATGACCATTCCTCCGATGACGGATCGTGCAGAAGAGGCTCGTCCGTGGTTTCGTTCCTTGGCCCGTTTGAAAGAAGAGATTCTGGCTGAACAGATCGATGGAATTGGGATGCAAGAGCTTTCGATGGGGATGAGCCATGATTACGCCGTTGCTGTGGAAGAAGGGGCAACCTTGGTGCGTATTGGTAGCGCGGTGTTTGGTTGATTTTACTTTGGCTGGAGAAAAAAAAGATGATAACTGGCACTACCAAACGGATTTATCAGATTTCAGCTTGGTTTGCAGGCTGGACACTCTGTTTGTTTTCAGCTCCCGCATTCAGCGAACCCACCGTTGAAGAGAGCTTGAAGGCTGGTTCCGAGGCTATGGGGCGGGGATTTTTAGCAGAGGCTGAACAACACTTTACCCAAGTCACCAATCGGACCGAAGCCACGCGCCTTCAGCGAGCAACCGCTTTTGCGGGTCGGTGTGCTGTCCACTATAAAAACAGCCTCACCACCAACCATTCCGAGCTAATCCCGCAAGCCATCAGCGATTGTGATCAAGCCATTTCACTCAAGTCAGACATGCAGCAGGCCTATCGCATACGCGGCGTGGCCATGTTGAGCGCGGGCTTCCCAGATCGGGCCGCCGAAGATCTCTCTGTGGCCGTTGCCTTAAACCCGGATGATTATCTGTCGTTTCAAAATCGCGCCTTGGCCTTGGTCAAACTGAATCGCGCTCAGGAGGCCATGACCGAACTGGATTCCGCCATTCGTTTGAAACCAGAGCATCCCTGGAGCTATTACAGTCGGGGTCGTCTGCGTGTTGCGCAGGGTGATTATGAGGCCTCCATAGACGATTTTATCACCTTCATTCGTTTCAAGCGTGATCATGAGGAGGTTTACCGCTTGCGGGGGATTAGTCGTCTGTTGATCGGGCTGCCGCAACAGGCGGTCGGGGATTTTTATGAATCTTTGCGGCTGCGCCCCAACAATAATCCTGATGCCCTTTTCTTGCGCGGCATGACTTTTTTTCTTCTAGATCGCTTTGTTGAAGCGGAACAGGATCTTGTTGCAGCCTTGAAGATGCAGCCGAATCACACGGAAAATCGTCTTTGGCTCTACTTGACCCGTGAACGTATTGGTAAACCTGGCTCAGCGATTTTGACGGATCCCGCTGCCAAAAAGGATGTTGCGAATTGGCCTGAGGCCTTGGTTGCCGTGTTTCTTGGGGAGGCCACCGCCGAACAGGGGCTTGAGGTTGCCCGTTTGCCTGACAATCCAGTTGAAAGTCAATTGCGAGAGCATCTGACTCTTTTGCTTTTGGGACTCAATGCCCAGATCAAAGGTCATGGCGATGAGGCTTCCAAATGGCTTGGTATGATCAAAAGCGACACCAAACGGGAAGTTCCCTATTCTCGAATTGCGCAGCAGATCTTGCGTCATGCGGTCCCTTCCGAGACCAAAGTCGCGGCCCTTCCCACGCCACCTTATCCGCCACAATCCTTGCGTTCTTCTACTGCACAGTCGTCGCTCGCGCCCAAGTCAACGGCAACGGCTGAACCGGTCGTATCGCCAGAGAGCAAGCCTCCTGTTTTGCCCAAGGCAGATGAAGCTGTTCGCAAGCCGATTGCTGAGAGTGCGCCCGCGCCCTCGCCAAAAGCTGTAACCGTGCCAGAGAAGAAGCCCTCCAAGGCTGATCTTAAGGCCGTGACCGCGCCAGAGAGTAAGCCAACCGTTGCCAAGGCCGAGCCTGTTCAAGCCGCAACGCAACCCAAAACCGTGACGGATCAAGAGATCAAGGGGAAATTTGCCTTCAAGGTCGGCTCGTATTCTCAAATCGAATATGCCAAATCAGCTATGGCCCAGTACACCAATATTGGCTTGCCGGTTTTTCTGGAACAGGGTAAAATTCAAGAGAAAATAATGCAGCGAGTTTGGGTTGGTCCCTTTGATGACCGGGCAGCGGCTGAAAAGGGTCGTGAACGGGTACGCGGATTACCGAATCAATCCCCCACCGAGATTGTGCAACGATGAATAGGAATGGTCATGCAGAATAAGGTTGCTGAACAAAAAAAAGTCATCGCATTTCTAGGGGGCGGTGCCATGGCCGGGGCCATGATTCATGGCTTGTTGCAAGCGGGCCTCCCCATTGATTGTCTGCGTGTTGCAGAACCGGGTGAGTCTCAGCGGCAGACTCTGATGCGGCAATACGGCATTGTTGCGGTTGCAGCCAATCCAGAAGCCTTGCAAGGGGCGGATGTGGTGATTCTGGCTGTCAAACCGGGGGTGGTTGCTAGGGTGTTGGATGAAATCTCTCCGCTACTAGGGCCAGAGGTGTTGGTCATCTCCATCGCAGCGGGCATAACCCTCTCCGCCTTGGCCTCCCGTCTGCCCTCTGGACAGCCTCTGGTTCGGGTCATGCCCAATACACCGGCCTTGGTGGGGGCTGGCATTTCAGCCTTGTTGCCCGCGCCTGAGACTACGGCAGAAAAACGTCTGTTGGCCAGAGAGATCATGATGGCCGTGGGGTTGGTGGAAGAGATCGATAACGAAGCCCTGATGGATGGTATTACGGCCCTTTCTGGTTCTGGACCTGCTTATGTCTATTTGATGGCCGAGGCCTTGTCCGATGGCGGTGTGGCTTGCGGCTTGCCCCGTCCCTTGGCGGACAGGTTGGCCCAACGGACCCTGCTTGGATCGGCCAAACTGATGGAAGAGAGTGGTTTGCATCCGGGTGTGTTAAAGAATCAGGTCACCTCGCCTGGAGGAACCACCATTGCCGGTTTGGAACCTCTGGAGCGCAATGGCGTGCGCGGCGCGCTCATGGCTGCAGTCATGGCCGCATGGCGGCGTTCTAAAGAACTGAGCGGCTCTTGACATCGATTCCACCACAAGGAGAGTGACTCATGGGAATGTTTGGTTCTATCGGTACGTTATTGAATTTTTTGTTGGAGATTTACAGTTGGTTGATTCTTGGTCGGGTCTTGCTCTCTTGGATCAATCCTGATCCCTATAACCCCATTGTCCAGTTTTTGATGCAGGCCACTGAGCCGGTATTGAAGCCATTTCGACAATTCATCCCTTCTATTGCGGGAATGGATCTTTCGCCGATATTTGCTTTATTGGCTGTCCATTTATTGCAACGATTCGTAGCCATGTTGTTTCATGGGGGGCTTGGGGGTGGCGCGGTTGCATCCATTTTGAACGAATTATTGGGTTTGGTTCACCTGTTATTGACGTTTTATTTCTTGCTTTTGTTAGCGCGTGGCGGATTTCATATTTATTCTTGGCACTCCTTCCGGCAAAAGAGGATATCGGGTATTGATTTGCGTCAGCCTCTGACTCGATTTATTTTTCAGTTCAGTGAGCCGACCATTCGGCCTTTGCGACGTTGGGTTCCCACCTTTTCCGGTATGGATATCACGCCCATGGTTGCAGCTTGCTTGGTGCTGATCTTGTTATCTCTGATTCAGGATTTGAGTTTGTCTCTGTCTGGTTCTTCAATGCTGCATGGATGAGATGAGTGAATGCCACTGGGATGGGGATGATCTGATTGTGGCCATAAGGGTGCAGCCTCGCGCCTCACGAGAAAAAATTCTTGGAACCTATGAGGGGAGGATTAAGGTCGCCTTGACCGCGCCACCGGTTGATGGCGCGGCCAATGAGGCTTTGCAGCGGTTTTTGGCCAAGGAATTAGGGGTTGCTTTGGGGTGTGTTCGGATTGTTCAGGGAGAACAAGCCCGCAACAAACTCATGCGAATCCTCAAGCCAGACCGATCCAGAGTGACGGATTTTTTTCAAAAGAGTGGTCTGTCCATTCCTTGAACCTTGTTATTTACAGAGATTCATCCACCCAGGCATAAAGCTTTGATTTGGGCATGGCACCAATTTTGGTAGCATGAATTTTTCCGTCTTTAAAGATCATGAGTGTGGGAATGCCCCGCACGCCATATTTTCCAGGTGTAGCAGGATTGTGATCGATATTCACCTTGGAGACGAGCAGACGGCCTTTGTAATCCACGGCCAAATCCTCCAGAAAGGGTGCAATCTGCTTGCATGGGCCGCACCATTCAGCCCAGAAATCGACTAAAATGGGCATTGTTGCTTGCAAAACGTCTCGCTCAAAAGCGGCGTCGGAGGTTTGCAGAATGTTCTCACTCATGACGCAGAAGGCTCCTTAAAAGGGCAGTGGGCTGAAAAAAGATTTCCAAGGGAACTCTCCCTGGAAGATTAAGAGACATAAGCTAAGACTCTGACGAGCAAATGTCAACCGCAAGCAAGATTCTTTTGCGATAAGGGGGTTCTTGATGGGATCATTGACGATCCCCCTTTGACAAAACGATTCCATGTGCCGTATCCTGCCAACCATTCATTCCCCCTTATGCGCGGTTAGCTCAGCTGGATAGAGTGTTGGCCTCCGAAGCCAAAGGTCATTGGTTCGAATCCAATACCGCGTACCAGTTAAATCAATGGGTTATGGTCGCCTTCAAGAGTGACGAAAATGGGGGGAATAATAGGAATTATTTACTTGATTTTGAAGGATTTCGTATTTTTTTTAGAATTAAACCTGCTAAATTCTCAAGTTTTGGTCTGTTTCCTGTTTGAAACGTCGCCGCCGCCGATAAATTGACCTCAATCTGAGCGTCCGTCGCCTCTCGCAAAATGACAGCCTTCTCATCAGGCAGGCCTACGGATGCATAAATTCGCCTAATCGCTGCGACCACATCGGCTTTTGAATACGGAATGCCAATTTCTTTCCATTCTGGGAAAATTTTCAAGATCCAATTCACAGTGTCGGTTACTGCAACTTTACGAGTGGCGGCCTTTTCTTGACGTGCGCGATTAGCACTATCTATGCGTGGATTTGCTGGCTTGTTTGTTGTGGAAAGTTTGGATTTCGGCAATAATTTTTTTGATGAATTTGTGATTGAATTAGGGCATGGTGCCACTTGCAACGCCTTAAGTTCACCCTTAACCTCTGATGCTTTACGAAGACTTTCTATATAAACCATATATAAACATCTAACTCCTCTTTCATCTTCTCTAATTTACTGCGCCGATCAATAAAACCAAGAAAGATTATACAACGCTCCAGAAAAGAATATGGTTTTTGTAATTGCGATTCCAAATCAATCTTAAGATTAATTACTCTTTGAATGCCATATTCTGCCCTGTTTTGAATATTATCTGCATGATTTATTTGGGTGTCACATGCGTTAATCACAGCTTTGCAAGGCTTTGCAAGCATTTCCTGATGTGTGATCATGATCTGGCCTCCTTCGTGGCGATGCCTTCAAAAATATACCCGGCCAGGAGGTGAAGGTTTCCCCTTTTCGCGCCGTCGCGCTAGGCCGGGTATTCGGTGATCAGGAAGGTCAAGCATCACATGGCAGGGATCAATTCAACCTTCAATCGCGCCCCCATGGCTAAAGCCGCGCCTTCCATTGTTTGCAGGGTAATGGATCGATTTGTTGGATCAAGCAATCGTTCTAAGGCTGAACGACTCGTTTTCATGCGTCGTGCCATCTCTGACTTGGAAAGATTATACTCTGTCATCATGCGTGCCACTTGATAGGCAAACACCCGCTTTACCGCTACAGATTCAACATCGGCTAATATTCCTTCTTCAGCCAAAAAATCATCAAAATCACCACCAATATAAGGGTTACTCATTTTCTTCTCCTCAATAGCGCAAGCCGTTGTTGAGTCAGACTCAAATCCTGGTCTGGGGTCTTTTGGGTTTTCTTGATGAACCCATGCAAAAGGACCATTTTTCCCTCCTCAACCGTAAATAATATCCGTGCAATTCGACTCACCAGTTGAGAGCGAACCTCCCACAATCCTGGTGCCATCTTGCGCACGACTGGCATTCCCAAAAGCCAACCAAACTGAACGGTTTTGATATCCTCGCCGATAATTCTCCGGTCACTCTGCTCAAGGGTCTTCAACCAGTCCCGAACAGGTTCCACGCCAGTATCAGAACGAAAAAAGGCAACCAGAAGTTTTTCATTTGTCATAGTCTAAGCGTACCATTTTTGGAACACATGTCAACCTTTTCGAGCAATGGGAACCACCTCGGCCTTAGATGTGCCATTCAATGCGGCGGCGATGGTTCCACTGATGCGGTCAGCTGCTTGACGTATTGGATCAGATGCCAGATGACCATAACGTGCGGTCATGCTTTCACTGGAATGACCAAGTAACGCTCCCACAACGGGCAAACTCAAGCCAGCATTAACGCCCACCGATGCAAAGGCATGGCGTAATCCATGCAGTGTCACGTCACTTAACCCGGCCAGATTGCGAACCTTTTCCCAGACTTTTGGAACACCCACAAGTGCCATACCTTCTTTCTCTCCAGTGAAAACGTATGGGTTGCCTTGGATGCGTGGCAGTCCTGCCAAGTGTTGCAGTGCTGGTGCGCCCATCACAACGACCTTTGTTCCCGTTTTGCTGTCAGGCAGCAACAGGCACCCTTGTTCAAAATTCACATCACTCCAACGCAAGCCCAAAATCTCTCCCTTGCGACACCCGGTCAGAATCAAGGCGCGGATGACGGCCAAAGCAACCGGATTGCCGCCCTCGGCTTCCACGGTGATCAAGGCCGATCCCAAACGGGTGTCGATATTGGAGAACATAGATTCGTTTCCCTGCGGGGGTGACTTTTATCCCAAATCCCTTGGTTTCTACGTCCCAAAGTAGCGTGTCGGTTTGGGTAGCGGTCAAAGAGTCCACAAGCCGCTTGTTTATTTTGCCCTGCATGTTTTAAGCCCTCCTGCCAGCAATCAGGCCAACGGTTGATTGCTAGCAATCTTACAGCAATCATTTGGAAGGAAACACGGGGAAATATGCGGAAACGTCAGAATGCTATCTTATTGATTTTATATGGCATCATAGTGGTATCAGAAATATCAGGAAACGGTTTTGTTTACCATTCGAAGCCAAAGGTCATTGGTTCGAATCCGATACCGCGTACCAGTTAAATCAATGGGTTATGGTCGCCCCTTTTCATGCCGTCGCGCTAGATCGGGTATTCGATGATCATCGATAGACTTCGCGTCTATGGCCGATCTTGATGATCAGGATAACCAGTCGGTCATCCTGGATGGAATAGATGATACGGTAGTTACCTTCGCGAATTCGATAGACATTTGGAAGCCCCTTCAACTTTGTTACCCCTGGTGGTCTTG
>JADFYY010000120.1 GCA_015232825.1 Magnetococcales bacterium
CCAAATATTAAGAGTAACCTAATACCAATTTCTGCACACTCAGTCAAAGAGAAAACCTTCTTCTGATAGAATTTAGGCATGTTGATTTTTTATTATTGGAGCCAAAGGGCTCACGCACCCATAGCACTCAAGCGATCCCATTCGATTAGATATTCGAGCAGATGGGGTTTTTTTTCTGCTTCGCTGGTGATCATCTCCCGGAGGCGTTTTTGTTCAAACTCATACTCCATAGTCGTGAAATGGCCCCCGAAATGGGCCATCCGCAACCAGACCAAATAGGTGGTCAAGGCATCTCGTTCATTATAGGCGATGATCTCTTCGAGTCGTCCATCCAACCACATTTGCGGCACTTCTTGGCCAGCCACATCCATTTTTCCAGGGATTCCCGACAGTACGGCCAATTCATGCAAAGAGGGGGAGCCTTGACCCCATCCGGGTGTCGCGTAATCTTTCAAATCGATATGCCAATCACCGCCACGGGCAAAATAATCTACACCTTCCCAGGGTTTTGCTGGACGATGGGCAAACTTGGGAGCCCGTAGTCCCAGACAGATTCCTCTTTGGGTTAGGATTCTTAAGTCCGCCGCCACAGAGTTATAACCCACCAATTGGGGTTGCCGATCTCCGATGGCAGTTAAAAAACGTTGGATGATCTCGGTCTCCTCATGGTTGACACGGGGTTCTCTGGGCAATGAGAGGAGTGTCAAAGAGACCCGGCCATCTGGAAGGGCTAGGCGTTGTACCGCCGCGATGGAAACCATGCGGCATTGAATGGTTTTAAGGTAGGGACGGGGATCTTCTTCCTTGCCTCCCCCTTGCTTCCACATCTCTTGCATGACTTCTGCGTCTGGGGTCTCCGCGCTCAAATGATAGAGTATACGTCCAGCGCGCGGATCAGGAATCCATTCCGCATCAAAGGCCCAGACCAGTTTATTGATTGTCTTGAACATATACTTTTCTTTAATGAAGGTTATTTGGCAGCAAAAGGACGCTTGAGCGTTTCCAAAACATTATTGGAAGACCAGGGATTGCCACCGGTCTCACTCTTGGCTGTGGGCATGTTTTCTAAGGGTTGCTGAAACAAGAATAAGAGTTGCCGTACTGCCAATTCTGTCATGAGTTCCAAAGATTTACCCGCCTCAGGCGGGGAGGATTGTCCCATGGCATATGCCCCAGCCACTGCCGCCAAAGAACCAATGGGAGCCCCAACCACAGACCCAGTGGCCACCAGTGCAGAACCCATCACGGCAGCCCGTTCCACGCCGTCACTCTTTTGATCAGGACGAGACTCTACCCGAATCCGCAACGTGTGCAACAAACGACCCTTGGATAACAAATAGACATCCAAATCCAGCAAGCCGCTACTGGTCGCCGAACTGTTGCGAATCTCCCGTGGCGAAATCCATAATACCGCTGGCCAACCCGAACGCTGACTAAGCGTTACCGCCCCATCCAAATGGTAAACAGGAGTCCACTCAGGAATTAACTGATCCGCTAAATGACCAGGCAATAATTGCCGGAAAATCATGCGACTCATATCCACCAGAACTTCCGGTTGTCCAGCAATCTGCCGTGCAATGGGCAAAAGATGGAGTTTAGTCAAAGGTTCAGAAAGGTCTAAACTCTCCTCACTGATCGCATCCCAACAGACGCTAACCCCTTGATACGGTGTTTCACACGCCTTACGATGGATCGAAGCCTGTGCAATCACCGGTGCGATGGCCAGTCCAACAACAACACAAATGGATGCCAACGTTTTTTTCATCTCCATTTTCCTTTGCAAAAGTTTGATGCAATACATTTCTATATTAAAGAATAAGCAAGAATGATGCCGTCATTAACTTGATTAACTAAACGAGACGATCTTTAACAATCTCTGTAAACTTTCCACCGTCAAAATGGTGTCAAGAGTCAATGGAATCAAAGGACGTTCGTCAGGCTCCCGATCAGACTCCCCAGGATTGGTCTGACCCATGCCCACGGCAGAGGAAATAACGCAATAAGATGAAACAGTATCCTCCAAGGTCTCGTGTGTACTGCCCATGGCTCGCCTCGCCTTCTATAAATTTGCCGAAATTAATATGGGGAACTTGCGTGGATGGGTTCGCAACTTGCAGGCCAATCCAAAATGCTGCCATAATTCATTCAACACCCTTCACCCTTGCCGAACCCCATCGGGTATTTTAATGAAACTTTTTCATCCATCACCGCTGGTCAATCGCCGCTGGCGACGCTTCAAGGCCAATAAACGCGGCCTCGTCTCCTTGTGGATATTTGCCGCCTTGTTTCTGCTCTCCCTCATGGCCGAAGTGATCTCCAACGACAAACCTTTGATGGTTTATTATGAAAACGCCCTCTATTTTCCTTTGTTAAAGAGCTACCCAGAGACCACCTTTGGAGGCGATTTCACCACCGAAACCGACTACAAAGAGCCCACGATTCTGGCCAATTTACGCAAAGGAAACAATTGGGTAATCTTCCCCCCCAATGCCAACAGCTATGACACCATTGACCTTTACACCACCCAACCCGCCCCGGCCAAACCCGGCACTGGACACCTGCTAGGAACCGACGACCGCGCCAGAGATGTGCTGGCCCGATTGATCTACGGCTTTCGCCTTTCGGTACTGTTTGCCATGGCCCTGACCTTAATCGGGGTCGCCATCGGCATTTTGGCTGGGGCCATTCAAGGATATTTCGGCGGACGCACCGATTTATGGTTTCAACGGTTCATGGAGATTTGGGGCAGCATGCCAGAACTCTATCTTTTGATCATCTTTGCCAGCATTTTCAATCCAGGCATCGCGTTATTGATGGTTCTTTTATCGCTATTCGGCTGGATGGGACTGGCCGATTATGTCCGAGCCGAATTCTTGCGCGCCCGCACCATGGTCTATGTCAAGGCGGCCCGCGCCATGGGAGCCTCAGATCGCGCCATCATGTTTCGTCATCTTTTGCCCAATGCCATGACGCCGGTCATCACCTTTTTGCCATTCCGGATCTCTGGGGCCATCTTGGCATTGACCAGCCTGGACTTTCTAGGGCTGGGTGTCCCCCCCTCCACCCCAAGCCTAGGCGAACTGTTGCGTCAGGGCAAAGGCAATATCGAGGCTTGGTGGCTCTCCTTGTCCGCCTTTGTTACACTAGTCATCTTGTTATTGTTGTTGAACTTTATCGGTGAGGCACTGCGCGACGCCATGGACCCACGTAAAGAATGAACGCCCCCATCAAACCACTCTTGGCCATCGACAACCTCACGGTACGTTTTCAGGGCGAAGGCGAAACCGTTGAGGCGGTACAGGGCATCTCGTTTTCCA
Organism: Magnetococcales bacterium; assembly: GCA_015232825.1. Taxonomy (GTDB): domain Bacteria; phylum Pseudomonadota; class Magnetococcia; order Magnetococcales; family Magnetaquicoccaceae; genus Magnetaquiglobus. The sequence continues at coordinate 3,318 of JADFYY010000120.1, forward strand.
TTGCCCCTGGCGAAACCGTGGCCTTGGTCGGCGAATCCGGCAGCGGCAAAACCGTGGCAGCTCTCTCCTTGTTGCGACTCTTGCCCCCCTCAGCCCAAATCACAGCCGAAGGGATCTTTTTTCGCGGCCGCCAAACCACAACCATGGAACCGGATGCCTTGAGAAAACTACGTGGTTCGGATATGGCCATGGTGTTCCAAGAACCCATGACCGCCTTGAATCCAGTCTATCCCATTTTTCGTCAACTGGCCGAAGCCTTGCAACAAGATCTGGGCATAGATCCACGCACCTTACGACAACGGGCCAGCGAATTGTTGCATTGGACTGGCATCACCGATCCCGACTCTCGACTTGACGCCTATCCGCATCAACTCTCTGGCGGACAGAGACAACGGGTGCTGATTGCCATGGCTTTGGCCCGTCGTCCGGCCCTGCTCATTGCCGATGAACCCACCACCGCCCTTGATGTCACCATTCAGGCGCAAATCCTTGAACTACTGACCCGCTTGCGGCGCGAATTGGGTATGGCCATGCTGCTCATCACCCATGACCTCCCCATGGTACGCAAAACGGCGGATCGGGTCTGTGTCATGCGTCAAGGCAAAATTGTCGAGACTGCCTCGGTTAAAACTCTGTTTGCATCACCGCGTCATCCCTATACCCGTGCCTTACTGGCTGCTCTGCCCGACGCCAATCCTCCGCCCCGTCCCAACAACGCTCCCATTGTCTTGACGACACGCGATGTACGTTGTCACTTTCCCATCAAAAAAGGTCTCCTTAAACGGACCGTGGGATGGATCAAGGCCGTGGATGGAATCACGCTAACCTTACGTCAAGGCGAAACCCTAGGCGTGGTAGGGGAATCTGGCAGTGGCAAAACCACCCTCGGCGAAACCATCTTGCGTCTGAATCAAAGCCAAGGGGAGATGACGTTCTCTGGTGTCAATCTACAGACGGCAAGCCGGGCTGAACTGCGTCACTTGCGACGACGGATTCAAGTGGTATTTCAGGATCCTTACTCCTCGCTTTCACCCCGCATGACCATTGGCACCATCTTGGAGGAGGGGTTAGAAATTCATGGCCTGGAGCCAAACGCCGCACGCCGACTCGACCGCGTCCATGCCATACTGGCCGAAGTCGGTTTGGATGCGCAGAGTCTGGAACGGTATCCCCATCAATTCTCAGGAGGGCAGAGACAACGCATTGCCATTGCCCGCGCCATGATTTTGCAGCCTGAACTATTGATTTTGGATGAACCCACCAGCGCGTTGGATCTCTCAGTCCAAGCCCAAATACTGAAATTATTAAAAAAACTTCAAATGGATCATGGCCTAGCCTATCTATTCATTTCCCATGATCTGCGCGTGATTCGTTCCATGGCCCATGAGGTCATGGTGATGCAAAACGGTCGTATGGTAGAAACCGGTCCCACGGAGCAGGTATTTGACTCACCCCAACACCCCTACACCCAAACCCTTTTGGCGGCGGCCCTAGACCTTTCTACTGGCGGACGATCATGAACGGACTCATGGTCATGCATTTTTTCAGTGGTTTGGCCCTTTATCTGTTTGGGATGGAGAAACTTCGCTTTGCACTCAAAAGCCTGTTGGATGGTCCAGCAAAAACACGACTTGGCGCATTGCTTGATCATCCCATGCATGGGCTTGGTTTTGGTGTGGTCACTGGGGCCATGCTGTTGTCCACCAAAAGCGGTCTGGAGGTGTTTCTCAATCTAACCTCATTGAATCTACTCACCTTTTCACAAACGCTTCCCCTTCTGTCCGGCCTTGCCATCGGCACCACTCTACTGACCCAGATTATGGCTTTTTTGACCACAGCCCACGTGGGTCTACCCATGATCATCGGTTTGCTTCTGATCTACACCACAAGCCATTCTCAAGTCAGATTAATCGGCCATTTGCTGTTGGGATTGGGATTGCTGTTTTTTGGGCTGTTCACCATGAGCCAAGCCCCGATGGTGTTACAGATGGTCCAAACGGTTTTATCCAATGGGTGGTTTGGCGTCCCCTTAATCTTTTTTTTGACCGCACTGTTTGGCTCGACCAACGCCACCATGGGCCTGCTGCTTCTGCTGACTTTTCAGGATCTTTTGCCGTTGACCATGGGCATCACCCTGACATTGACCGCCTATTTTGGCACAGCCATGCGTTTTCTGCTTGACATCCGTGGCAAGCCGCGCATGGCCTTGCGTTTGGTGATTGGGCATACTCTTTTTATTGGAATGGGTATCCTCATGACCGTCTGGTGGATCCCTCAACTGGCGGCGTTTTTTGCCCTGTTTACACCGATTGTTTCTTTGCAACTGGCCCTTTTTCACACCTTGTTTAACGTCTGTGTCGCCGTGGTTTTCTTGCCCATGAGCGGATGGATCGCTCAGGCCTGTATCTGGATTGCTCCCGATGAATACAGCATGGAGAATCAATCCAATCAGTTCAATAATCGCTATTGGCCCAAATATTTAGATGACGATCTGATCATCACCCCCTCTTTGGCTTTGGCCATGGCGCGTCGCGAAGTGCATTTAATCTCCGCGCTGTTGGAAGAGATGCTTAACCTAGTGCCTGAGTCTCTATTCCAAGGAGATGCACAAAAAATTGCCAAATTACGCAAGATGGATGATCGGGTGGATGAGATTCACCAAGCCATCACCCAATATCTGGCCAAAACCAACAGCGGCACACTCACTTCAACAGTAACCGATGAACTTTTGGCCATCATGACTGTGACCAATGAACTGGAGTCTATTGGCGATATCATCGAAAACAATCTGGCCCATCTCGCCGAGGTCTGCATTCAAGAGCAGATTCGTCTATCGTCCGAAATTGAATTATCCATCAATGCCTATCATCAAACGGTGCATCTCGCCTTGCGTCAGGTCTCAGCGGCCTTTTTATCGGATAACCGCACCCTAGCCGCCCAGGTCATGGCCATGAAAGACGAGATCAGTGACTTAGACGCTAAATGCCGTCTTAAACAAATGCACTCTTTGCAAAACGTAGGGCAGGGCGAAGAGAATTTTGCGGTTTATTCTCTGCAAATGGATATTTATGAAAATTTCAAGCGCATTTATTACCATACCAAACGCATTGCCAAGGTGGTGGCTGGGGTGTGACTGGGGCAGGCGACTCGTTTCTGAGTCCATGTTGAAATGGTTGGCGTACAATTTGCGAGATGCCATTTAACTCAAATAGAGCGTTTGGCACAAAAACGAGCTGGATCTCTACGACACTCAATTGATCTTAGGGGTTTGGCCTATTTTTTCGTCTCCTCCAGGGAAAAAAAGCGTCCATGGACCGTCACGAACTGAAATCTTTTCAAGATAATACAACGGCTCGGATCAAACCACAGATTCGGGTGGCGCGTCAGGCAGGGTTGATTCTGCTGGGTTGTCTCTTTTTGGCGGCCTGTGAGCCCTCCCGAATCAAACACTCCAGAGACCATTTTCTGCAACCTACTAATCCAGAAGTGGAAATCTCTGCTGGTCCGGTGCCTAAAAAGGATGGAGCCTCTCTGGATGCGCTTGTAAAGGATAGTGCAACTCCTGAGGAGGTTTATACCATAACCGTCACAGAAATGCCGGTTCGGGATCTTTTGTTCGCCTTGGCCCGTGACGCCAACAAAAATATTGACGTTTATCCCGGCATCCAGGGCAAGGTCACCTTGAGTGCCATTGATCAGCCGTTGAGCAAAATTTTGGATCGGGTCTCCAAGCAGGTGGGCATCCGTTACGAGATTCAAGACAAGATTATCGTGGTAACACCGGATCTGCCTTTTTTGAAAGTCTATCAGGTGGATTATCTGGGGGTTGAGCGGGACATGCTCAGCACCAACAAGATTGCGACCAATCTCTCCACGTCCAAAGGGGGGAGTATGGTTAATCCCCTGACGAGTGGCGTGGAGAACAATCAATCGGTCAGTACCTTGACCTCCACCTCTACCAGCAAGTTCTGGAAGACGGTTACACAAAATGTACAGGCCATTCTTGGCTCGGATACGGGTGTTGTGTATCAGAACAGCCCAGAACCGGTTTTGCCTGCTCCAGGGATTGGGGCGTCTGGTTTGGCCGCAGGGTTACCCCCTGGTGGCGGCATGGGGGGGTTGGACGCACTGATCTCTCCGCCCTCTGCTGCACCAGCGGCGAGCGGTGGTGGGGCTGCTAAATCCCAAAACAGACCGGGGCTTGTTTCGATCAATACCGAAGCTGGCGTCATGAGCATCATTGCAACGGCCCTGCAGCATGAAAGAATCCAAGAATATCTCGATAGCGTGTTGGAAAACGTCCATCGCCAAGTGTTGATTGAATCCACAGTGGTGGAGGTGGAGCTGTCAGATCGCTTTCAGGAAGGGGTGGATTGGGATCTGATTTTTAACCGTTCCGCCGGGGTTATCCTGAAAAGTGCCTTTTCCGAAAGTCTCAATGCCATCAATGTCGGAAATAATCCTTCGCAAGGAATATTGAACTACTTCACCTTGGCTCATACTGGAGGCCCCAATGGCGATCCGAAAACCGACAAAGGGCCAGTCAATGCCACCATCAAGATGTTGGAAACCTTTGGTAACGCCAAAGTTTTGTCCAGTCCAAAAATTATGGCTCTGAATAATCAGCCAGCCATCTTGAAAGTGGTCAAAAACCGGGTCTTTTTTACCTTAAAATCTGGTGCGGGTGCCAACAACAGCACGACTACAGGGACAACCGCCACGACCACAGTGGCCTCGCAACCGGTTTTTGATACGGAGATTCATACCGTTCCGGTGGGATTGGTCATGACCGTGACGCCACAAATTTCCAAAGAAGGGATCGTGAGTCTGAATGTGCGACCAACGATTACCAAAATCAGTCGTTGGGTAAACGATCCAAACCCGGCTTTGGTTAAAGGCAATTTACAAACGGGATTATCCGAAGATATTCACAACGCCATCCCAGAGATCGAGGTCAAAGAGATGGAGACCATGATGCGGGTGCATAGTGGCCAAGTGGCGGTCATGGGCGGATTGATGCAAGATACCTTGAATAACACTTCGGCGGGTGTTCCGGTTCTCTCCAGGCTGCCAGGTGGCTTGGGTAATCTGTTCAGCCAGCAAGATGAAAGTGTTAGCAAAAGTGAATTGGTGATTTTCTTGCGTCCGGTCGTGATGACCCATGGCAAACCGCGCGAAATGGTGGCTGAACGTGCCAAGGAGACTCCGCATCGTGAGGCTGTACCACAGGCCCAGGTCGTTTCGCCCTCAACGGAGAGTGTCCCCGTCGCATCTGGAACCAAAACCACGGCTCCCGCAAGTAAAGAGGAATCCGTCGGTTCGTCTGCCAAACATCTGCGACAGCATATTGGCGTTGGTCTTGTTCAGCACCATGCGGTGGTCGTCCGCAAAAATAACGATGGGCTTCTTTTCTTTGCCGTTTTCGCCATCAAACTCGCGCATTTCCACGTTGAAGATTTTGACGGGCATTTCTCCACCGGCGTCGGTCACATCCTGTGCCTTGAGAAGATTGGAGGGGAACATTTCGGTGAGTTTCATTTTCGGTTTCCTTTGCAGATGTGGTTTCCCTTTCGGGATTGCGTGGGTGCGCTGGCTGGGCGCGGGTGAGCCTGCCTCCAA
>JADFYY010000121.1 GCA_015232825.1 Magnetococcales bacterium
CCCCAACCGACCTCCCCCCGGCACCGCCGCGGCCCACCGCCCCCGCGGCGCCATCCCCACCAAATTCTGGGGAGGCGGTGAACCGCCTCCCCAGACCCCTCCACCCTTTTTTTTTAATAATAAACAATCAAACACCTTTATTATTTCAAGTATTTGTTAAAAAAATTACCAATTTTATCCATACCCCGATTGAATTTATCCTTTTCATCATCCGCAACGCGCGAAAAATCCAAACTACCCGGTTCAAATTTCTTCAAGGAATCCCATGAACCCCGCAGAGTCAAAGGCAAAGCAAGTCCTTGATATTTTTCAGCATCGGATACCACCCCTTGCAAAGCGGTCGCCACATCCACATTGACAACATAATCCACCCGCTTTTGTACAAAATCGACCTGCCCCGCTCCCGTCCCTTTCAATACCGGTGAATTGACCACCAAATCCTTGTTGATCAAAATCCCATTGGCAATGACCGCCGTAGCAGATAAATCCACAAACCGGGTCTCATCCGGTGCAGCGGGAGGCTGTCTCATCCGCTTGAACGCCGCATAACCACTCCGAATCCGCGCAACCCCATCCACACCAGGAATCACCCCATCCACCACAGTTAAACGGGTCTCACCATTCCAGTTTTGCATCATGACATTTTTGACGCGCCCCTGGGTTTTCATCCGCGCTGACCACTCCCCAACCCCAGACGCACCGCTCAAACCGGCCATCTCCTGCAACAAAGGAGCAACCATTACCCCCTTCATGAGAGAATCCATCATCCACTGAGGTTCCGACTCCCGCGCATCCAAAGAGATCTTGCCCTCCAACCGCCCCCCATACAAAGAACAGGAGAGTGGATTGAGTGTCAACACCCCCTCACCAGCGGTCACAACAGCCGCCACATCGGTAAAATGGCCCTTGGCAGCGACCAACGCACCAATCCGAACTTTGCCATCCACCACCAACTCACGACTCAACCAGCCAACTGGCCAGCCGGGAGCGGACTTTGCTTCAGACTCCTTCTCATTGGAGCGAGCTTGAGTCGGGGTGTCGCCTGCTGACAAACTGGCAAACAGTGGCCGAAAACGATCCAAATCCACCTTGTCCACCTCCCAGTCAAAACGCAAGGATGGGCCATCCGAGCGCATCACCATGGATCCAGTCAATTGGGAGTCATCCAGTCCTATCTTTAAGTGAGACAAACTCGCCTCCTGACCACTGACGACAAAATCCAACGAAGCGTCCGCGCCAGCAGCAACTTTGACGTCCAAAGTCGATGGAATGGTTCGACCCAAAGCAATCAACCAACTTCTGAAATCAAACCGCTCCACAGACAGATTCCCGCTGGTAACCGGGTCTGTCAACACCGCTTGCGTAGAAAAACCTCCCTTGACCCGCATGCCCGCTGGACCTTCGACCTCCAAGGGGTTCAGGGCCACGGTCTGGGCTTCTAGATCCGCATGGAGGTCTGATTTCATCCGCAAGGTGACACCTGCAGGCGGCAAGGCATTCGACTTGAGCAAGGCCATAAACTGTGAAGAGGACGATACGAGACGCCGACGCGCCCAATCCAACTCCATCCGCCCGCGAAAGCTCATCATCACCTCACGCATCCACTCCACGCCAGCCCAAAGGTTGGCTGTCATGTCCATCTTGGAGAAAATCGCCGTGGCATTCCCAAAATCGATCTCCAGATCCGCCACCAATTTGGTCTTAGCGTCCTTGATCCCTTGCCCTGGGGCCATGACCTGCGTATTGATCTCCATGCCATCCAGCCATAACTTACCCTTAGAGAAACGCACCAAGTATTTCATGTCAACCACACCTTGGGCTTTCCGATTCTCCTCCACGACCCGAAATCTTGATGTCACCGCTACAGGCCGATCTGGATGAATGGAACCGGTCTTTAAATCCAGACCATCCACGGTCACCAAGGTTCCCATCCGATCATCGCGCCAAGAAACCTTCGCCTTCACAACTTCGACCCCACCTACCAGCACCACCGTCAAACGGGCATCACGCGCCAAATCCGCAGATGGCTTGACATCCGAAACAACATCCGTCGAGCTCGCAGCCAGCCAATCTGCCCAGTTGAACATCCCCTCGCGATTACGCCGCAAATCCAGATTCAACCCCGATACGGTCATGTGGTCCACTTCCACCCGACCTCTCAGCAATGGCAGAAACTTAACTCCAGCCGCCACAGTATCCACTCGAACCATGGGGTCCGAACCAAATCCAACTCCATTGGCCAAGGAGACCTCCCGCAACACCAACTTCAAACTGGGAAACAGAGATAATTTCACATCACCCAGAATGGTCAATTGCCGCCCGGTAATATTTTTCACCAATGCGGCAATGGGAGTCCGGTAGCGGTTTGGATCCACCATCATCGGAGTGACGATCAACAGAGTCACCAGCACAAACAGCGTGCCTCCAGCCGCATACAGCCATTTTTTCATTGATTGACTCATACCCAATCCTTGATTTAAGACCAGCCTATTCTAAAAGGCCAAGGTCTTTCTTAATCCCTCTTCCAGAGCCGTTTCAACCCGTATCCCCAACTGCCTAGCCGCCTGCTCTGGGTTACCCAGCGAAACCTGAATATCACCAGTACGCGCTGGCGCGTGTTGAATTTCCACCTCATGTCCACACACCCGAAACAGCAAACGTGCCAGATCGATAATGGCAATCTGTTGCCCGGAACAAACATTATACACCTCCGCACGCCCCTGGCCGCACGCCATCGCTTTTAACAAAAATCGAACCACATCACCTACATAAATAAAATCCCGTGTCTGATTACCACTTCCATGAAGGGTGATAGGCTCTTTGCGCATGATTTTTTGTGCAAAGATGGAAATCACCCCAGAATAGGGCGAAAATGGATCCTGGCGCGGACCATAGACATTAAAAAAACGCAAACCAGTAGAGGAGAGACCATGCACCTGTGCCGCCACACGCGCATGCAACTCCGAACCAAGCTTATCGGCTCCATAGGCCGTCAATGGAACTGTTGAGGAGGTCTCATTCAATGGAATGGCAATATTGTCTCCATAAACCGCCGCCGAAGAGGCATAGACTACCGGAATCGCCTCTCCCTTGCCAACCCGACGCGCCGCATCCAAAACCTGAATAGTCCCGGTGAGATTGACCCGATGAGTGGCCACCCAGGCCTCATTAGAACGCGCCACCGAGGCAATGGCTGCCAAATGCCAACACCCATCCACCCCCTCCATGGCCGCCGCCACCACACCATCCTGGGAAACATCTCCCACAATGATCTCGCAACGCGACGAGACATTCTCCCGCTTGCCAGTAGACAAATCATCCAGAATGCGCACCCCATCCCCACGGGCAATCAAGGCATCCGCCAAATGCGAACCAATAAATCCACACCCACCTGTAATCAACCAAGTTGCCATGAACGATTCCCTTACCTACATAATTCGCAAACGTTTCACTGGTTCCCCTTTGATCAAATGCTCATCAAAGATCTCCGCCACATCCTTTGGTTTGACCCCACCATACCAAACCCCGTCGGGATAAACCACCACCGTGGGGCCACGGTCACACGGACCCATGCAAAAGGTTCCCGTGACCATCACCTGTTCAAATAGCCCCCTTTTATCAATCTCCGCGCCCAAAGCCTCGTATACAGCCCCAGCCCCAAGCGAACCACATGACCCGCGCGGATGGGTGTCAGGCCTCTGGTTCATACAAACAAACAGGTGATGCTTAAGTTTCATTTCACAAACTCCCCTCTGGCTTTGGTTAAAAAATTATGCTTGATTTTGAACACAGAATGGCTGTAAGTCAACAAGCCAAGAACGGATCCTCCATTTGAAAAATGATCCATGCTGGAATGAACCTTGCCGTTGCTTTGATAATCATGATATGCTAATGTTGAATCGTGACTCAATGGAAACATCAACAAAGCTTTGGTTACAATCTGTTTGATAAATTAGAGTACCCAATTACGTCAGCGAACTATTTCGCATCACAAACAGCGCATCACACTTTAGGAGAAGCAATCATGCCGAGTTTTGAACTGAACGGTCGTACCTACGAAACCGATGAAGACGGCTATTTGGCCAATCTTCCTGACTGGAACCCTGATGTTGCAGCCTATCTAGCCAAATCCGAAGCCGTAGACATGACGGAACCCCATTGGGAAGTGGTCAATTTCCTGCGTGAATATTATGATGAATATAAAATCGCCCCAATGATCCGTATTCTGACCAAAGCCATTGGCAAAAAGCTGGGCAAGGAAAAGGGCAATACCAAATACCTGTATGACCTGTATCCCGGTGGACCGGCCAAGCAGGCCTGCAAAATTGCAGGACTTCCTAAGCCCACCGGATGCGTCTAATCTTTTAGCGCAAGTCAATGTTCATGAAGAGCGTTGCCGACTAGAGCGTCGGCAACGCTCTTGCATACATATCATGCCATTTTATTCCATGGGGAAAGCTGGATGTTGACCGTTCTCTCCTATTGTGTATTGGGAATTTTTTTAATCGGATTTATGGGCCGGATTATCCGATATGCCCGAACTCCTGCCCCTGTTAAAATTCCCACCACTCCCGCACCAGTCACCAAAATGGGTGTCGTGTGGCGTTTATTAACAGAGGTTGCTTTTTTCAACAGTCTTTTTAAAAGTGACAAGTTGGCCTGGGCCGGTGGTATTGCCTTTCATGGTGCCTTGGTTGTTGTTTTGATTCGACATGTGCGTTATTTTGTCGATCCCCTTCCTGCGTTTTTTGCGCCATTGCAAATCATTGGCATTGTCGCAGGTTTGGCCATGGCGGGTGCTTTGGGATTTTTATTCCTGCGGCGCGTCCTCTTTGAACGGGTTCGGTTCATCTCCTCCTTGGCAGATTATCTCATTTTGTTATTATTGTTAGGCATTGCCTTTTCTGGTCTCCTGATGGATTTCCTGTTGCGTCCGAACATTGTGGCCATCAAGAGTTCTTTGCTTAACATGTGGACCACAGTGACGGCCCTGCCGCCAGCCACCTCGCCTGGAGACTACATGTTTCTGATGCATTTGATGATGGTTGGATTATTGCTGATCATTTTCCCCTTTAGCAAGCTGATGCATGCGGGAGGAATCTTTTTCAGTCCAACCCGCAATCAGGTAGACAATCCCAGAGAAGTGAGACATATCAATCCCTGGGCTGAACAGTGAAACCATCGCAACCTTGATTGAAGGAAATCACCCGTGGCTGATTACGAAGTCCCCCAAGTCACCGACGACATTACGACGCCCTGTTTGAAAACCGGAACCATGGCCCATATGGCCCCCTATCCGGCCATGCCCAAACACATGGAGCCATTTGGCTTCCCTGGGGAGCGGGTCGAAAACTGGCAACAAAAAGGGGTGGAGAAACTGGGCGAGCTGTTGAAAAAATACCGTTCGTTGCAAGTTTATTTGGACATTTGTGTCAAGTGTGGGGCGTGTACCGACAAATGTCACTATTATCTTGGCACCCAGGATGCCAACAACATGCCGGTACAGCGGGCCGAGCTGATGCGGAGCGTCTATCGCCGTTATTTCACCCCGGCGGGTAAACTATTTCCCAATTTTGTTAATGCGGTTGAGTTTGATGAAGAGACCTTGGGCAAGTGGTTTACTTATTTTCATCAATGTTCCCAGTGTCGGCGTTGTTCGGTCTATTGTCCCTTTGGCATAGACACGGCTGAAATCACCATGGCGGCTCGCGAGATCATGAACGCCATTGGGGTTGGTCACAAATATTCCTTAGAAATCGTCTCCAAGGTCCATGAGATTGGGAACAATCTGGGCATTCCCAAGCCAGCCTTGAAAGGGACGTTGTCCTTCCTTGAAGAAGAAATTTTAGACAGTACGGGTCATGATGTCCGTTTGCCGGTAGATCAAGAAGGTGCGGAAGTTTTGTTGGTCGCACCATCGGCTGACTTTTTTAGTGAGCCGCACATTCAATCCTTGATGGGCTACGCCAAGGTGTTTCATCAGGCTGGCATCTCTTTCACGGTTAGTTCTTATGCCTCTGAGGCGGCCAACTTTGGTATGTTCATTGGTTCCTACGAGCAGCAGCGCAAAGTGGCCATGCGGGTTGTTGAGCAGGCACGTGACTTGAAGGTCAAACGTTTGGTGGTTGGGGAGTGTGGACATGCTTGGCGTGTGGCATACAGTTTTTGGAACACTCTGAACGGACCTTTTGATTTTCTGGATCCCCGTTATCCGGCTCCGCAGCATATTTGTGAATTCACCTATGATTTATTGCAAAAAGGGGCTTTGGTTCTCGACAAGGAGGCCAACGATGCCCATGTGGTTACTTTCCACGACTCTTGCAATGTGGCCCGCGCCACACGCATGGGACCAAAAGCCGGGGGACAATTTGAAATTCCGCGTGCTTTGATCCGTGCGGTGTGCAACCACTATGTTGACATGGATGAAGAGACCATTCGCGAGAAGACTTTCTGTTGCGGTGGTGGTGGTGGATTGTTGACCGATGAACTCATGGAATTACGCATTAAGGGGGCTCTTCCCCGTGTCACGGCGTTGAAGCGGGTGATGGAGCATGACAAGGTCAACTTTGTGGCGTTGATTTGTGCCATCTGCAAGGCACAATTCACCAAAATTTTGCCCATGTATGGCATACCCATGGATACAGTGGGCGGTGTGCATCAACTGGTCAGCAATGCCATTGTGTTGGGTGCCAAAAAAGGCGTAATTTAAATTTCTTTTGGTTGTGGAATACCCCCTCTTATGAGTCGAAACGATGGACGTCAACCGGATGAAATGCGCCCGATCACCATTACCAGACCTTTCAACCAGCGAGCTGAAGGTTCCTGTTTGATTGCCTTTGGACAAACGCAGGTCATTTGTACGGCTTCGGTAGAGGAACAGCAACCACGCTGGATGAAAAATCAGAATCGGGGTTGGGTGAGTGCCGAATATGGCATGTTGCCGCGCTCCACCCATGACCGCACCATGCGAGAGGCCAGCAAGGGCAAGCAGGGGGGTCGCACGTTAGAGATTCAACGTTTGATTGGTCGCTCTTTGCGAGCGGTGACGGATCTGACCAAATTGGGGAAGCGGACCATTTGGATTGACTGTGATGTCATTCAGGCTGACGGAGGCACTCGTACTGCTTCGATCACGGGTGGATTTATTGCTTTCATGGATGCTTGTCGCTGGCTGGTGAGTCAAGGAATGATCAAATCCCTGCCCATCAACGATTTTGTTGCGGCGGTAAGTTGTGGTGTGGTTAAGGGTGTCCCAATGCTGGATATCAATTATAAGGAAGATTTTGAGTGTGACACGGACATGAATTTTGTCATGACTGGAGGTGGCAAATTCACAGAGATTCAAGGCACAGCCGAGAGCAATCCTTTTACATTGAGTGAGTTCAACGAGATGGCCACCTTGGCAAGCAAAGGAATTGGTGAACTCATTGCTTTGCAGCGCAAAACCTTTCTGCAAGACAACCTAAACCTTAACTCTTGACAAAATTATCAAAAACTTTTACACCCCCGCTTGGTTTATATATTCACATTCCCTTTTGCGTGCGCAAATGTCCGTATTGTGATTTCTATTCTTTGCCGGGTACTCCAGTGGGTGAGTCCGGCTATATTGACCGTTTGAAGGGTGAACTCACAGCGTATCGTCATCTACTGCACCACGACTCTCGCCATTTAAGCTCCATTTTTTTCGGAGGTGGCACACCATCTCTGCTCAAACCCACATCCATTCAAACCATCCTGGAGACCATTCACAACTTGTGGAATCTCACCTCTGACTGTGAGATCACGTTAGAGGCCAATCCAGACTCCTGCCAAACTCCTGAAAAATGGCAAGAATTTGGCATCAATCGGGTTAGTCTTGGGGTGCAAGCCATGAACGATTCACGTCTGAAACAATTGGGGCGTCCACATGACCTAGCCATGGCCAAAACCGCATTGGACAAACTAAAACTGGCCGGATTTAAACGAATCAACCTAGACTTGATCTATGCCACCCCCAATCATTCGCTTGAAGCTTGGCAGCAAGAATTGGAAATGCTCCTTGAATGGGATGTAGACCATCTCTCTTGTTATGAGTTGACCCTAGAACCAGACACTCCCATGGCAAAGTTTCGATTACCTGACGATAACATTGGAGCAGATTTATTTGAATTCACTAGACAATTTCTTCAAAAATACGGCTTTCAACCCTACGAAATCAGCAATTACGCCCGTCCTGGCCAAGCCTGCCGACACAATGTCAATTATTGGGAGTTTGGTGATTATTTAGGCATTGGGGCTGCAGCCCATGGCAAATGGACCGATCATGAAGGCAGAATCTGGCGTTCAGAACATCCCCGTACTCTCACAACCGCTCCTCTGCCCTCTCCTCGTCTTGTATCAACAGACGAAGCGGGCAAGGAGTGTCTGCTCATGGGATTGCGTCAACAGCAAGGAGTGAGTCTGGCCATCTACAAACACACCACAGGGGAAGATCTGCTTGCAACCAAGGCCGACACAATCAAAAGCCTTCAGGCCAATGATTGGCTGATTGTAGACTCAGAACGCCTTCGTATTACGGCATCAGGAATGGTGTTGGCGGATGAGATTATGATGAGGCTGTTGTGATACAGCCACCTTACTTGGCTCAATCCGTTCGCACAAGCCCTTTAAACCGCTCATAAGCACGAATCTCTTCATCGCGGTCTCGCACACGGCGCACATGCTGCAAAGGGTTGGCATCGGCCCAATCGATTTGCGCCTCGCCATCCCATTCAAAGGTGGCATTGCCTGCCAACAGGCCAGAATGATTTAATTTTCCCTCAGCCCGATGGGCGGTACAGATCACGAGACCACCGGCATTAAAAACCCGCACTGGCGTATCGAAAGGAAACACACCCTCCCAGCAAGCGGCAAAGGTGGCGGCGGTCATGGCGGTGCCGCATGAGTGGGTCC
>JADFYY010000122.1 GCA_015232825.1 Magnetococcales bacterium
ATAAGTGATTATTAAAAAAAAAGGGTGGTGGGGTCTGGGGAGGCGGTTCACCGCCTCCCCAGAAAATACAAATAAAAAAAGAGGTAACATTTAAGATGGAGCTCGATTCGTTTCAGGAAGAGGTTGCCATGATCGCCAAAGGGGAGGATCTTTTGGCAACAGACGAAAATGAACAGGTGGATTTCCGTTTGGCTTATAAGGATCTACTTGATGCCTATAAGAAATTGTTTCGCAATGAACAAAAGATAATTCTATTCAGTGATCGCATTGAACAAAAACTATTAGTCACTTCGCAATCCCTTAAAAAATCCTTGCAGGCCGCCGAAGAGGCCAACCAGAGCAAAAGTCTCTTTTTAGCTAATATGAGTCATGAAATCCGCACTCCGATAAATGCAGTCATTGGATTTATTGAGCTTGCATTGGTTTCTGATGATCTTACAGATAAAATTCGAGATTATCTAGTCAAAATTCATAATTCATCTTATTCCCTGTTGAGAATTATTAATGATATCCTCGATTTTTCAAAAATTGAGGCAGGTAAGTTGGAATTGGAATCCATTGGTTTCCAATTAGGCGATGTATTGGATCATTTGCTGGATCTGTTCGGGGCCAAGGCGATTGCCCAAGGTGTTGAATTGCGGGTGATCAAGTCGGAGGCCAGTCGTTATACGCTGATTGGGGACGCCATGCGTCTGGAACAGATCTTGATTAACCTGATCGGCAATGCCTTGAAATTTACGAAGAGTGGCGTTGTTGAGTTGCGTGTGGACTCTATAAGGCTGGAGGATCCCACTCTTTTGCAATTTTCGGTTCGCGACACTGGCCTTGGTATGACGCCTGAGCATGCCAAACGACTGTTTCAGCCTTTTGAACAGGCGGACAGTTCAACGACCCGGAATTATGGCGGCACCGGTCTTGGCTTGGCCATTTGCAAACGTTTGGTCGGGATGATGGGTGGAGAGATTTGGGTGGAGAGTGTGCATGGTGTGGGCTCGACATTTTATTTTACCGCTCGTTTTATCCGTAGCACCGAGGCAAAACCGGACTCTGGAAGTTGGCACCGTCGGTTTCAACCGCAGCAGGATCGCCTAGCGCGGGTGCGGATTGCCGAGCAGCTTGGCGGGGCAAGGGTGTTGCTGGTTGAAGACAATACCATTAACCAGCAAGTGGCCAGAGAGATTTTGGAAAGTGTGGGCGTGGTTGTGGTTGTAGCGGAAAATGGTTTGGAAGCGGTACAAAAATGTGCGCAGGAAGATTATGATGCTGTTTTAATGGATATTCAAATGCCCATGATGGATGGCTTTGAAGCGACCCACACCATTCGCTCTTGGCTTAATAGCGTACCGATTATTGCCATGACTGCCAATGCCATGGCAGGGGATCGGGAAAAGTGTTTGGCGGTGGGGATGAACGACTACCTTACCAAACCGATCCATCGTTTGCAGTTGTTTGCTGTTTTGGAACGTTGGATTATGAACAAAGCGGGTCAATCTAGCGTGATGGTCGCCTTACCTCCCGAACCCTCCGAGGCTCCGACATTGACGCTTCCAGGGATTGATCTTCCCTCTCTTTTGGATCGGTTGAACCATAACCAGAAGTTGCTGCATTCGGTTCTTATGGATTTCCGAAAAAAATTTGCCCCGTTCGCCACGCAGATTGAGCCATTGCTGGCGGGGAGAGACCAGGAAGTTTTGGCGGAGGCTAGGCGCATGGCTCACGCTTTGAAAGGCGTGGCTGGCAATGTGTCCGCTCTGGAAGTTTATGCGGCGGCTACAGACCTGGAGGTTGCGATTCGGTCAGATAATCGGGATGCATGGCCTATTTTGTTAGAAACTTTGAAGCAATCCTTGTCTGTGGTCGCAAACAGCATCGATTCATGGATACCGCAAGAGGTGTGTGAGGAGGTGGAGGATCTTTTGTCATCGGCACCCATCGATCCGTTGGTGGTTGCGCCGCTGTTGCAGCAATTAAGTCAGTTGTTGATTTCACAGAATTTCAATGCGCAGGATCTTTTTGATCTTGTAAAACCGATGCTGATTGGAGTAGACACGAGAGATTTGATGAAACGGATTGAGAGTTGTCTGGATGAGTTTGAGTTCAAGCAAGCGCGAGAGGTTTTGTTCGAGTTGGCAGAGAGAGTGTCGATTGACTTGAAAGAGACTTGAAAAAAAAGGGGGTCATGGGAACTCTCTGACCCCCTTTTTTTCAGACGTTTAGGTTATTGGCTTACACTGACTTTGGCCATGGTCCCGATCTCTTTTTGGATGGCATTGGCCTTCATGTCCGCGTCATGCTGGGTTTGAAATGCCCCAAGAATGACTTGAGTATATTCCTGACCATTGACCGTGGCTTTCTTGAGATAGGTGGCGACACCATGCTCAGCAAGACGGCGTTGAAGTTGGTTGGCATTATCTGCATTTTTAAAGGAACCGGCTGTGGCCACAAAGTTGCCCGTGTGTGGTGCCGAAGCAACGACCGGGGGTTTGGGTGGTGCAGCGGTCTTGGTTTGCGTCGCTTTGACTGGCGCGGTCACACCTTTGGCAGCCACCGGTGGTTTTGCCGCAGAACCACTGCTCATAATCACGAAGCGTGCTTCAAGGCCAGTATGCTCCTTGATGGTCGTCACAACCTGACCCGCCACTTCGGCTGTGGCAAAGGGGCCAGTCAAAACATGATGAACGGTTTTGTTGCTGCTTGTGCTAGCCCGTACACGCACGGGAATGCCAGCATCCGCGAGCTTTTTCTGAGCTTTTTCAGCACTTGTCGCCGTGGAGAAGGTTCCTGAAGTCACCAGATAACGACCATCCGCTTGAGCAGCCGGGAAATTGGCTACTGACTTGGTCACGGTGGCCGGGGCAGAGGCTGGGCTGATTTCTGGTTTGACCATCGGAATGGCCTTGGCTTCGGCCTTGATCACAGGAGTGGGCTTGGCGGCTGGCTTGACCTCAACGGCGGTTGATGTCAGGTGCTTGGCATCGACTTTGCTCAAGGAGATGGCTTTGGTTTTGGGTGCGACCTTGGCTTTGGTGGTGCTGGGTTCGCTTGGGGCTTTGGAGGCCTTGGGTTCAATCAAAGAGTCGTCCAAAGGCTCGTCCATGGGGTCATCCATGGCTTCATCGAGGGTATCATTGATGGCATCGATGGAGGCATCTTCAGACTTGGTGGCAATCTTGGCCGTGGTGGTGGGCTCGTCCTTAGCTGGCTTATCGGCTTCCACTACGGAATCCACTGGCGTATTGATCGTGGGCGTGCCTTTGCTGCTGGTTGACAGGTCGGCTTTTTGCTCCTCCATGGCATCCATCAGCTCTTCAAATTTGGCTTTGGTCTCGACTTTTGTCTCGACTTTGGCCTCGACTTTGGCCTCTGGCTTCTCTTCGGCCTTGGGTTCGACTTTGGCCTCAATGGTGGCTTTGGCTTCTACGCTTTGGGTTGCGGTGGGTGATGATTGATGCCAGACCATGAAGGTGAAAACGCCACCAACCACTGCTGCCATCAGGGCTTCCGACAAACGCTTACCTATGTTTTTCCGGTGGGTGATCATCGCTTTGCGATTGCCCTCACTGGGTGAAATGAAGATGTCTGCGTTGCCGCGTGGTGGGGCTTGACGGGGTGTGTCCAAGTCGTTTGTTGCGCCGGTCACGTGGTTTCTCCTTTGCTGAAAGTGCTAGTGCCGTTGCTTGGTGTTCAAGATGGCGGCGGATATGGAATAGCAAGGAGTTCTGCAAATAGTGTGCCGATGGAATGTTGGCGTTAGTCCAATGTAGGGGGAGTTGATGATGCTTTTGGCAGATAATAACGCGGCACCCTGGCACTCAAGCGGCAGATGGTCTCGTAGGGAATGGTCCCCATCCAGCTTGCCATCTCTTCGATACCAATGAATTCAGGGCCATCTTTGCCCAGCAGTGTGACACGACTCCCAATTGTGGCGGCCGGGATCGCGGTGACATCCACCAAGGTCAGATCCATGGAGATCCGTCCCACCACCGGGGCGCGCTGTTCGCATAGCAGCACCTGTGCGCGGTTTTGCATTTGCCGACTGTACCCGTCTGCGTAGCCCACTGGCAAAAGCGCGATGCGGGAGGCCCCTTGGGTGACGAAATCATGCCCGTAACCCAAGGGCGTACCCGCCGGAACCTCCCGGATGGCGAGAATGTGCGTTATCCAACTGACCACGGGCTGCAAACCCTCTTCCTGCCAAGTGCGCTCTGGGAAAAAGGGGGAGGCCCCGTAAAGTAGGATGCCAGGTCGGGTCCAGTCTAGACGGGTCGCGGGGTGTCCTAGCAAACCCGCACTGTTGGCCAGAGAGTAACGCAAGCTCTGGTCGCGTTGCCCAAGCTGGTTGATTAAGTTGGAAAAAATAGCCAGTTGATCGCTGGTCGAATCCCCTGTCAACTCGTCGGCGCAGGCCAGATGAGAAAGAATCCCCACCAATCGCACGCCAGGGAGATGATCTATTTCTTCCAGGAGAGTCGAAATTTTGGCGGGGTGGAATCCAACCCGACCCATGCCCGTGTCAATCTTGACGTGAATCGGAATGGCAGGCTGATCCTCCCTTCGGCATTGACTCAACTGTTGGGCTGTCGCCAGATTGAACACCACGGGCTGCAGATGGTAGTCAATGATCGCTTGCTCTAGCCCTGGAATGAAGCCAGATAACACCACAAGAGTCTGCGTGATTCCAGCTTTACGCAATGCAACCGCCTCCTCGACCAAGGCCACACAAAATCCTTCCGCGCCTGCTGCAGCCAATGCCTTGGCAATGGGAATCGCCCCTAGACCATAGCCATCGGCCTTGATGACCGGATAGACAACGGTCTGTCTGCCAGATGCCTTTTGTGCCACATGAAAGTTGTGTACAATGGCCGCCAAGTCGATGTTCAGCCAAGTGGGGCGACCTTGGATCCGGGGTTGGGGGTTATCCGCCATGGCTTGCCATGTATTCGGTGGAGGCATGGTTGTCGAAACGGGTGTATTGTTTTTGGAAAGTAAGGCGAACCGTACCGGTGGGACCGTTGCGCTGCTTGGCAATGATGATTTCCGCGAGTCCAGCCAAGGAGGGGTCGTTCTCTTTGTAGACCTCTTCCCGGAAGACGAACAGGACAATATCGGCATCTTGCTCAATGGAGCCGGACTCCCGTAGATCGGAAAGCATGGGTTTTTTGTTGGGTCTCTCCTCCACTTTGCGTGACAACTGGGAGAGTGCCAGTACTGGAATATCCAGTTCTTTGGCCAACCCTTTGAGTCCTCGACTGATCTGGGAGATCTCTTGTACCCGATTGTCCTGATTGCCGTCTGCTTGCATGAGTTGCAAATAGTCCACAATCAGCAGTTGAATCCCCTTGTCGCGTTTGAGCCGTCGGGCTTTGGAGCGCAGAGACATGATGGAGAGGTTGGGGGAGTCGTCGATATAAAGGGGGGCTTGGGAGAGTTCTTGAGCTGCGTGAACCAGTTTGTTGTAGTCTTCATCCCGGATTTTGCCGGTGCGCAGTCCTTGGGCATCAACCCTAGCCGTTGCGGAGAGCAGGCGAGTGGTGAGTTGTTCTTTGGACATTTCCAAGGAGAAGATCGCCACAGGGGCCGAATGGAGCATGGCGGCGTTGGCGGCCATGTTCATGACCAAGGCGGTTTTACCCATGGCCGGTCGGCCAGCCAGAATGAGTAGATCGGATTTTTGCAGTCCGGCCAAGAGTCGATCCAGATCGGTGAAGCCGGTGGCAACGCCGGTGATGGCCTCCTGACGCGACATCAGTCGTTCCAGACGCTCGAAAATGGGCGGCAGGATGGTTTTTAGGTCGAAATAGTTGGAACGACGCTGTAGGCGGCTTTCACCCACGGCAAAGATGCGGTGTTCGGCCATATCCAGAAGTTGATCTACTGGCAAGGTGGTATCGCGATAGACATCTTCGGCAATGGACGAGGCGGCATGAGCCAGTGTGCGCAGAATGGACTTATCCCGCACCAGATGGGCATAGGCCTTGGCATTGGCTGTGGCTGGAACCGTGTCGATCAGACGGGCAAAATAGCCTGCTCCTCCCACGGCATCGAGTTCATTGTTTTTTTCCAGATATTGTTTGAGAATGATTGGGTCAGCGGGTTCACCCCGATCCAGGAGGGCGAGCATGGCCTGAAAGGCAACTCGGTTAGCACCAACGTAAAAATCCTCTGGGACTAAGATGTCGGCGACATGATCCATGACCGAGTTGTCCAGCAGGATTGCACCCAAGACCGATTGTTCCGCCTCTGGGGAGTAGGCGGCCCGTCGCAAGGGGGTTATGGTCTCCTCATCCCCATCGTCGGCGTAGGGATAGGAGTCCATCGGGGGTGGGTTGGCGTCAGATAAAGGATCGTTCACAAGTAAAGGACGCCTCCATAGAAGGGGAATTTTCCAGTGTTGATTGTTTCGAGGTTGCCATCTTATCACTTTGGGTGGCTTTGGCATAGGTGGAGCGAATCATGGATAAGATTGTTGACAAGTCCACAGTGCATCAGGGTCACCGGCAGCGATTGCGGCGACGTTTTCTTGATGAGGGGCTAGAGGGGTTTGAGGACCATCAGGTGCTTGAGTTGCTGTTGTTCAACGTTTTGCCACGGCAGGACACCAATGCGCTGGCTCATCACTTATTGAAACGTTTTGGCAGTTTTTCCGCCGCCTTGGATGCCGATCCAGCGGATGTGGCCACCATGGCGGGTATGGGAGAAACGGCTGCGGCTTTTTTGTCACTGATTCCGTCGGTTACTAGGCGATATCTTCAGGATCAGTCGCTACGGGACAAGCCCTCTTTGAACGATCCGGTCAAGGCCTCGGACTATGTGCTTGGATTGACTGCTGGACGCACGGAAGAGGTTTTCTACGTTTTGTGTCTGGATCAGCGTGCCCGCTTATTGTTTCCTGCTTTATTGACACGTGGGACCGTTAATGCGGCCCATGTTCACCCTAGGCAGGTGGTGGAGGTGGCTTTGCGACATAAAGCCTCGGAGATTATCCTGGCCCATAACCATCCATCTGGAACCAGTAAGCCCTCTATGGAAGATCGCCATTTGACCAGAATTTTGATGAATGCCTTGATCCCGATTGGTGTCCGTTTAGTGGATCATCTCATTACGGCGGACAATCAATGTTTCAGTATGGCGCGAGAAGGGGTGCTGGGTCTTTAATGAAGTGGATATTTTCCTTTTTTAGTTGCATCTCCGATGGATTGCAGGGATCATGTAGGTGATGCATGGTATCAAGTAAAATGACGCTTTCGGGGGTGGTCTATGGTCAATGATTTTTCATCGGGGGATCTCTTGCAACCTCAGGCACAAGGCAGTGTTACGGTGCAGCAGGTGGAGGGGGTAGTGTATATCCGTGTGCGCGGGGAGTTTACTTTCAAGATCCGTCAGGCGTTTCGCGAGGCTTATAGCCGGGAACCTTCCAGCAGTCAATTTGTGGTGGATTTGACTGGTGTCAACAGCATGGACAGTTCGGCCATGGGGATGTTGTTGGTTTTGCGGGAATATGCCGGGGGAGACAGGGCTAACATTGCACTAACCAACCTCACGCCGCGCATGGCCGCTCTTTTGAAATTGGCCAACTTGAATGAGTTGTTTAAGTTTTCATAAAAAAAGGGGGAGATGATGGAGCCAAAGAGCGGGGTATGGGGCGTGCCAGAGGAGGTGGAGTGCCTGTTGGCGGAAGGGGCGAATTTAAATGCGCTGGACGCTGAAGGGTGGACTCCTTTGCATCGGGCCATTCAGGATGGCGCGGTGGAGTTGGCCGAGCGATTGATTGACGCGGGTGCGTTGGTTAATGTCGCAGATCCTCAGCTTTGGACGCCGTTGCACTGGGTTGCGGTACGGGGGTTTGTGCCATTGACTCGGCGTCTGCTCGCCAGTGGTGCCAATCCCAATGCCTATGACATGGACAAAGAGACCCCTCTCCATTGGGCCGCCTCCTGGGGTCATGTGGAGATCGCCAGCTTATTGCTGGATGCTGGGGCTTTGGTGAATGGTCGGGATCGTCATGGGGAGACCCCTTTGTTTCAGGCGGTTCAGGAGGGGGATGAGTCCATGGTGGAGATGCTGCTTGCCCGTGGGGCTCAAGTGGATATTCTCAACGCCGATGGGGGACCGCCTTTGCATTGTGCTGTATTTCATGGTCAACACGCCGTGGCGGAACGATTGCTGCGCCATGGGGCGAATGTTCATACCAAAAACAAATTTGGCAAAACAGCCCTGCATTTTGCTTCGATTCGGGGACGCTTTTCCGATGTAGAGATGTTGTTGTCACACGGGGCGGATATCAACGCCGCCGACATCCATGGCCGCACCCCATTGGCGGTCGCCAACGAGAACAATCGCCCGGAAATGGTTGAGTTCTTGCGCGGTCAGGGTGGGGGGTAGGGGGGATTGTCTGGTTCAAGGGGTTCGGTTTCTTGCATCGGTGATCTGTGGCGGTCAGCATTGCCGATTTTTCAACACGCACTCTCAACATGACCCCACCTATTGAAAGATCCTTTGGGATGATCTGGAAGGGGGATTCGTTTTGAGTTGGGTCAATCTTGCCAACAATAGTTCAAGAAACAACTGTTTGACCGGTGGACTAACGCAATGAGCTATTGCGACTGGCGATGAGGACG
>JADFYY010000123.1 GCA_015232825.1 Magnetococcales bacterium
CATGGACCTTTTCGGCGGGGCCGCTATTTGTCAGGGACCGCGCAATCTCATGGCCCCGATCTATCACGCCATTCCCATTGGCATCACCGTGGAAGGGGCCAACATCCTGACCCGAAGCCTGATTGTCTTTGGCCAAGGAGCCATACGCGCCCATCCATTCCTGTTGCGGGAGATGGAGGCGACCCGTGATCCAAACCCGGTCACTGCGTTGCAATCATTCGACCGCGCTTTTTTTGGACACATCGCCTTTTCACTGCGCAATGGTGTGCGAACCTTGTTTCTTGGCCTGACCAATGGCTGGCCTATCGAAGCCCCTTTGGCTGGCATGCCCCATCACCATTTCCGACGGCTTTCTCGTATGAGCGCGGCCTTTGCGTTGACCGCCGATCTCTCCTTGGCACTCTTACAAGGCAAATTGAAACGTAAAGAGAGTCTCTCTGGCCGGATGGCCGACGTGCTGTCCCATCTCTATCTGGCCTCTGCGGCTCTCAAGCGGTTTCATGATGATGGCCAACCCGCCGAAGATCTCCCCTTGGTGGATTGGTCTATTGAGGAGAGCCTGTTTCACATTCAAAAGGGATTGAGTGAAGTGTTGGATAATTTCCCCTCCCGTCCGATTGCCTGGGTACTCAAGGCCATCATTTTTCCCTTTGGGCTACCCTACAAAAAGCCATCGGATCAACTGGTGCTGCAGTTGGCCAAAATCACCATGGCCCCCTCGGCCACTCGTGATCGTTTGACCCGTGGCGTCTTTTTACCAGACGACCCCAACGAGCCTTTGGCCGCTTTGGAAGACGCTTTGATCCAATGCCTGTCCGTCGAGGAGATGGAAAACAAAATCCGTCGCGCAGGCCATGCTGGAGACCTCGATGGGGCAATGAAGAGTGGAGTGATCACCTTGTTGGATGCAAGCCGTCTGCTGTTGGCAGCGCGAGCCCGAAACCATTGCATTCAAGTAGACGACTTTAAACCCGTATTTCACTACAAGGAGAAAGCGGCGTGAACAAGAACTCCTCCAATCAAGCCCAATGGGTCTATCTGGTGGATGGCATCCGAACGCCATTTCTCAAGGCGCGGGGACGGGCCAACCCCTTTTCAGCAGCGGATCTGGCTGTGGCGGCAGGCCGATCCTTACTGATTCGCCAGAAATTTGACGCATCACAACTGGATGAAGTGATCCTAGGATGTGTGATGCCCTCCCCAGAAGAGACCAACATTGCCCGTGTGGCGGCATTGCGCATGGGGTGTGGTCCAGGTGTCCCTGCGCAGACCGTACAACGCAATTGTGCCTCTGGCCTGCAAGCGGTGGATACGGCCGTCCGCACGATTCTCTCAGGCCAGGGCGATTTGATTTTAGCTGGCGGAGTGGAGGCCATGAGTCACGCGCCTTTGCAACTCAACGCCTCTTTTGTGGACTGGATGGCCCAATGGCGCATCCGTCGGGGATGGCGGTCCAAAATGGAACTCATGGCCACCTTGCCACGCTGTTTACCCCGCCCCTTTTCGGTATTGCTCAAAGGGTTGCAAGATCCCATTCTTGGCCTCTCCATGGGACAGACGGCTGAACATCTGGCCCATCGTTTCGGGATTAAACGCGAGGAGATGGATGCCCATGCCGTAGAAAGCCATCGCCGGGCCGTGCTGGCCCAAGAGGCTGGCTGGCTGAAAGAGGAAAGCATCGTGCTGGCTGATCATGCGGGAATCATTTATGCCGCCGATCAAGGACCGCGACCCGACTCCAGCCCGGAAAAATTGGCCTCCTTGCAACCGGTTTTTGATCGTTCCTGGGGCAAGGTCACGGCTGGCAACAGTGCGCAGGTTTCCGATGGTGCATGTTGGCTGCTGCTGGCCTCAGCCGAAGCCGTAGACCGCCATGATCTGCACCCCATCGCTCGCGTCTCTCCAGCCTCCTGGGCGGGTTTAGCCCCTGAAAACATGGGGCTTGGACCTGTCCACGCCATGGCCCATCTGCTGGCGCGACAAGAACTGACCGTGGCCGATGTGGATGCCTGGGAAATCAATGAGGCCTTTGCCGCCCAGATTCTGGCCTGCCGCCGGGCCATGGCCGATACCGCCTATTGTCACAAAGAGATGGGACTCGACACCCCAATGGGCGAGATTCCCGATAACAAACTCAACATCGATGGCGGGGCCATTGCCATCGGTCACCCAGTGGGGGCCAGTGGGGCACGCATTGTCTGGCATCTGGCGCGGATTCTACAACGCATTCAAAAACGACGCGGGGTAGCCTCTTTGTGCATTGGTGGCGGCCAAGGCGGGGCAATGCTGGTGGAAAACGCGACTTGCGCGGCATGACCATTGAGGTCAAGGAGAAAAAAATGAACAATAGAATCGATCCCCCACCCATTTGGCAACCTTGCGACTCTGGTGACGGCATTCTCTGGCTGATCATGAACGACGCCAAACGCTCGGTCAATCTTCTGTCAATAGAGGCCTTGGAGGCATTATCCACCACGCTTCAAGAGTTGCGAATTCATCCCCCTAAGGCGTTGGTGATCCGTTCTGGCAAACCATCCGGTTTTATCGCCGGGGCCGATGTCGCGGCCTTTGCAAATGAACGTCATCCCATCCGTTTAATGGCCTATATCCGCCTGGGACACGAGGTCATGGACACCCTAGCCAATTTGCCCTTTCCCACGGTGGCGGTGATTCACGGACACGCCTTGGGCGGGGGATTGGAACTGGCCTTAGCTTGCCGCCATCGAGTGGTGGTGGATGACCCGACCACCCGCTTGGGGTTGCCAGAGGTGCAATTGGGCATTCATCCAGGCTTTGGCGGCTCGGTGCGTCTACCCGCTTTGATTGGTCACGCGGCCGCCATGAAACTCATGCTCACAGGCCGCACACTCTCTGCGCGAGAGGCTGTCCGCCTAGGGTTGGCGGATCTCGCTGTTCCACCGCGACACCTGGA
This sequence comes from Magnetococcales bacterium, assembly GCA_015232825.1. Classification (GTDB taxonomy): domain Bacteria; phylum Pseudomonadota; class Magnetococcia; order Magnetococcales; family Magnetaquicoccaceae; genus Magnetaquiglobus. The sequence continues at coordinate 2,933 of JADFYY010000123.1, forward strand.
AACGGCCATTCTGGATCTTCTCTCCACCGCCGCAAGTCGCCGTACCTGTTCAGGGTTCCGGTCCCGGTTGCTGGTCCACTGGCCATTGCGTCCCCTGGCCGCTTTAGCCTGGCATCGGGCCACAGAGTCCAAGGCTCCCGCGCACCATTATCCGGCTCCCCATGCATTGATCGACCTATGGCACCAACACGCCAACAACCCGCAAGCCATGCTAGAGGCTGAACAAAAATCAGTAGCGGCACTGGCCACAACTCAAACAGCGCGTCATCTGACCCGACTGTTTTTCCTACGTGAGCGGATGAAAGGGATGGGCAAGGGGAGTTTGGCAGGGATTCATCACCTACATGTGGTAGGGGCTGGAGTCATGGGGGGTGACATTGCCGCTTGGGTAGCACTCAAAGGGATAAGGGTGACCCTGCAAGACTCCCACCCAACACGACTGGGACCGGCCTTCAAACGAGCGGCGGAGCTGTTCTCTCGCAAGGCTGGCGGATGGCGGCAGGCCAGAGAGGCCATGGACCGTTTGATCCCTGACCTCAATGGCGATGGCGTGGCCAAGGCCGATTTGGTCATTGAGGCCATCTCGGAAAATTTAAGTGCCAAACAAGCCTTGTTGATTGAACTGGAATCCCGTCTGAAACCAGAAGCCCTGCTGGCAACCAACACCTCGGCGTTGTCACTGCAAGAGTTGGCTTTGGTACTGAAACGGCCTGAGCGACTGTTTGGACTCCATTTCTTCAATCCCGTGGAGAAGATGGGATTGATCGAAGTGGTTTCCGGGCCTTTAACCCATGAGGAAACAACCAAGCGGGGATGCGCGTTTGCCGTCTCACTAGACCGCTTGCCCTTGCTCGTGCAAGACAGTCCAGGATTTTTGATCAACCGCCTGCTCATGCCCTATCTGCTCGAAGCGGTTCTCATGGCCAGCGAGGGATTTTCTGTCGCCTCTGTCGATGCGGCAGCCCGTGGATTTGGCATGCCCATGGGGCCACTGCTGCTGGCCGATCAGGTCGGATTAGACATCATTCTCTCGGTTTGTGAAAACCTATCGGTCAACTTAAATTGTGCCGCCCCTACCCTATTGCGTGAACGGGTGAATAGCGGTCACTTAGGGAAAAAGAGCGGTCAAGGCTTTTATCACCATCCACCAGGGAAACCGGCCCGTCCGGTTCAATCGGGTAGACAGGCACCAGAGGATACGGTGGATCGCCTGATTCTCCCCATGGTGAACGCCGCAATGACCACCTTGCGCCAAGGAGTGGTGACCGATGCCGATCTATTGGATGCGGGCATGGTCTTTGGCGCGGGATTCGCCCCGTTCCGGGGTGGTCCGTTGAGTTATGCCAAAAGCCTGGGCAAAGAGGAAGTCACACGGCGTCTACGTGAAATCTCCATTCGCAGTAACGGACGTCTTGAAGTGGATTCTGGCTGGAAAACATTTGATTTTGCAACTGAAACGATACCAGTGGAGAAAGGCCATGAACAAGAATATCATAAACGAACAACTTACTATTTCACCACGGTCGGCAAAAACCTTATCCGGCTTATTCCAGGAACGGGTTAACCGCTCTCGGTCACAAACGGCCTACATCCAATTCGATCCAGTAACCCACTCCTGGCAACACACCACCTGGGGTGAAATGGAAACGCTGGCCAACCGTTGGCGGGCTGCCATGGTCCGGGATGGGCTGTACATGGGAAATCGTGTTGCCGTGATGCTGGCCAATAGCCGGGAGTGGGTCTTGTTCGATCAGGCAGCCTTGGGGTTGGGGGTGATCGTGGTGCCGTTATTTGTCAATGACCGGCCTGAATCGGTGGTGCATATCCTCAAGGATTCTGGTGCCAAATTGCTGCTGGTGGCCGATCAATCCGCATGGATGCCGATCATTCCCTATCTCGACCAATTGCCAGAGTTGCAACGGGTGGTTTGTCTGGAGGAGGTACAAAACGAAGCAGATTTAATGTTAACGCCTCTTTCTGCATGGCTGCCAGATGAAGAGGCCTCCCCTGTATTGGGAGATGCGAGCAATCTTGCGGCCACTCTGATCTATACCTCTGGCACCACCGGGGCTCCCAAGGGGGTGGTTCTGACACACAAAAATCTTTTATATAACGCATGGGAAGGATTGCAAGCCATTCCCATCGAAGAGAAGGATCTCTTTTTGTCGTTTCTGCCCTTGTCGCACGCCTTGGAGCGCACAGCTGGTTATTATCTCCCCATGATGGCCGGATCTTCCGTGGCCTTTGCCCGTTCCATTGCCTTGTTGGCCGAAGATTTCTTGGCAATACGTCCGACGGTGATTCTTGCCGTGCCACGCATTTTTGAACGGATTCGGGTTGCAATCCACGAGCGACTGGAACAAGCCCCTCGGTGGCGACACCATTTGTTTGCCGACACATTGGCCGTCGGATGGAAACGGTTTCTCTACGAGCAAGGACGGGAGCAATGGAGTGGGTCGTTGTGGTTCTGGCCTGTGCTAAAAAGGATCGTGGCGAAACAGGTTTTGGACCGTTTTGGCGGACGCTTGCGTCTAGCGGTCTGCGGTGGGGCCCGTTTGGATTTGGAGACCTCACGATTTTTCTTAAGCCTTGGTCTGCCTTTGGTGCAGGGGTACGGTCTGACTGAGGCTGGACCGGTTGTGAGCGTCAACACGCCAAACAACAACACTCCAGAGAACGTAGGCGCGGTCTTGCCAGGCACAGAAGTGACCATTGGAGCCAATGATGAATTGCTGGTACGCGGTCCAGGGGTTATGGCCGGATATTGGAACAATCCAGACGCCACACACAAAGTGATCGATGGCGCGGGTTGGCTGCATACTGGGGATCAGGCACGCCTGGAGGGGGGACGGATACGGATCAAGGGACGAATCAAGGAGATCATCGTCATGGCCAACGGCTTAAAGGTGTCACCTGGAGATGTGGAAGCGGCCATTGCGGCGGATCCGATATTTTCTCAAGTGCTGGTGGTCGGCGAAGCGCGACCGTTTCTAACAGTACTGGCGGTGATGGATTGCCAAAAATGCCGCGCGTTTTTAAAAAAACTGGGGCTGGATCCCAACTCGCCAGATTCACTCAATCATACCCGTTTCCGCGAATTCCTGCTGGCGCGGATGCAGGAGTTGACACGCCGTTTCCCCAATTTTGCCATGGTACGGGAGGTGACCCCCTTGTCTGAACCCTGGACTGTAGAGAACGGCTTGATCACGCCCACATTAAAACCCAGACGCAATCAAATTTTGGAGGCCTTTGCCAACCGGGTGGAAGGGATGTATCAGGGGCATGCGGCCTGATGCTATTGAAACAAATTTTTGAAGTAATCCAGTTGCAGGTATTGTGGAAACTGTGTAACTGGATAAAACTCTGCCAACTGATCCTTGCCGCGATTTAGATGCCACCCGATCAAGGTCTCCCCACCGACCGAGGTGCCATAAAGATTCTGGGGAGACCACACCGCCCACCGTTTCTGATCCTTGTGAACGTATAGTGCCATCCGTTCATCACCGCGCATGGCACTATACCAACGGATGGTGCCATCGGCTATCGCCGCGATTACCCACAGGCCATTCCCAGAGGTGTTGACCGCCCAGACCGGTCCGGGAGTTGCCTTTTTCCAGTACAGACTTCCATTTTTATCATAAAGCCTTAAATTAACAGATGTTCCCAGAATAAGAAAACGATCCTTATAATCCACATCCAGAGAGAGGGGTATCTCTCTCGCCTCCAAGGGAATGGGGCTACCATTGAGCATAAGCTGTGAACTCCCCCCAAAGCCCGTCACTCGCATCGTTTCAGTAGAGAGACGTGGAATCTCCATGCCATCGGTATTGCCATCACTGGCATTCAACAACAACTGAGAGACTGAAAACCGCCCCCGTTGCTGACCTGAGGCGTCATAATCAAAATCCACGACATCCCCTTTCTCTGAGACCAACAAACGACGGACACTCCCCTGAAACGACACAGTACTCTGTTCCTTGATGAACAGCGGAAACCCCTGACGATCCAAAAGACCCAACGACGAATCCGCCGCCGCAAAAACCACGCCTCCTTCCTTGACTGGGACAATCTGCATCACCGTGTCTTGCGAGGCTGGCACATCCACGTAATCTCCACGTCCCTGAGCATTCGGTTCTCCTGCATTACTCCACCAACGCATCAGGTTCCGCCCCTTGTTTTTATGACCTCCCCCCGCATACAAGACGCGCCCATCCTTTGACCAAGCGACCACCCATAAATTGTTCTTCACCCCAGCCACATCTGGGAGATAACTCAAAGACAAATCCTCTCCAGACAACACCACGACAGCTGGACGATCCCGCAAGCCCACAGCAATCTTGCTGCCGTCGGGAGAAAACGCCACGCCATACGGTTTGGAAGGCTTTGGAACTTGTTTGGTCACCAAAAGTCGAAAGTTTTCATCATACAAACGGACTGCACCATCATAACTGCTCGTGACCAATCGACCATTCGCAGCAAAATCCACCCAGTTGGATGGAGATTGATACGGTTCACTCGCATAAACCAACGCACCCTCCGGGATACCAAACACCCGCAATCCTGCCTTTTCTCCAAACACAGCCGCCAAATAACCCCCTGTGGCAGAAAAAGCCAGATGGTTCACCGCTTCAGGCAAATTGCAGATGCGCCGACGCATTTTCCCTTCCCGAACATCCAGCAAATAGATACAAAAGGAGTTTTCCCACTCTGGTCCGGTTTGACCGGCCACGGCAACGGTTCGTCCATCCGGTGAGATATCCATTGCGTACAAGGCACCCTCGTTGGTCAAGCCAATCGGCACCCTTAGGGTCAACAGCAGACGACCATCCGCCTGAGACCAAATCTTTAAAGTTTTATCATCAGAAACAGAAAAGATATACCGATCTTCCTCATCGACAGCAATCCGGCGCACCAAGCCCGCATGCATCCCGCTTTCAACCCGCAAAAGAGGGCCAGTAAACGGTATTCTCTCATCGGATTTCCCAACGGACGGCAATGCAAAAATCCCCATCCACAAGAGCAGACCGATCCAGTGTGACTTTTGCAACAAACGGCATACATTTTTCATGGTATTTTAATAACATCCAGAGTATACATAGAGAATCTGAAGAGTCTGATCAAAAGGAGCATCTCTTTTATATACCGGGAGAGAGAAAATGGATACAAATTTCTTTGAAACCGATCTGACCCAGTTGGATCAGCAATCTCTGGAAAAAATCGCCGCGATTGCCGAGCATGCCAAACGTTCGTTGATGATTGGAATTTCCACCCTCCGCCAATTGGACGAAACCCCTCACCCAACCACATCCGACGACAATTCAGATCAAATGGTCGAACAACTCAGCCGACTCACTCTCATGTGGGATGAAATTCACCATCGCGCCATCAAACTGCTCTCCGAAGAGGTATTCCTAGCGGACACTTGGCCCACATTCCCCAAACACCCCACCGTAACGCTCCATTGAAACGGCCTCTGGCTATGACGACCAAGAGAAATGGTTATTTAATTCTGAATCGCTGCTGATTTTGATTGACGGCACACCCCTTTCACAAGACAATGAACCATCAGACACTCTTGCTCGGTCAACTGCAAAGAATACGTCATGAAATTTATCGATCCGAAAATTGATTTTGCATTCAAAAAAATC